>JAGQIK010000678.1 GCA_020431405.1 Myxococcales bacterium
ACACGCGCCGCTCGGCGCTCGCTGTCACCGAGAGCAGCGCGGAGATCAGCGCCGACTCGCCGCGGAAAGCCACCAGCTTGCCCGCGCGGTAGCGCGCCAGCTCGCGCGCGCGCACGTGGCGCGTGCGCTTGCCGCTCGAGAAGACGACCACGCCGCGGCGCAGATCCTCGCGCGTGATGCCATAACGTTTGGCCAGCAGCGCCGCGCGTGCGGCGTCGGCGTCGACATCGATCAGCTCCACCGCCACACGCGGCGAGGCCGCCGCGAAGCGCGCGCATAGCTCGCGCACCTCGTGATAGAGAGACTCGCGGTAGCGATCGGGCGGCACCATGAAGACCGTGATGCGCAGCGGGCGCGACAGCGCCGCCAGCACCGCCTTGGCCTTGTCGGACAGCGAGTAGATACCGCTCGGCGTCAGATCGCCGCGCGCGTAGTGGCGCGCCGCGATGTAGTTGAGCATCACCAGGATCGCCGCCAGCAGCAAGAGCCCGAGCGCCAGGCTGAGCCGTCCGTCGGGCGCCAGCGCGCGCCGCAGTCTTTCGCCGGACTTGGACATTAGACGTGCTTGCGCCGCTCGAGCGCTTTGACCGCGGCGGCGAGGCAGAAGGTGATCACGCTGGCGTGAAAGACGACGTGCCGCGAGTCGATGACCCCGCGTCCGAAGTCCTCCATGTGATCGAAGAGGTTGACGTGCTTGACCAGCGCCTCGAGCCACGGCTCGGCGGTAAACAGCTCGAGCGGCCCCAACAGCAACAGCAGCGTCAGCACGGCGAAGGTGCCCAGCGCCGCGCCGATCTGGCTGCGCGCGAGCGCCGAGATCAGCGTGCCGATGGCGATGCAGGCGCCGCCGGCGAGCATGGTGCCGATGTAGCCGGCCGCCACCGGACCCGCGCTGACCGCGTCACGGCCCGCTACCTGCCCCAGCACGGCGACAAAGCAGAGCGTAGGCAGCCACAAGGCGCCGTAGAACAGCCAGCCGGCGGCGAACTTGCCGATCACCACCTCCGTCTCGCTGACCGGCGCCGTGAGCAGCACCTCGAGGGTGCCGCGCTGTCGTTCCTCGGCCAGAAGACGCATGGTGATCGCCGAGACGACCATGATCACGAACAGCCAGTAGATGAACGTCCCGCCGAAGAAAAACTGCATCGGCGCGCCATGCGGCGCCATCGGCTGGCTGAGCAGCTCGACCATCAGGTAGAACGCGTAACCCTGCACCAGCAGGAACAGCGCGAGCACGATCCAGCCCAGCGGCGAGAAGAAGTACGCCGAGAGCTCGCGCCCGGCGATGGCCAGCGAGGCGCCCGGCCTCACCGTTCGCCCTCGCCGCCCGCGCCGCCTTCGGTGAGCTCGGCAAAGACGCGCTCGAGCGGCGCGCGCTCGACGGTGACCTCCACCAGCCCGAGCGGCGCGAGCGCCTTGGAGAGGCGCGCCGACAGCTCGCGCGCGCGCTCTTCGTCATCGCCGCCGCTCAGCGACACGTGCGTGAGCTGCGCCTCGTCGTCGCGCTCGACCTCGATCTCGGCGCCGTCCTGCGCGTCGCCGAGCTCCACGGGCTCGAGCGCGGCGCGCACGGCCTCGACATCGCCCTCCACGCGCGCCACGACGCGCGCACCGCCGCGCGCGCGCAGCGAGGCGACGTCGCCGCTGGCGACCAGCTTGCCCTTCATCACGATCAGCACGCGCTGGCAGACCGCCTGCACCTCGGAGAGCAGATGACTCGAGAGCAGCACCGTGCGCTCGCGCCCGATGTCGGCGATCAGCTGGCGCAGCTCGCGCATCTGGTTCGGGTCGAGCCCGGCGCCCGGCTCGTCGAGCACCAGCACGGGCGGCTCGGCCAGCAGCGCGTCGGCCAGGCCCACGCGCTGGCGATAGCCCTTGCTCAGCCGCCCGATGATGCTGCTGCGCACGTCGCCGAGGCGGCATGCCTCGAGCACGCGGTCGATGGCCTTGCCTCGCTCGCGCCACGCGATGCCGCGCAGCCGCGCGCGGAAGGCGAGGTAGCGCTGCACACGCATCTCACCGTAGAGCGGCGCATTCTCCGGCAGGTACCCGAGCAGGCGCCGCGCCGCCTTGCCGCTGCTCGCGTCGACCAGGTCCTCGCCATCACCGAGCTGCGCCCTGCCCCGCGTCGGCGGCAAGAAGCCGGTCAACATCCGCATGCACGTCGTCTTGCCGGCGCCGTTGGGCCCGAGCAGACCGACCACCTCACCGCGCGCCACCTCGAAGCTCACGCCATCGAGCGCGAGCGTCGGCCCGTAGCGGCGCGTGAGATCAGTGGCGACGATGGCGGGCGGCATCTCGGCGATTATGCGTCGGTTTGGGCCGCGGCGCTAAGACCCGCTGCGCCCGCCGCCGGCTACTCGTAGTGCAGTGCGCGCGCGAAGTCGGTCTGCGCGGCGCGGCGCGCCGGATACAGCGCGGCACCGATGGCGATCGCCAGCGCGCCGACGACCGTCAGCAACGGGTAGTACCAGGGCAGCGCGTAGTGCACCTCGAAGGCCGAGATGACCTGCAGCGCGCCGATCGCCGCGTAGCCGAGCGGCGCGCCGAGTGCCGCGGCGAGCGCGCCGCCGAGCAGCCCCACGAAAGCGCCTTCCATCAGCGCCAGACGCTCGATCTGCTTGCGCGTCATGCCCAGCACCCGGTACACGCCGAGCTCGCGCTCGCGCGCGTGAAACGACAGCACGAGCTGATTGGCGATGCCGACGGCGGCCAGCAGCGCCGTCAGCAGCAGGATCAGATCGAAGATCGCGAAGTCGCGATCGGTCTCGCGCATGCGCGATAGCTCGAAGCTGGCACCGATCTCGAGCTCGGCGCGCCACATGTCGTCGGCGCGCCAGGCGACGGCGGCGAAGAGGTGCTCGTAGTGTTTGCCCCAGCGCTGCGGCGACGCACCGTGCAGCGCGCGCGCCGCCGGGCGGCCGTCGGCAAACACCGCGGACGCCCCGCGCGCCACGTAGGGCGCGATGAGATCGAAGTCGGCGTCGTCGATGAGCGCGAAGTTCTTGCTCTGGCGATAGGGGCCAGCCTGGCGCGCGTAGCCGAGCTCATCCGTGATCGCCACCACCTCGAGCACCCGGCGCGTGTTGCCGCTGCGCGAGACCTCGACCTTCTCGCCAACCTTCACGCCGAGGCGGCGCGCCAGCAGCGGCGAGAGCAGGATCTTGCCGCGCCCCAGCCGCTGCGCGATGTCGACCAACTGCGCGCGCCCGCTCGCCCGCGCGAAGGCGACGAGCTCGTCGTGCTTGGCGGCGCGCACGTGGTTGGGCCACAGCGTGGCGCCGCTCAGCATCAGGCGCACCACGCCGTCGGGCACCGAGGCGACGTCGAGCTGATCGAGCGGCAACGGCTTGGAGCCATCGCGCATGTAGAGGTATGCGTATGGGCGCACGGCCTTGGCCGCCCAGCGCTGCACCTCGACGCGCAGCGCCAGCGTGACGATGTGCAGCGCGAGCAGCAGCGCGAAGACCACCATCACGCCGCTCACCGACCAGGCGAGCTGATCGCCACGCCGCTCGATACGGCGCAGCGTGAGCAGCCGCTCGGCCGCCGGACCGCGCAGCAGCAGTCTCCCGAGCAGCGCGCCGAGGCGCCGCACCAGCGTCGGCGTGAGGATCACCGTCGCCAGAAAAGCCGCGCAGCAAAGACCCGCCTCCACCGCGAAGAACGCCAGCGACGGCAGCGTCTCGCGAAAGAAGGGACGCATCAGCACGTAGACCAGCGCCATGAAGGGCAGCGCCACGAGCACCAGGTGGCGCTGGCGCGCGGGCGCCGGCTCTTCGGCCTGCCGCGCGAGCTCTCCGGCGACCTGCATGCGCCACAGCGATCGCAGCGGCTTGATCACGCCGAGCAACGCCGACAGCCCGCCGACCAACGAGACCAGCGCCATCGTGCTCCAAGGGTAGTACACGTGCTGGATCACGCTGCGCCCGGTGGTCGTGATGCCGGCGCGCGCGGCGAGCTTGGCCAGCGGCACGGCGAGCACGAAGCCGAGCAGCGCTCCCGCGGCGCCGACGATCAGCGCCTGCAGCGCGACGATGCGCGCGATCTGCTTGCGCGTGGCGCCGAGGCTGCATAACAGCGCAAGCTCGCGCTTTCGTCGCTCCACGATGACGGTAAAGGTAAAGAACACGATCAGCGCGCCGACCAGAAACGCCGACAGCGACCCCATGCGGATCGCCGAGCGCATCACCTGATAGTCCTCGTGTGTCTCCTCGGCGACATCGAGCGCCGCCTTGGGCTTGCCGTCTTTGTCGAGGCCGCGCAGGTTGACGGTCGTCGAGAGGTCCGCGGCGAGCCGCGGGTTGGTCTCCCAGTTGCCGGCCTCGACGCGCGAGGTGCTCTCGTCGAGCACGACGACAGCGTTGACCGTCGCCACGCCGAGCGCTACGCCGAGGATCGCGGCGATGGTGCCGAAGCGATCGCTGCGCAGCTGCCGCGCCGCCAGAAAGCGCGTCAGGCCGCGCGCGCTGGCGACCTGGCTCATATGCCGAGCTCGCGCAGCCGCGCGTGCACCGCGTCGCTCGAGACCTCTTCGCCGAGCAGCTCCGCCTCGCGCTCGAGCTCGCCGTCGCGCATGAACACCACGCGGTCGGCGCGCGCCGCGTCCTCGGGGTTGTGCGTGACGAGCAGCAGCGCCGCGCCGCTCTCGCGCGTGACCTCGCACAAGAGCGCCATGATGCGCTCGCCCGTGGCCACGTTGACGTTGCCAGTGGGCTCGTCAGCGAGCACCAGCGCCGGCTCGCGCACCAGCGCGCGCGCGATCGAGATCAGCTGCATCTCGCCGCCCGACAGCTGCGACGGCAGATGCTTTCTGCGCTTGGTCATGCCCACGCGCTCGAGCCCGTGCTCGATCTTCTTGGGGTCTACCGTCACGCCGTCGATCAGAAACGGCAGCAGCACGTTCTCCTCGGCGGTGAGATTTCCGACCAGATTGAAGAACTGGTAGATGATGCCGATGCGCTTGCGCCGCAGCAGCGTGCGCCCTTCGTCATCGAGCGCGGCCATGTCCTCGCCGAGCACGTCGATGCGCCCGGCGTCGGGCTGCACCAAGCCCGAGACACACGACAGCAGCGTGCTCTTGCCGACCCCCGAGGGCCCCATCACGGCACACATCTGCCCGGGCGGCACGGCGAGATCCACGCCGCGCAGCACGTCCACCTTCCCCTCGCCCAACCCATAGGTCTTGGTCAGGCCCGCGACGTTCAGCGCAGCATCCACGCCTACTGCCCCGTTCCCGTGCCCGTGCCCGCGCCCGTCCCTGTCCCGCTGCCAGTGCCCGCCCCCGTGCCCGACATCGCCACGCCAGCCCCCGAAGGCGCCGGCGCCGCCGACAGCGCTTGCATCGCCAGCAGCGCGGCGCGCTTGACCTCGGCGCTGCCGCCCTTCGCCGCCGCATCGAGCGCCTCGATGCCGACCTTCAAGCCCTGCCCTTGCAGCGCGACGATCATGGCGACCTTGATCTTGTCGTCCTTCGCCTCGGGCAGCGCCGACGCCAGCCAGCGCGCGGTGCGCTCGTCGCGCGCGCCCGCCAGACGCCCGAGGGCCGAGAGTCGCTCGCGTTTGGCCTTCGCCGCGTCGCCCGCCAGCGCCACGAGCGCCTTGCGCCGCTTCTCGTAGCGCGCGTAGACCGCCTTGGCGCCGGCCTGATCGTTTTCGCGCAGGTGCAGCCCGGCGAGGTCCTGATAGGTCGCCAGCGCGTCGGGGTCGAGCGCGAGCGCCTTCTCGAGCGCCGCGCGTGCGTGCACCACGTCGCCCGCGTCGGTCAGACCGATGGCCAGCGCTTTGTAGCCCTCCGGATCGGCGGGCCGCAGCTTGACCACCTCGCGGTAGGCCGCCACCGCGTCCTTGTAGCGCTTCATGTCGCCCAGCGCCGAGCCGAGCCCCAGCCACGCGCTGGCCAGCAGCGGCCCTTTGCCATGCGCTGCGATCGCGCGCCGAAAGGCCGCCGCCGCCTCGGCCGACTTGCCCTTGAGCAGCAAGCTCTTGGCCTGCCCGTAGAGCACGCGCTGCGCCAGCGCGCCGTTTTCGGGGATGTCGGGGATGCGCTTCTTCTTGGCGCTGCCGCTCGCGCTGCCTGCGCCTGTGCGCTTGTTCTTCGAGGGGCAGCCTGCCGCCGCGAGCACGAGCAGCGCCGCCAGGAAGATCCTCACAGCGCGGTCTGCGGGGGCAGCCGCACCTCGCCGGTCTGAACGCCGGGGCGCGAAAGCGGCAGGCTGATCGTAAACGTCGTGCCCGAGTGGGGATCGCTGACGTAGCTGATCTCGCCGTCGTGGTCGTCGACGATCTTCTTGACGATGGCGAGGCCGAGACCCGTGCCCTCGCGTTTGCCGTGGCTGGCAAACAGCTCGAAGAGCCGCCCCTCGAGCTCCTGCGGGATGCCCGTGCCGGTGTCGCTGAAACGGAACAGCAGCTTGTCGCTGTCGGGATCGGCGTCGACGGTGATAACGAATCGCCCGCCGCCGTTGCTCTCCATCGCCTGCGCGGCGTTGCGGCCGATGTTGTGAAACACGCGGCGGAACTTGATCTCGTCCATGTAGGCCACGCCGCGGTAGTTCTGCTCGACCTCGAGCTCGATGTGGCGGCCTGCGAACTCGTGGCGCAGCGCCTCCTGCACCTCTTTGAGGAATCGGTGCATGTAGACCTTGCGGATCAGCACGCGCGACTCGCCGCGGGCGAACGCCAGCACCTCGCGCATCATCGCCGACACCACGTCGAACTGGCGCAGGATCTGGTCGCTGTACTCCTGGCGGCTCTGCTGGTCGTCGTCCTGCGCCATCAGCTGGGCATAGCCCGAGATCACCGTCATCGGCGTCTTGAGGTCGTGCAGCACGCCGGAGAGCATCTGACCGATGGCAGCCAGGCGGTTCTCCTTGATGCGCTGCTCCTTGGCGCGCGCCAGCTCGATCGCCTGCGTGGCGCGGCCGGCGATGAGCGTGACCACGCGCAGGTCGTCTTCGTCGAAGGACGAGCGCCCGGTCTTGTTGAGCAGCTCGAGCGCGCCGCGCGCGCTGCGCTGGCCGAGCGGCACGCACAGCACGCTGCGCGGCTTGAACCCGATCTCTCGCGCCAGCTCGCTGTTGTGGCGCGGGTCGGCTTGCGGCGCGTCGACCAGCGCCGGCGTGCCGTGCTGCGCGACCCAGCCGGAGATCCCGCTGCCCATCTGTACCGTGCGGTTCTTCAGCGCCGCGCGGTGCTTGCCGTACACGCTGCGGAAGGCGAGCTGGTCGGATCCCTCGTCGAGCAGCAGGATGCTCGCCGCCTCGGCGCCGATCAGCGTCATGGTGCGCGACAGCAGCGCGTCGAGCATCTCGTCGACGGTCGTCGCGCCCTGCACCTGCTGCTCGATATCGAGCAGCAGGTCGAGCTCTTGCACGCGGCGCTCGAGCATACGCTTTGTACGCTCGAGCTCCTCGTTGTTGTCGAGCACCGAGCGGTAGAGCTGGCTGTTCTCCACCGCGATGGACGCCTGACTGACCAGCGCCTCGAACAGCTCCTCGTCCTCGGTGCTGAACGGCATGTCGCCGCGCTTGTTGAGGACCTGCACCACGCCGATGATGCGCCCGGTGTTGTCTTTCATCGGGCCGCAGAGGATCGAGCGCGTGCGATAGCCGCTGCGCCGGTCCGTCTCGGGCGAGAAGCGGGGATCGTCGTAGGCGTCGCGGATGTTGCAGAGCTCGCCGGTCTTGGCGACGTAGCCGGCGATGCCCTGGCCGACCTTGAGGCGGATCTCGCGCAGCTCGTCAGCCTGCAGCACCTTGGTCCACAGCTCGCTTCCGAGCGCGTCCATCACGTACAACGTGGAGCGATCGGCATCCATCAGCTCGGTGATCTTGCCGACGATCAGATGCAGCAGATCGTCGAGATCCAGGGTGGATCCGACGGCGCGGGCGATCTGCTGGATCGAGCGGAACTTCTCCCGCTCGCGTGCCAGCTGCTCTTCCAGCGGAGACGCGACTGTCGGATCGGTGTCCATGGGCGCGACTCAGGTAATCACGAAGCCCTGCCGGCGCGCAACTGCCTACGATAGTCGGTCAGTGGCAGGTCATTTCAGAGGGGCGCGCGACCCGACCCGTCGCTAGGCGCGCGAAATCGCTGACGCCTGCCGATGGCAGGGCACTTGCTGTGCACGATCGTATGCAGCTTCTGACCAAGAGCCGACGCCGGGCGCTCTCACCGCTGCTTTTTGCGGCCTTACTGCTCGGCGGAGGCCACGCCCTCGCCGCGGGCGGCAAGGGCAAGCTCGGCATCCGTGACGCCCTCTCACACGCTCGACGCGAGTTTCAGGTCTACCGCGGCCGCTTCCTCGAGCGCTTCTCCGACCGCATCACCGTCGGGCGCTCGACCTTCGACAAGGGCAAGAGCGTGGCGCAGAACCTCGCGGCGCTGGCCAAGGAGAAGGGCATCGAGCACTACTACAAGCAGGTCGGCGGGCGCGACGTGCTGCATCTGGTCGTCGACCTCGGCCAGGGCAAGAAGACCAAGCAGACGCTCCGCTCGGTGCTCGGCCGCGTCGGCGAGCAGACCGTGGAGCTCAACTTCAAGGCCCCCGGCGGCCGCAACGCCTACGGCCACGTCGCCGTGCGCGTCGGCAACGGCGCGCTCTACGACCTGACGGGCACCCGCGGCGTCGAGCAGCTGCCCGGTCTCATCGGCAGCGCCCTCAAGCTGCTCACCGGCTCGAGCGACCTGTCGCTGGCGCGCAAACGCAGCCTGCGGCGCTTCTTCGAGTCGCGTCCCGACGACGGCAAGACCAACATCTACTTCGGCATGCTCTACGGGGCGAAGCCGAACGAGGTGACACAGCTCGCGAGCGCCTACGAGAAGCGCGCCAAGTCGATGAAGTCGTTCTCGGTGAGCGGCGGCAACGCGGCTGACGGCGTCTACAGCTGCGCGCAGTTCCTCAGCGAGGCGCTGCCGTTCTGGAACGAGCGTGGCGTGCAGCGCACCATCGGCGCGCGCTCGATGGCGAGTGCCGCGGCGCGCTCGCCGCAGCTCGAGGCGGTGATCGTCTACAAGCCCGCCAGCCTGGCGACCAGCGGGCTGCCGCAGATCTGAGCTGTCAGCTTTCAGCGGGTCAGCGGTCAGCCGTCTAGGAAACGGCTGCGGCGAGGGCTTGCGAGAGCGGCGTGCGTGGCACATCGCCGAGACAGGCCTGCAGCTTGCGCTCGTCGAGCAACAGCGGCTCCTGCCACAGATAGCGCATGCCGAGCAGCGCACGCCCCATCGGCCAGAACGGCGAGGCCAGCTTGAGTCCCCACCACGGAAAGCGCTTCACTGGGCGCTGCTCGCCGAGCGCCTCGGCCAGCGCCTCGTGCAGCTGCTGCGACGTCAGCTGGTAGCCGCTGTAGTGAAAGACCTCGAAGGGCGCGAGCTGGTCGCGCCGCAGCAACAGCTCGACGCCCACGCGCGCGAGGTCGGGCAGGTAGGCCCAGCTGTGCGGCACGCCGGCTGGCGCAGGATCGGCGACGCTGCGCGCCTTGACGAGGTGCGTGAGCCAGGAGTTGTCACTGGGGGCGATGAAATCGCCGGCGCGCAGCACGATCACCTGCGCGTCGCTGTCGCGCGCGGCGCGCTCGAAGATCGCCTCCATCTCGACGCGGATGCGGCCGAGCTTGGTGCGCGGCGCCGGCTCGGTGCGCTCGTCGAGTGGCGCGTCGCTGGTCGGCAGCGTGTAGACGTTGCCGGGAAAGAGCACCGTGGCGCCCACGGCGCGCGCCGCCGCGGCGACGTTGCGCGCGGCGTCGACGGCGACGGGGTCCCATTGGGTGTAGGGCACGTGGAAGCCGAAGACGATCACGTCTTGGCCGCGCGCCGCACGCAGCACGTCTTCGGCGACCAGCGCGTCGCCTTGCACCGTGGCGACGTCGAGCGCTACCGCGCTTCCGCCCGGGCGCACCATGGCGGTGACGTGAATACCGCGCTCGATCATCTCGCGCGCGACCGCGCCGCCAAAGGCTCCGCTAGCTCCGATAACGAGTGCTTTCATGTCGTCTCCTTCGTGTCTGACAGCGCCAGGATAGCCATTCTCTCCTGCATTGAAATTGCTTGCTTTTGCATCTCCGTCATTCACAAATGAATAGCTATGGATTGGTCACATCTCGAGGCCTTCGTGCGCATCGCCAGCGCCGGCTCGCTCTCGCAGGCGGCGCGCGAGCTCGGCGTCAGCCAGCCCACGCTCAGCCGCCACGCCCAAGCGCTCGAGGAGAGCCTCGGCGTCTCGCTCTTCGTGCGCCACGCACGCGGCGTCTCGCTCACCGAACGAGGCCACGAGCTGCTCGCGTCGGCGCGCACCATCGACGACGAAGTGCAGGCCTTGATGCGCCACGCGCGCGGCGCGCGTCAGACGCCCGCGGGCACGGTGCGCCTCAGCGTCAACGAGCCCATCGCCAACTTCGTGCTCGCCCCGGCCATCGCCGCCCTGCGCCGCGAGCACCCGCGCATCACCCTCGAGCTCGTCGTCGACAACTCGGCGGCCAACCTCTCGCGCCGCGAAGCCGACCTCGCCGTGCGTATGTTCCGCCCCGATCAGCTCGACCTCGTCGCCAAGCGCGTCGGCGAGGTCGAGCTCGGCCTCTACGTTAGCCGCGACTACATCGCGCACCATGGCCTGCCCACCATCGAGCTGGCCGCCCTGCCCGGCCTCGGCGGCCACACGCTGATCGGCTTCGACCGCGACCCGAGCTTCCCGCGCATGCTGCGCGCCATCGGCATGCAGCACTCGCAGTTCGCGCTGCGCTGCGACTCGATCACCACCCAGATCGAGCTCTGCCTCGCCGGCGCCGGCATCGCCGGCCTGCACGTCCCCACCGCCGCGCGCCACGGCGACAACCTCGTGCGCGTGCTTCGCGAGATCCCCCTCGAGCCGCTCGAGATCTGGCTCGTCATGCACCAGGACGTGCGCGGAGACATCGCCGTCCGCGCCGTGATGGAGGCCATCGAGCCCGCCCTCGCAGCACACGCAGCGCAGGGTCACTCTATGCTCCACAACCCCGCGGATTCAAAGGCTCCATAGCCCACAATGACAAAACCCAAAGTACGGAATCCGCACATCGGGTTTTGTCATTGTGCCCTGTGCGCCCTTTGTTTTCGGATGGTTGCGGAGCAGAGAGTGACCCCTAGTGGGCCTCTGCCCAGTTCTTGCCGACGCCCACGTCGACCTTGAGCGGCACGCATAGCTCGAGGGCCGAGCTCATCACGTGGCGCACGATCTCGCCGGCGCGCTCGGCGTCGTCGGGCGAGACCTCGAACAACAGCTCGTCGTGCACGGTGAGGATCATCGGCGCGTCGATGCCCGCCGCCGCCAGCGCCGGCTCCACTCGGATCATCGCCAGCTTCATCAGGTCCGCGGCCGTGCCCTGGATCGGCGTGTTGCGCGCGATGCGCTCGGCCGCCGCGCGCGGCCCGCGCCGGCGCGTGCGGATGTCCGGCAGCGGCCGACGCCGCCCGAGCAGCGTGCGCACCTCGCCGCGCTCGCGCGCCTCGGCGATGGTGCGCTCCATGAACGCGGCGACCCCCGAATAGCGCGCGAAGTAGCTCTGGATGTACTCGCCCGCCTTCTTGCGCGGGATGTCGAGCGCGCGCGAGAGCCCCAGCTCGCCCTGGCCGTAGATCACGCCGAAGTTGACCGCCTTGGCCACGCGGCGCTGCTCGTCGCTGACCGTCTCGGGGTCGACCTCGAAGACCTCGGCCGCCGTGCGCCGGTGCACGTCTTGGCCCTTGGTGAACGCGTCGACGAGCACCGCGTCGCGCGACAGGTGCGCCAGCACGCGCAGCTCCACCTGCGAGTAGTCCGCCGAAAGTAAGAGCCGCCCCGGCGGCGGCACGAAGGCCGCACGGATGCGCCGCCCCAGCGCGCTGCGCACCGGGATGTTCTGTAGATTGGGATCCGAGCTCGAGAGCCGCCCCGTCACCGCCACCGCCTGGTTGTAGGACGTGTGCACGCGCCCCGTCTCGCGATGAAGCAGCGCCGGCAGCGCGTCGATATACGTTCCTTTGAGCTTGGCCAGCGTGCGCCACTTGTCGATGTCGGCGGCCACCGGATGCTCGAGGCTCAGCTCGGCGAGCACCTCGGCGTCCACCGAAAAGCCCGTCTTGGTGCGCCGCCCGGCGCTCAGCCCGAGCTGTTCGAAGAGCAGCTTCTGCAGCTGCTTGGGTGAGCCCGGGTTGATGTCCCAGCCCGCCTGCTCGCGGATGCCTTCGAGCAGCACGAGCATCTCGCGGTCCACCTCGTCGCCGAGCCCCGACAGCGCCTCGCGGTCGAGCCCACAGCCGCGCTGCTCCATCGCCGCCAGCACGCGCGACAGCGGCAGCTCGAGCTCGCGATAGAGCCGCTCGAGCTCGCCGTCACGCGCCAGCTCGGGCTCGAGCTTGCGCGCCACGCGCAGCGCGATGTCGGCGTCCTCGGCGGCGTACTCGGTGGCGCGCTCGACCTCGACGAAGTCGAAGTCGTCGATACGCCCCGCCACCTCGCGGTAGCTCAGCATCTTGTGGCCGAGATAGGCCGCCGCCAGCTCGTCGAGCCCGTGCGACGGACGCGCCGCGTCCACCACGTACGACATCAACATCGGATCGAGCGCGACGCCCTCGACGCGCACGCCGGCGCGCTCGAGCAGCACGCGGTCGTACTTGTTGTTCTGCGCCACCTTGGGCAACGTCTCGTCGGCGAATAGCGGCGCCAACGCCTCGAGCACCTCGTCGCGCGACAGCTGCCGCGGCACACCGAGGTAGCGATGGCCCACCGGCACGTAGGCAGCCTCGTTTTCGCCCCACGAAAGCGCCACGCCGACAATGTCAGCACGCATCGGATCGAGGCTCGTCGACTCGAGATCGAACGTCATCACGCCCGCTGCACGCATCGCCGCGATGACCTCGTCGAGCTCTGCCCGCTCGAGCACGAGCCGATAGCGCGAGCGGTCGACCTCGGCGCGCGGCCGATAGAGCGGCGCCAGCCGCGAAAAGCCGAGCTTGCTGAAGAGCCGAAACAGCGCGTCGCGGTCGGGCTTCTCCAGTGCCAGATCGTCGATGTGCTCGACCACCGGCGCGTCTAGCATCAGCTGCACCAGCCGCCGCGAGAGCCGCGCCGACTCGGCGTGCTCGACGAGCTTCTCGCCGAGCTTCTTGCCAGCGTTGGCCGCCGGCCCATCGCGCAGCACACCCTCCAGATCGCCGTGGTCCAATAGCAGCTTCGTCGCCGTCTTGGCGCCCACGCCGGGCACGCCCGGGATGTTGTCGCTGCTGTCGCCCACCAGCGCGAGCCAGTCGCCGAGCAGCTCCGGCGGCACGCCAAACTTCTCTCGCACGGCGTCCGCGTCGTAGACGCGCCCCTTCATCGTGTCGAGCAGCCGCACGCGCCGGTCGACCAGCTGCATCAGGTCCTTGTCGCTCGACACGATCGTCACGTCGAAGCCGATGTCGGCAGCGCGCCGCGCCAGCGTGGCGATCACGTCGTCGGCCTCGTAGCCCTCGGCGGCGAGCACCGGGATGCGAAAGCCCTCGATGACCTCGCGCACCATCGGGAACTGGATCTGCAGCTCGTCCGGCGCCGGCGGGCGGTTGGCCTTGTACTCCGAGTACGTCTCGCTGCGATAGGTCGAGCGCCCCGACTCGAACACCGCCGCCACGTGCGTCGGCGCGTGGTCGTTGATCAGCTTGACCAGCATGTTGGCGAAGCCGAGCACCGCGCCGGTGGGCAGGCCATCCTTGGACGTCAGCGGCGGAAGCGCGTGATACGCGCGGAAGATGAACCCCGGCGTGTCGATCAGAAAGAGCTTGGGCGGCGATGCCATCGGCGGGTTAATAACACAGTGATGGCGCGTCTGTGTTCGCTCGCCTGCGCGATGTGCCTCGCCTTCGCGTGTCTCGCCGCCTGCCGCACCAGCGCGCCGGTGGACCCCGACACCGATCGCAGCGTCTCCACCCTCGACCGGCTGATCAAGAGCGGCGCCCCCACCGCGGGCGACATCGACACCGCGCGAAGCTGCGTGCAGCGCGCACGCGCCGAGCCCGACGCGCGAAGCTGTCGCGCCCAGCGCCCGCCGCGCACCATCGACCTGCACCTCGCGCTCGACCCGCGCTACATCTCCAAGTGGCCCGGCGCCACGCAGCGCATGGCGAAGACCCTGCGCTGCGTCAACCGGCTCTACGCCGGCACCGGCCTGCGCTTCAAGATCGAGAAGCTCACCACCTACGAGCCCGCCGAGCAGCGACACGATCTCTACGCGCTGCTCGCCCGCCTTCGCCGCGACCTGCCCGCCGACGGCAAGATGCTCACCATGGGCATCAGCGTGTGGGACGAGCGCAAGATCTACGGCATGTCGGGCGGCGAGATCGGCCTCAGCCAGGGCGCACACTGCGTGGTGCCTTCCTGGCCGCGCCCCGAGAACGACTGTCTGATCCTCGCCCACGAGCTCGGCCACCTCACCGGCGCGGTCCACGTCCCGGGCAAGAGCTGGGTCATGGGCTGGGCGGCGCGCCCGTTCTATCTGCCGTCGACAGACCCGCTCGCGCGCGTCGTAGCCACCTATCGATTCCACCCGCGCAACGTCGCCGCGCTGCGCGCCGCCAGCCGCGGCCGCATGACCAAACACGGCCTGCGCCTCGCGCCGCGCTGCCGACGCTGGCTGCAGCGCATCGACGACTGCTGGCGCGGCAAACGCTGACTCAGCCGCCCAATAGAGAGCTGACGCGCTGCACGGCCATCTCGCGCACGCGGCGATAGGGCTCGCTGTCGCGCAGCGGCGCCAGCAGCTCGCAGCGATCGAGCCACAGAAGGTCCGTGAACGGCAGACCGCCGAGGCGCTCGAGGTGCTGCAGAGCCGCCTCGGTGTCGTCGTTGAGAAGCTCCACGTCGACGCACTGCATGCACGCCACCGCCGTGGTGCGCGGGCTGAACATGCCGCTGTCCTGCACGAGCCGAAACAGCGGGTGCCTCGCCGTGCTCTCGAGCTGCCCGAGCGCGCGCCTGCACAGCGTGTGCAGGAGCTGGCCGGTGGGCGTGGTCGGGATGGCCGGCAGCAGCGCCTCGAGCGCGGCCAGGTCGCGCGTCCAGCACGCCGAGCGCAGCCGCGCCACCACCAGGCCCACGCGGTCGTAGACGCCGACGGTGCGCGCTTCCGCATAGACGCGCTGCAGATCGTCGGGTCGCTCGGTGAGCGTGTAGACGCGGATGAGCTGCGCGAACGAGCCGATGGACGGCGCGATGGAGAAGGCGGCCTCGATGCGCGCCAGTCCCTGCGCGACGTGCAGCGCGTCCGTCTCGAGGCCGCCCAGCCCGAGCAGCGCCGCCGTATAGGTCGGCGCCTGCTCGAGCGCGCGCCGAAAGTCATCGGCTGCCTCGCGGATGTCGCCGCGCTGCAGCGCCAGCGTCGCCGCCGCGACGTGCGTCTCGGGAAACTGCGGCGCCTCCTCGAGCGCGCGCGCGACCCACGCCTCCGCGCGCGCCGCCACCGCCTGCATGCGCGCGTCGGGCACGAAGTACGCGTGCACCGAAAAGTCAGCCAGCGCTGCCAGCCCCGCGGCGAAGTCAGGCACCCGTTCGAGGGCGCGCTCGAGCAGCGCCACGGCTTCGTCAGGGCGACCGAGGCGATCGAGCCGCCGCGCGCGCAGGAAGTCCTCCGCGACGTCCGCTGGCAGCGTCGCCGAGCGGCGCGGCGCCGCCAGCTCGAGGCGCAGCGTCTCGGCCACGCGGCGCGCCATGCGCTCGGCGAGCGTCCAAACATCCGCCGCGTCGCCGTGAAAGCGCTCGCTCCAGAGCTGCTGCCCACTGCTGCAGTTGGTCAACCGCGCCGTCAAGCGCAGCCCGCCATCGCTTCGCTGCACCACGCCGCCGAGCACCGTCGCCACGCCGAGGCGCTCGGCCAGCCGCGCCGGCTGCTGCTGCGTCTCGCCCTCGAAGATCGACGCGTCGATGACGCTCAATCCGCGCGTGGCCGAGAGCACGTCGACCAGCTCCTCGCCCATGGCGCGCGCCAGCTCGGCGTCCACACCCTCGCCTCGCACGCGAAACGGCAGCACCGCCAGGCGGTGCTCCACCTGCTGCAACGGCGAGTGTGGCGTCGGCGGCTGCGTCGGCGCGAGCGCCTCTTCGGAGGCCTGCCCTCCCGAACGCACCACCACTGGCGCGCTGGCGAGCGGCGGCGCGGTCGCTCCCGACAACGTCGCGACGATCGCCTCGAGCGCCTCGGCTACCTCGCGCGCCGACGACGGACGCGCCTCGCGCCGCCGCGCCAGCAGCGATCGGATCGCGGCGCCGAGCGCCGCCGGGATCTTGCAGTGACGCGAAGGATCGGGCGCCTCGCTGACCTCGAGCCGCCGCATCGCAGCCGCCATCGGCGTCTTGCCAGCAAAGGGCAGCACGCCGGTGACCAGCTCGTAGAGCATCACCCCCAGCGCGTAGAGATCGCAGCGCGCGTCGAGCTTGTCGCCCTCGAGCTGCTCGGGGGCCATGTACGCCGGCGTCCCGATCGGTCCACCGGTGCGCAGCTCGGCGGCCGCGCCGGACGGCGGGTCCTCGTCGTAGAGCGGCCGCGAGACGCCGAAGTCAGTGAGCACCACGCGCTCGCTGGCGCGCTCGAGCAGCACGTTGGACGGCTTGAGGTCGCGGTGCAGCACGCCCGCTGCGTGCGCCGCCTCGAGCCCGCGCGCGATCTGCGCGCCGATGCGTGCCGCCTCGCCCGCTGACAACCGCCCCTTCCGCCCCAACAGCACCCCGACGTCTTCGCCCTCCACGAGCTCCATCGACAAGTAGAGCTGCCCCTCGTGCTCGCCGAGGTCATGGATGCGCGCCACGTTGGGGTGGCTGATGCGGCGCGCCAGCCGCACCTCGCGTCGAAAACGCTCGCTGCTCTCGCCGGTCGCCACACCGCTGAGCAGCTTGAGCGCCACGCGATCACCCACCGCCTCGTCGCGCGCCAGCAGCACGCGCCCCATACCCCCGGCCCCGAGCTCCCGCTCGACAACGAAGCGCCCGGCGAAGCGATCCGCGGCAGCCATCGCCCCAGTGTACCGCCGCGCTAGCGTTCAGACCGCGTCATAGCATTATCGAATCGGCAGCGGCAGCGGCAGGCGCAAGCGCAGCTCGATGCGGCCGCGGTTGGGCGAATCGGTCTCCGTCTCGATGCGCGTCGACAGTCGCTGCACGCGTCCGATGAGGCGCAGGTAGTCGTGCACCTTGGCCTCCACCGACCCCTGCAGGCGCTGGTCGTCACCGACGAGGCCGCGCTCGTAGCGGCCGCAGCCCTGCACGTTGGCGAGAAACGCCCAGTTGAGCTTGATCTGCTTGCAGGCGCGCACGCCCAGCGACTCGCTGCCGAGCTCGAGACGAAACAGGTCGAGCCGCGCCACGCGCTTGATGCGGTCCTCCACCAGCGAGCCGAGCAGGTCGCCGGTGACCTGCTTGAGCTGCGCGTCAGCCGCGGTGCCCGCGTTGCCGCCGCGCGCCAGCTCCTGGCGCAGCTGCTCGGTGGTGCGCCCCGTGAACAACAGGGTCGCGATCTCGCCCGGCGAAAGCGGCGGCTCGCTCTCGAGGCCGAGCCGGATCTGCTCGAGGGTGCCGCTCAGCTTGAGCTTGATCTTGTAGTTCTTGTTGCCGACCCGCTCGTCCTTCATCGCGACCAGGTCGATGCGCCCCTCGCTGACCGGCTTCTTGCGCGAAAAGACGATGTCGCCGCGCTGCATGCTGTACTCGCCGCGCAGAAACGGGATACGGAACGTTCCCTCTTCGGCGCGGATCTGCCCGTTGAGCGCCGGATTGGCAAGCGTGCCGGTGACGGCCAGTGCACCGTCGAACGTGACCTTGCCGTAACGGTTTTTCACCGCCAGCTGCCCAGTGGAACGCACGCCGAGCGAGAGCTTGAGGTTCTCGAGCAGCGGCACGCCCTGCCAAAACGGCTTCGACTCCTCGTGCGTTCGCTTGGCCTGGAAGGCGTTCTTGACGAGATCGAACTCGCGCAGGTACTGCGCGTCGACGAGGTCGACGTTGCCCGACAGCGCCAACTGGCGCGCGTCACCATCGAGCACCAGCTTGACGTTGGCCTCGGCGAGATAGACCTTGGGCTCGCGCATCGAGATGCTGGTGCCGGTCGCTTCGACGTGCAGGTCGAAGAGCTCCCAGTTGTCGAGCCGCACCTGCCCGACGAGGCGCAGTCGTCCCTCGTCGTAGGTGCCCTCGAGCGCTTTGGTGGTCTTGAAGGCGTAGTTCTTGAAGTTGATCTCGCCCTTGTTGAGCACCAGCGTGCGGCCCCAGCCGCGCGGCGAGACCTCGACGCGCTTGACGCGCGCCCGCCCGCGCATGCTCGGGTTGCTGATCGGGCCATCGAGTAGCAGCCGCACGTCGACGCTGCCCGCCGCGTGCGAGAGTTGCCGCTGCGCGAAGAGGCGCAGCACCGCCACGTTGACGTCGCCGCGCACGCGCAGCTGCAGGCGCTCGGGCTTGAAGGCCGAGAGCGTGACCTTGCCGCTGGCGTAGAGCCGCTGTCCGTCGACAACCACCGGCAGCGTGGTGACCATCAGCGCGTTGGGCTCGAGCTGCAGCCGCCCGCGCGGGATCTCGATCGCCTTGTCGAAGCGCGGCAGCTGCACCTTGACGCCATCGAGCGCGAGCGAACCAAGCAGCTTGGGCCGCGATGGCGGTCCGCTAAACGCCAGGTTGGTGCGCGCGCTGCCCTGGATCGAGCGCACCTTGCGCGCCAGGAAGAACTCGAAGATGCCGAGGTGCAGCCGGCCGCGAAGCTGCACGTCGGAGTCCTTGGCGGTCATCCAACCGCCGAGCGAAAACTCGGCGCGGTCGCCGCGCTGCCCCGACAGCGTCGAGAACAGCCGCGCCGTGTCGAGGGTCAGCTTGGTTCCATCGTAGCGCGCGGTCATCTCGTCGCGCGTCATCAGCCGCACCAGCCGCGTGCTGCGGCTGCCCGGCGGTCGATAGCGCATCAACATGAACAGCTGGCTGATGCGGGCGCTGGCCCAGGTCAGCCCGTGCTTGGCGTCGGCGTCGAGCTGCACCTTGCCGGTCACCTGCCCGCGTACGTCTCCGGCCTGGCGCAGCTCGGGCGCGATGCGGTCGACGGGAAACGCCGTGACGTCGAGCTCGAGGTGCATGCGCGGCAGCGGCTTGGTCATGATGAAGCCGCCGAGGCGCAGGTGACCGCCGTAGAGCCAGCCTGCGATACGGATCGTGTCCGACCCCGGCGTGAGCGTGATCTCGCCACGACCGAGCTTCATCTCGCGAAGCTGGGTGTTGTCGAGCTTGACCTTGCCCGCCAGGCGCGGCTGCTCGAAGGTGCCGCGCAGCGAAAGATCGCCAGCGATCAGCGCCTTCATTTTGACCGGCATCTGGTCGACGTAGGGGATGGCGGCCAGCGGGAGCTTCTTGGCGATGGCGCGCAGCGCGAGCCGCCCGTCGAAGAAGATGTCGCCCGAGGCGCTCAGCTCGCCGCCGCGCCCGCGCGGCAGGCGCGATCGCGTGATGCGGATGCGGTCGTCGAGCAGCTTGCCCTCGACGAAGGCGTTGTCGTAGCTGTCGCCACGCACGCGCAGCACCGGAAAGCGCAGCGTGGCGCTGCCGTGCGGTCGCGCCAGCGCGCCCGTCAGCCGCGCGGTGCCGTTGGCAATCCCGCTCACCATTACGGCTCGTTTCGACGCGACGCTGGCAGTCTCTGTCTTGGCCTTGGTCTTGGTCTTGGTGTTGCTCTCGTTCTTGGCGTCGGTCTTGGTCTTCGTCTTGGTCTTGCGCTTCCGCTCGGCCTTCGCCAAGCGCACCCGCTTCATCGACGAGGCGCTGTGCTCGATCAGGTCTTCGACCCGCAGCCGCTTGAGGTCGAGCTGCGCCGTGATGGTCGGGCGCTTGAGCGGCTTGGTCAGATCGCCGTCGGCGCCGAAGAGGTGGATGCGCGAGCGTCCGGTGGCCTGACCGCCAAGCCCGCGCGCGTTGACTTTGTCGAGCGCGAGCACGCCGCGGGCCAGCTGCACGTCGGCGCTCAGTCGCGGCAAACGCAGCCCGACGTAGCCCACGCCGAGGGCTGTCAGCTTGCCGGCCGCGCGCAGCTTGGGGAAGCGTCCCGTGACACGCAGATTGCCGCGCGCCGAGCGCACCACCACCGGTAGCCCGCGCCGCGCGAGCCACCCCCCGACGTTGTCGAGCTGCAGCGCGAGGCGCAGGTTGGCGCGCAGGTCGCGGTGATTGAGCGAGCCGCGCGCCACCACCGCGTTGCCGCCGCCGGAGATGCGCACGCCGGCGAGGTCGACGATGGCGGGCCCGATGTGGGCGCTGCCCTTGACCGACAGCTTGCGCGGCAAGAGCCCGGCCGTGCTGCGATAGCTGGTGTTGCCGGCGCGCTCGAGCGTGACGTCGGCGACCGCGAGGCCGCGGTTTCCGCTCGACAGCCGCCCGCTCAGATCGAGCGTGCCGCCGAGCTTGCCGCGCAGCACCGGGATCGCGCTGCCCGGCCGCAGGCCGGCGAGCGCCAGCTTGGCGCTCCAGTCGCCCGCTTCCCACGCGATGCGCGCGCCGCCGCTGACGCTGCCGCCGAGGGTCTGCACCACCGCGTCACTGATCGTGACGGTGCCCTTGGCCATGTCCATGTCGAGCTTGCCGTGCCCGTCGCGCGCGACGAGCCCCGGCGCGATGTCGACCGAGACGCCGCGGAAGATACCGCTGATGCGCGGTCCGCCCATCGGGCCCTTGATCGTCATCGCTGCGGTGACCGCGCCGCCGAAGCGCTTGCCGAGCAGGCGCTGCATCAAGACGCGGCCGTCGTGCGTGTTGACCCGGAAGTCGAGGCCGGCGCCGCGTCGAAAGACGTTGGTCATCGCGCCGTCGATGCTGACGCTCGACCCGGAGATCTTGGCGTGCATGCTGGCAGCGATGTGCGCCTGCGTTTCGCGCGGCGAGCCAAAGTGCCGCGCCTTGATGTCGGTCATCGCGAGCTTGGTGCCGGCGATGGTCAGCGAGCCGCGCGGCGAGTCGATGCGGCTGCGGATGTACATGCCGTCCTTGCTCACGTCGCCGCCGCTGAAGGCCACGGCAGCGTCGCTGAGCGTGGCGTTTTCGAGCTCGAGCGACCAGTGACGGAAGCGCAGCGACAGGCGCAGGCCGGAGAGGTCGATGTTGTCGAACAGCAGGCGCGGGCCCGGCTTGCCGCTGGACTTGCCCTTGGGCGCGAACGCCGCGAGCAGGCCGACCGTG
The DNA here is from genome assembly GCA_020431405.1 of Myxococcales bacterium. Classification (GTDB taxonomy): domain Bacteria; phylum Myxococcota_A; class Polyangia; genus JAGQIK01. The sequence continues at coordinate 21,182 of JAGQIK010000678.1, forward strand.
CCCGGCTTGACGCCCGGGCGCGTGATCTCCTCGACGATCACGCGCGCCTTGGTGATCTTGATCGAGCGCACCACCACGTGCAGGCGCGAGATCAGCGGGCCGAGCTCCATGCGGCCGAGCGCCTCGGGCGCGTCGACGACGAGCTTGCCCCACGGGTCGTAGATGCGGAAGTTCTTGATCACCGCCGGCGTGGACGTACCCAGCGCCAGGTCGACCACCGCGCGCGGCGACCAGTGGATGCTGCCGAACTCCATCCGGCCACGCAGCCCGCCGCTGGCCGCCTTGCTGACCAGTCGACCCAGCGCCTCGTCGTTCTGGTAGTGGTAGCCCCACACCAGCGCGACGCCGATCAGAGCGAAGAGCGCCAGCACGCCGATGAAGAGCCGCCTCGGCCAGCGCGCACGGCGTGGCGTTTGCTCGCGTGGCGTTTGCTCGCGTGGCGTTTGCTCGCGTGGCGTTTGCTCGGGCTGCTTTGGCTCCTGCGGCACCGTCGACAATTATATCAGCCGCGACGGCAGCGTCCTGTTCGCCTGGGAGCGCCGCACGCCGTCGCGCTCGATGTGCGCTGCGTCACGTAGATATCCGACACAGCGGCGAATTCAGGACGCAACGCCGCTCGTGATAACGTCGCGATATCTCGCCGATGGGCCGCCTCGTCCACAAGCTCTCGACCCGTGCGCTCGCCGCGGCCGTCGCCCTCGCCTTGCTGCTCGGCGCGCGCTGGCCGGCGCACGCCGACGAGCCCAAGGCCGCAGCGACGCTGAAGGTCGAGGGCACGCTGCTCGACGACGCCGAGGCGCTCGCGCGCGCGCTGCGCATCCGCGTGCCGGGGCTCGACGGACGCACCGCGCTAAGCGGCACGCAACAGGCAGCCATCAAGGGCACCCTCGACCAGCTCGGCTACAAGCTGACCAAGGTCGCGCGCAGCGGCGTGACGTTGAAACTGCACGTCGAGCCCTACCCCGTCGTGCGCAACGTCTTCGTGCGCGGCAACTGGCCGCTCCCAGAAGACGACATCCGCCGCCGCCTTGGCTTCCGTCCGGGGCAGCGCCTCCCCGAGGGCAAGGAGTACGAGACCGCCATCACGCGCCAGAAGGAGCGCATGCGGCGCTACCTCGCGCGCGAAGGTTACTTCGAGAGCGACCTCGAGATCACCAAGCGCGCGGCCGATAGCAGCGGCAAGAAGCGCGTCGACATCCACGTCAACATCGTCAAGGGGCGCAGCTACAAGCTCGGCCGCGTCAAGCTGAGCTACCCGCGCAGCGGCGCTGCGCCCTCGTCGACCTCCGACGCGCTGGCCGACGACAAGATCGCACGCCTGTTCAAGCACCGCTTCTTTCTGTTCGTCTGGGACTCGTTCAATACGCGCCAGCTCAAGCTCGACGTCGAGAAGCTGCGCAAGCGCTTTCACGACGAGGGCTACCCGGGCGTGCGCATCCGCGAGAGCTTCACGGTCAACCCGTGTCGCCCCTCGAGCGAGGCTGTACGCGTCAAGCTGCGCATCAATCCGCGCAAACACATCCAGTTCAAGTTCGTCGGCAACAGCGAGCTCAGCGACAAGGAGCTGCGCGCGGTGCTGACGGTCTTCGAGTCCGGCGCGTACGACGACTACGAGCTGTCGCAGAGCGCGGCGCGCATTCACGCGCTCTACCAGGCCAAGGGCTACCTGCAAGCGCAGGTCAGCTGGAAGCGCGCACGCGCCGGCGCGCAGTCCGATCGTGTGACGTTCTATGTCTACGAGGGCCCCGAGTTCGTCATCGAGCGCATCGTCTTTCGCGGCAACAAGAGCATCTCGTCGAGCAAGCTGCGCGACGTCATCGTGACCAAACCCTATCCGCTGCTCGGCCTCGGCAGCGGCGGCTACGTCACGGTCAAGCAGATGCTGCAAGACGTCGAGCGTATCCGCGCGCACTACCAGAAGCTCGGCTTCGCGCGCGCGCGCGTCTACGCGACGATGGCGCCGCACCCCGAGCTGATCGGACGCGCCGGCGCCGTCGCCGCAGCGGTGACCACCGGCGTGACGAACAAGGCCGGCAAGATCTATCTGCGCTTCACCATCCGCGAAGGACCGCAGCTCAAGGTGGCGGCGATCCGCATCGACGCGGCGGCGGTCAAGCCGGCGGCGCTCGGCGGCGGCGATAGCGCCCCACCAGCGGGCGGCACGCCCGGCAAAGACGGCGACGTCAAAGAGCGCGCGCAGCTCGGCAAGCCCCCGCCTGCCGGCGCCGGCGACAAGGCGCGCGAAGCGGCCAAGGCTGCGGCGCGCGCCGCCAGTCAGCCAACGAGCGGCCCGAGCAGCGGACCGACAAGCGGTCCGAGCAGTGGACCGACAAGCGGCCCGAGCAGAGGACCGGCGAGCGGCCCGAGCAGCGGCGCGGCCAGCAGCGCGAGCAGCGGCGCCAAAGCGATGCCGAGCGCCAAAGAACAGCCGGGCCGCGAGCTGTTGCCCAGCGACGAGAAGCTCTCGTTTTCGCGCCGCGAGATGCAGCGGCGCCTCGCCGCCGCCGGCCTCAAGAGCGGCGAGCCCTTCGACGCCCAGCGCCTCAAGGCGGCGCGCCAGGCGCTGCTGGCCTTCTACGCCGAGCGAGGCTACCCCTACGCCGAAGTCGGCGCGTTCGAGTCGGTGGATCCCAGCGGCCGCAGCGTCGAGCTGCAGCTGACGGTCAGCGAGGGCAAGCCCGTGCGCTTCGGTCCGATCTTCTTGCGCGGCAACTACAAGACGCGCGACCGCGAGCTGCTCGAGGTGCTCGACTTCAAACCCGGCGATCGTTTTGACATCCGCAAGATCCGCGAGGCCGAGCAGAAGCTGCGCCAGCTCAAGATCTTCAACAGCGTGCGCATCCGCTTCCTCGGCTTCACGCAGCGCCCCGAGACGGTGCCAGTGGTGATCGAGGTCGAGGAGCGCTACGACAACTGGGGCGCCATCGAGATCGGCGGCGGCTATTCGACGGACAACTTGCTCTTCGGCTCGCTGAGCTACATCAACCAGAACTTCCTCGGCTTCGGCACGCGCCTCGAGCTCTACGGCGAGCTCGGCCAGCAGATCCAGCGCGTGCGCGCGCGCTATACCTCGCCGCGCGTGTTCGGCACGCCGTTCCTGCTCGACACCACCGCCTTCTGGCGCAACGAGCTCACCGAACGGCTCGGCGACATCACCGTCTACGGTTTTACCGTCACGCTCGAGTGGGCGCTATGGCGCGTCGCGCAGCGCTCGCTCAAGGCCTTCGTGACCTACGCGTTGCGGCGCATCAACCGCAAGGAAGACCTCGCACGGCCCGCCCTCGGCGCCGACTCGGCTAACCAGGCCGACGTTTTTACGACGACGGCGACGCTCGGCCCGCGCCTGGTCTGGGACATGCGCGACAACCCGCTCAGCCCCACCAGCGGCTGGCGCGTGTCGGCGCGCGCCGATATCGCCGCCGCCGCCTTCGGCAGCGGGAACGACTTCGTCAAGCTGCAGGGCACTGCCCAGGGCTACATCCAGCTGCCGCTCAAGTTCACGCTGGCGATGGGCGCGCGCTTCGACTGGGGCATCCCCCTCGGCGACCGTGTGATGCTGCCCAAAGCCGAGCGCTTCTTCGCCGGCGGTGACACGACGATCCGCGGCTTCGAGGAGGATCGCGCCTTCGCCGAGCGCGTGACGCTGCCCGTCGGCCCCTACGGCGATTCCACGATCACGCGCGTGGTGCCGCAGGGTGGCAACATCCGGCTGCTGATGAACGTCGAGCTGCAGTACCCGATCTGGCCCGAGAGCTGGCTCTTCGGCCGCGACATCTTGCTCGCCGTGTTCACCGACCACGGCTTCGTGATCAACTCGTTCAAGGCGTTCAGCAGCACCGAGGCGGCCGCCGACGCGTTTCGGCACGGGCTCGGCGTGGCATTGCGCGTGCTGCTGCCCGTGGGGTTCGCCAGCTTCGCCTACGCGTGGCCGCTCGATCCGAAGATCGGCGACCCCGTGACGGGGCGCTTCCACTTCAACTTCGGGTTCATTCTGTAGGGGGCTGCGGGGCCGACTTATTCCTGCACGGGTCCTCAGGCGTCGGCGGCGTCGGCGGCGGCCTTCTTCTTGGTCGCCTTCTTCTTGGTGGTGGCCTTCTTGGTGGCCGCCTTCTTCTTGGTGGTGGCCTTCTTGGTCGTGGCGGCCTTCTTGGTCGCCTTCTTCTTGGTCGTGGCGGCCTTCTTGGTCGCGGCCTTCTTGGTCGCGGCCTTCTTGGTCGCGGCCTTCTTGGTCGTCGTGGCCTTCTTGGTCGTCGTGGCCTTCTTGGTCGTGGTGGCCTTCTTGGTCGTGGTGGCCTTCTTGGTCGTCGCGGCCTTCTTGGTCGTGGCGGCCTTCTTGGTCGTGGCGGCCTTCGTGGTGGCCTTCTTCTTGGTCGCCTTCTTCGGTGCAGCCTCCGCGGCAGGCGCCGCCGCCGGCGCAGCTGCGGGCTCGGGCCTTACCGCTGCAGGTGCAGGCGCCTCGGCCCTCGGCGCAGGCGCGCCGGCCTCTGGAGCCTGCGCCGCCGTGCGCTCGGGCCGCGCTTCGCGCTCGCGTCGCTCTCGCGGCTCGCGCGGCTCGCGCGGCTCGCGGGGCTCGCGCGGTTGCCCCTGCGCCTGCTGCTGCGGCGCGCCGTCACGATCACGATCGCGCCCACGTCGACGCCGGCCACGCCTGCGCCGACGCTTGCGATTCCCCTCGCCCTCGTCGCGCCGCTGCTCGTCGCGCCGCTGCTCGTCACGCTGCCCCTCGTCACGCCGCTGCTCGTCGCGCCGCCCCTCGTCACGGCGCCCCTCGTCGCGCCGCCCCTCATCACGCCGCCCCTCGTCACGCCGCCCCTCGTCACGCCGGCCTTCCCCACGCCGGCCCTCGTCGCGCCGCCCCTCACGCCGCCCCTCGTCGCGCCGGCCCTCGTCGCGCCGGCCCT
>JAGQIK010000087.1 GCA_020431405.1 Myxococcales bacterium
AGCGGCACCGCGCGCCGCGCCGCCGTCCACGCCGACAAACGCTCGCGGCACCCGTGCCTGGCGCGCGGGGCGCGGCACTGCTTTCAGCTCGGCTTCGATCACGAGCGCGGCCGCAACGGGCGCGCGCGCGACATGCGCTTGGCGCTGCGGCTCTATCGCATCGCCTGCCGCCGCGGCGTCGCCGGCGCGTGCACCAACCTGGGCCACTTTCACTCGCAGGGCCTCGCGGGCCTTCAGCGTGACCCGCGCGAGGCGCTGCGCCTCTATCGCATCGGCTGCGACGCCGGCAGCGAGCTCGGCTGCAGCAACCTCGGCGTGCTCTACGAGCGCGGCCGCGCCGTGAAGCGCGACTACGCGCAGGCGCGTCGCTATTACCGCGTCGCCTGCGATCGCGGCGTGGGGCTCGCCTGCGCCAACCTCGGCGGGCTCTATCGCTACGGCCGCGGCGTCAAGCACGACCGCCGCCGCGCGCTCGACCTCTACCGCCTCGCCTGCGATCGCAAGCTCGGCAAGGGCTGCCGCTACGCCGGCTGGATGATCGCCCGCGGAGACACCGCCAAGGCCGACCTCGCGCAGGCGCTGGCGCTATTTCGGCGCGGCTGCAGACACGGCGACAAGGCCGCCTGCAAGACGGCGACACGCATCGCCGGCGTCGACAAGCTCGCCGCGCGCGCGCTCGGCGGCGCGAAGAACGCCGCCAAGGGCGCCTGCACGCTGGGCGGCCTGTGGCAGCCCGGCGGGGGCGTGCTGTGGACCTCGGGGCGCTCGCACTTTCCGGTCGGGACGCTGCGCTGGACGCCCTCGCTGTTCGCGCGCGTGCGCTTCGATCGCAAAGGCGAGGCGCGCGCGGTGCTCGACGGCGGCAGCGCGCGCGTGCACGGAGAGATCTCTTCTGACGGCGCCGGACCGAAGCTCTATCTGGCGACGCTGACGCGCGCCGCGTCAGGCGTGCTGTGGCTCGATCGCGGCTACGCGCTGCGCGTCGAGGGCGCGCGGCACGGCAAGCTGCGCGTACGGCCGCGGCTGGCCTCGAGCGTCTTCGACGCGACGGCGCTGCGCACGTTGGCGCTGCCCTGCGCGAGCGTCACGCTGGCGCCGGGCCTGCCGGGACCGCGCGCGGCGGCGTGGCCTGATGGCGGCGCGCCCGGCGAGCGCGGTCGCCTCGACGCGCGCGACAAGGCCGTCGCCGTCTATGAAAAGCCGGGCGGCCGCCGTGTCGGCAGCTTCCGCGTCAGCAAGTACCGCCTCGGTGTGCGGCGCCTGCAGACGCGGCGCGGATTCAGCCAGGTGCGCTATCGCGCCTATCGCTACGCGGTGGTCGGCTGGGTACGCGACAAGGCGCTCTCCATCTCGCGCCCCGCGATGAGCAACGTGCTCGGCGCGCTCAGCGGCAGCGGCGGCTTCGGTATCGGCGGCCTCGTCGGGCGCCTCGGCAGCGGCACCAAAGCCAGCGAGCAGCGTCAATGCAGCCGCGACGTGGTGCTCTTCGCACAGCAGGGCCAGCAGGTCGCGCCGCTCGGCGAGCTGCGCAAAGGCACGCCGATCACGGTCGCCGCCAGCGAGGTCAAAGGCTACAGCATGGTGCGCTTCACCATGCGCTGGCTGCGCCGCGAGCGCGGCGTCGCCTTCGTCGTGCGCGACCGCGATCTCGCAGCGTACTGCCGCGAAAAAGCCCCGGCGCCCGATCGGATCCGCTCTCGCTGAGCCCTCCGCCCGCGCTCGTCGCACACCCGCGAGCCGCTCATTAGGTTGGCAGTGGAAGCGCCTTGCCGCCGGGCTGTGCGCGGATCTTGGTCGCTTCGGCCTTGTTCAGCTGCACGAGCATGCAGTCCGCACCGAGCGCGTAGACGTTCGTCTCTTTGCTCGGCTTAGCGTCATCGTCGTCGGTCGTCTTGGTCAGCACGTGAACGAGGAAATGTCGCTTGCCGACGCGCAGCCAGCGCACGGTGCCGCGCTCTTCTTGCTCGGTCTTGGGCACCGTACCGCGCGCGCGGTAGGTCGTGACCTCGAAGACATCGACGCCGTCCTTGGAGGCTGCCATGTAAGTGTACCACTCGTGCTTGTGAAATGGACCGGCTCCCTCGATGACCTTGGACTTGGCCTCGAAGCGCACGAGCCAACAGTTGCCGAGCTGCTTGAAGCGGTAGGTCGTGGCATCGGCCAGTGGTGCGGCGCCTGGGCGGACGAGCCAGCGCACCTTGTTGTTGACCATCTCGGTCGAGATCCAGCAGGCGGTCGTGCCCTTGTCCTTGGCGGTCGCTGCCGGCATGGCGCGCACGACGAGCGCCGTAGGGCCTTTGACGAAGTTCTTGGTCGGCGCGAGCATGCTCACGTGGTTGCCCAACCAAATGTCTTTGCAGGGCTCTGCCTGTGACGCGGCAACGCCGTGCTTGACCAGCAGCTCGGACACCCGCGTGCGCGTCGTGACCGCGCCCACGGCCGCGTGGAGCTTTTCGATCGGCGATTTCGCCGCGCTCTTCGCCGGCGCAGCCGATACGGCTGCATCAGGTGACGAGGCCGGCTTGCTCGCCGAGGGCTGCGTCTTCTTTGCCAGCGGCTGTTTTGGCTGCGACGACTTGCTCGGCGCCGGATTCGCTGCTGCGGGCGTCGCGGCGCCGGGCGGCTTGGGGGATGGCTTCGAGCGATTCTGCTTGCAAGCCGTGAGACCGAGCGCGAGCGCGCAGGCCAGGGTGATGGCTCTTTGCATGCATCTGAGCTTTCGTTGTTAGGTTCGGCGCTGCGCGCGCGGATCTTCGGAGAGAAGCTACCAGTACCAGATGTACGCGCCGAGCCGCTGACCCACCGCTTCGAGCGGCAGCTGGCCAGCGCCAGCGGTGCAGCTCGAGGCGTCGGTCTCGAAGTCGACCGACATCATCGCGCAGGGGTTGACGATGTCGAGCTGCCCGCCCGCCTCGCCCGACGCGACGACGGCGTGGCCGGTCTGCTGACCGACGAGCGCGAAGATCACCGGTGACCAGCGCAGCGCGTGCGTGAGGTTGCGCGTGTGCGGCTGCGACAGCGAGCGCATGCCGAGCTGCTTGTAGAAGACGTCCATCTGGTTTTCGGTCTGACCGGTCGTGATCGACAGGTAGTGGCCGGCTCGCTGCGAGTAGCCGTTCAGACCGCCGTGCCGGAAGTGCCACAGCATGCGGGCACAGGCTTCCCAGCAAAGCGCGATCGTCGTCTGCGTATACGGATAGACGTTGTGTTTGGCCATCGACCTGCCCGGGGCTGGAGGTAAGGCCGATATCTTATCAGCCGCGCGAAGCCATGTGTTCCTTGTCCAGCAGGTTGCGCAGGACGCGCATCAGGTCGCGCTTGGTCACCGCGCCGACGAGCTTGCCGTCGGAGTCGACGACGACGAGGCGTCGATAGCCGGTGCGCAACATCAGGCCGGCGGCGAAGTAGACGTCCATGTCGGGCGGCACAGTATGCGCCTCGCTCATCACGTCTGCGACCTTGCCGCTCGGCGGCGCAGCGCCGTGGCCCTTGGTGACGAGCGCGAGGCAGTCGCTCTCGGTCATCATGCCGACCACCGTGCCGCTCTTGTCACAGACAGGAACACCCGTCACGCGGTGCTCGAGCAGCACGTCAACAGCATCGAGGATCTGCATGTCCGGCGAGACCGTGTAGATAAAGCGGTCCATGTACTCGGACACTGTGGGCAGCTTGCTGGCCATCACGTCCTCCTGAACGAACGTCACTGCACGCTACGCCCTCGAGCGATAACTATCTAGAGGTAATCGAGCTTGCGCTTGGCCTTGATCTCGGCGCCGTAGGCACGTACGCGCGCCAGCTCGTCGCCCTCGAGCGGGCCTTGCTCGAGGGCCGCGAGGTTCTGGTCGAGCTCGGCACGATCGCGCGGGCCGGAGAGCACCACGTGCACGTGCGGGCTGGTCAGACAGAAGCGATAGCACTGCGCAGCGCTGAGCGGCGGCTGCTCGACGCCGCGCACCGGGCGCAGCAGCTGGCGCCACGCCGTCGCCGTGTAGGCGACCACCACCGGGTCGCGCGCGGCGAGGTGCGGGAAGATGTCCTGCTCGGCTCCCGGGTGCTTGGCGTTGTAGCGGATCATGAAGACGTCGAGCGGCGAGTCGGCGGCCAGCCGCCCCGCACGCTGGCGATCGTGGATGCTGGTGCCGAAGGCGCGCAGCTTGCCCTCGGCGACCAGCGCCTGCAGCGCGTCGATGATGCCCTGCGAGTAGCGCGAGCCGGTGCCGAGCCAGCCGAGCTTGTAGATGTCGAGGTAGTCGGTGCCGAGCTCGCGCAGCGCGCTCTCGACGGCGCGCCGCACTTGGCCGCCCCAGAAGCTGCTGTGCACGTACGACACGACGTGCTTTTCGCGCTCGCTGCGCAGCGCCTCGCGCAGCCCCTCGGAGATGGCGCGGCCGCGGCGGCCTGCGTGCAGCCAGTAGCCGACGCCGCGCTCGGCGGCGTAGCGCACGTCGTCGGCGCTGATGCCGTAGTTGCTGGCGATGCCGAGGCGCATCACGCGGGTCTCGAGGTGCGGCAGCGTGGCGTGGGTGAAAGACATCGGCCCATCGTTGGCATCGCCCAGCCGCTGTCAAGGGCAGCCCGCCGTTTCTCGGCGACGTGTCTGTTAGGGCGCCCGGCGCGATCTGCTGCGGCGCAGCGCGCGTACCTCGCGGCGCAGCGCCTCGATGGCGCGCTGCTGCTGCTGCACGGTGGCGAGCAGCATGCTGGCGTAGCCGTAGAGGTTGACGCGTCCGCGCGCCGGGTCGCCGGCGAAGCTCTTGCCCACGTCCTCGAGGATGAAGCCGAGCTGCGGGCCGGCGCCGTAGGATGGATCCTTGTAGCGATAGGTCGCCAGGCGCATCGAGAGCGCGCGACGCGCGAGCTTGCCGAGGGCGTTGACGTCGAGATAGGCGATGTCCTTCTTGAGGCGCCGCGACGAGACCGGGCAGGGGCCGCCTTCGGACTCGATCCACACGCCGCCCTTGCAGGTGCGCGCGCCGCCGCTGCCGCAGCCGTAGACGCAGCGCTGATCGGCGGTCGGACAGGCCGTGCCGAGGTTGGGCGTGCCGGCGGGGCAAGCGCTATCGGGGTTGGGCGCGTCGCAGTGCCAGGTTGGATCGCCGTTGCAGAACTGCACCGGATGCTCGGTGCAGTTGGTGCAGTGGCATGACAGATCGCCGTCGTAGCTGCAGTAGGCGTCCATCGGCGTGCACTTCTGGCCGGCGGCCGCTTCGCGCGTGGCCGGACACGTCACCGGCGGCAGCGTCGTGCAGCCCGCAGCCGTCACCTGCCAGCTGCCCGCGCTGCACGTCGCCTTGTCGCGGCAGCCGCGACGCGGATCATCGCCGTACTGACAGACGAGCCCCTCGCTGGTGCAGCTGCCGCCTGATGCGGGCAGCGCCGTCGGACACAGCGCGCTGCCGCCGCCGCTGTCGCCGCTGCCGCTGCCGCCGCCATCGCCCGTGCCGCTGCCGCCGCCGTCGCCCGTGCCGATGCTGTCTCCGGCCACGGGTTGACGGTCGTCGCTGCAGCCTGCGGCCGCGAGGGCCAGTGCCATCGAGAGCAGCAGGGCGCTGCCGAGCCTCGTCATACGCTTCATCGTGATCCTCGTCTGCAGTGCGTCGTTGTCGCTGACGCACGCGAGTAGCAATGCGCGTTCCACCACGCCTCGCCGAGAATCACAGCGAAAAGCGCGCAGCCTGTTGTCATATCGGTTTGACAGCCGTCGCGAGGACTGGTCGACCCGCGGCGAACGCCTCGAACGACGCCCAGCGAGTCCGTTTGCCCCCCGAGCGCGCCCGCCGTCGAGGCAAGTCACGGCAATCGCACCGCGAGCTCGACGGTACGGGCTATGCAAAGTCTACCGCGCTTGCAGGTTGGCACTTTGAAGGGAGGCCCTCGATGACCATGAAGGTGTCGCCACTGAGGTGGCTGTGCATGTCGCTGTTCATCGTTGCGTTGGTCGGGTGCTCGGACGACGACACGCCGACGAAGGATGGGGGTGCCGACGGCATTGGCGTGGATATGAAGGTGGGCGACGCGTCGAGGGATGGACCAGGCTCCGACGCTGACGGGCCATCGATGGACGGTCCGGTCGCCGATCAAGGGCAGTGGACGTCGTGGTCGATGAAGATGGGCGGCAGTGGTCGCATCGTCGGCGTTGGCCACGACAGCAGCAGCAACACGATCATCGCCGGCGTCTTCAGCAACGACGCCACCTTCGGCACCACCACCCTCACCGCGGCGGGCAACATGCCAGCCCTCTTTGTCGCCAAGCTCGACAGCGCCGGCTCGTTCAGCTGGGCGATGTCTATCGGCGCGAGCCTGTCGGTCTCGGGGCTCAGCGCGCTTTCGTTCGCGGTCGACGCGTCAGGCAACAGCTACCTTTCAGGCAACACCAGCGGCGCGATCTCGCTCGCTGGCAAGCAGCTCGACAGGGGCTCGTTTGTCGCCAAGATCTCGCCAGCCGGCGCGGTGCTGTGGGCCGTGACGCTCACCGGGGGTGGAGCCGACTTCAGCTTCTTCAACCACGGCTTCCGCGGTATCGCCGTCGATGGCAGCGGCAACGTCTACGCGACGGGGGCGTACAAGAGCGCCGCCGTGGTCGGCACGACGACGCTGCCAAGCGCCTCGGTGGAGGGGATCTTCGTCGCGAAGATCGCCGCCGACGGAAGCCTGACGTGGGTCAAGACGCCGACCGGCCGCGGCCGCGGCGTCGCCATCGCGCTCGATGGCTCGGGCAACGGCTACGTGCTCGGAAGCTTCGTCGGTCAGGCGACCTTTGGCACGACCACGCTCGACGCGCCCGCGTTGACGCGCGACTTCGACATCTTCGTCGCCAAGATCGACGCGGCGGGCACGTTCGGTTGGGCGAAGTCTGCGGGGATGCTTGGTGACGATGGCGACCCGTCGACCAAGTGGGGCAGCGAAACGCCGCTGGCGATCGGCGTCGATGGCTCGGCCAACGCGTACATCGCCGGCATGATCAACGGCCAAGGCGGCGCACAGGCGACCTTTGGAACGCACAGCGTCACCGCTGGCGCCAACGACGAGAACACGATCTTCGTTGCCAAGCTCGATAGCAGCGGCAGCTTCACGTGGGCCAAGGCGTCGCAGCCCAGCGGCAAGGACGACCAGCTGGCTGGATTCACCGTCGACAGCGCCGGCGCGAGCTACCTGACAGGCACCACCGAGCAGACGACGTTCGGCACGCACGCCATCGCCGCTGGCGTGAGGCGGCTGTTCGTCAGCAAGCTCGACAGCGGCGGGACGTTCCAGTGGGCCATCGCAGCGATCACGCAGGCGGCCGTTAGTGGCCGCTGCATCATGGTCGACGGCGGCGTGAGCACCGTCGGAGGTGATCTCGCGGGCGCCGCCACCTTTGGCAGCGAGACGATCACGCCGCCGCCGCCAATGTTCCTCGTCAAGGTCAGCCCAGACGGACGGTTCTAGCACGCGCTGGGCGAAAAGAAGCCGGGGAGGCATCGCTTCACCATCGTGCAGCGTCGGCGCCGATGACGTAACCTGGCAGCTGTGACCAACCCCACCGACGATAGCCAGCTGAGCGCAGACGAAGCCGCGCTCGTCGGGCTCTACCGCCGTGCAAACGACCAGCAGCGCCGCGCGCTGCTGACCCTCGCGCGCGCCGCGGCGATCGCAAATTCGCCTGTGGTCGACGCCCTGCCGGCGCCTGTGGCGCACGTGCCTTCTCGGATCCCCGAGGATCGCGCCCTCGGCACCTGGAACAACGAGCCGACGCGCGCGCTGCCCATCGAGGACATCACGCCCGATGAGATCCCTCGCGAGGAGATCGCGCGCGAGACGATCATCGACACCGACGAGGAAGGGCTCGCCGCCCAGGCCAAGCGCATCGCCGCCAGTCGAACGCGCACGGTGTGGCTGCCGTTTCTCGGCGACGTCGCCGACAACCCACGCTACCGCATCGAGGGCGTGCACACGGTGGCGGTCGACATCAACCTGCTCGCCGGCCGCGCCGACAAGGCCAACGTCGGCATCGTGCGCGTCAGCGACGGCGCGATGGCGCCCACGGTGCTGCCCGGGCAGTTTCTGGTGGTCGACTACGACCAGGACGCCGAGCACCGCGGCCAGCTGGTGCTCGTCTGCGTCGATGGCGTGATGTCGCTGCGGCGCTACGTCGAGGCGAGCACCGGCCTGATCCACCTCACGCAGGATAGCCCCGGGCAGCAGTCGGACGTCCAGATGCGGCGCGATCAGGTCGAGGTCATCGGCGTGGCGCTCGGCGTGCTCGAAGGCACGCTGCCTGGATAGCGCGCCGGCCGCGCCGCGGCGCCGGTGGCTGGTACAGCCGGCGCGCCGGCAGAAGATTCGGTCACCAACGTGTCAGGCGTCAGTGAGATTTCGCGGCTCTGCGGCTGGCATATGCGCTGCAATGCCCGCCGTCACCGATCGACCTCGACGAGGAGCCCGAGATGCCGTCCACTCGCCCCGGAGCCTGCACCCCAAGCGCGACGCTCGAGCCCGCGCAGCTGAGCCTCGACCTCTCCCTGCAGCTCAAGCTACCCATCGATCTCTCGGCGCGCAGCCCGAGCGCCTGCCCGCGTCGCAGCCAGCGCGCGCACGCACGCCGCGCTCCGGCGCGCGCGCGGCCGCGCAGCCTGCGGCTCGCCTTTCTGCTCTGAGCCGTGCGGCCACACACGCGCGCGTCGGCTGAATCCGACGCTGTCGGCTGATGCCGACGTGGTGAAGCGCCGACAAGAGCCTTGGCAACGGCGCGACCCCGCGAAATCACGAGCCCCGCAAGTTGGCACTTCTGATGCTCTATCCCGTGGTGGACACGCGATGGAGGCTGACGATGAGCCAGAACAAAACGAACACCCAAGTTGAAGCCCACAACAGCGAGCTCGAGCACGCGCCGACCACGCCCAAGACGCGTGACGAAGGAGCGCGCATCGGCGCCATCGTCGCCGGCGTCGCGTTCCTCTTCATCGGCGCGCTGCCCGCGATTCTCTTCGGCGGCTACGCCGGCCTGATGCTCGGCAAGGCGATGTTCGGCGGGGCGGCGACCCTCGCGGTGCGCATCGTCACCGGCGGCGGCATGGTGCTCGGCTTCGTCGCGGTGCTGTCGCTCTTCCTCGTCGTCGGCGCGGCGCTCGGCAGCGCGCTGGGGCGCGTCACGCGCAGCGTGGTGGTCGAGGAGCCCGAAGAGGCGGCCAAGGAGCACGGCTCAGTCTGACGCGATCTCCCGACAACACTGTAGGGAAGTCACGACAGGCGCAGGGTCGCGATCCCATTACCGATGTCGGCGCGGTGCAGCCTGAAGCCGTCGCCGATGTCGGGACAAAACGACACCGCCTCCAGCCAAACCCCTACAGAACCGACGCTAGCGCCTGTTTCGTGGCCTTCTGTTTGTGGTGCGACAGTTGCAAACCGTGGCGAGCATGCGAGCTGCTGCTACCTGCGTCGCGCTTGCTGCTCTGCTCCTGCCACCGACGGCGCGTGCTGCACCCGCACCGCCCGCGTCGGCTCCGGCGAGCCAGCCAGCGAAAGCCCCTGCCAAAGCCACCGCCAAAGCGAGCGCCAAGGGCAAGACCGCCAAGCCCAAGGGCGACAGCGAGGCGAGCGATCCGCGCTGGTGCCGCGCGTGTCATACGCAGCGACGCTTCAGCAAGAAGCGCTGGGCGCGCGGCGCTCACGCCGAGCAGACCTGCCGCGACTGCCACAGCGCGCACGCCTTCAACCCGCACGAAAAGCCCAAGGCCAGCGAGGACGACGCCGTCAAGGCGATCAAGAAGGCCAAGCTGTTCACGCGCGACCCCGTCGCCGCGGCGTCATGTGGCAACTGTCATGACGACGTCGGCGTCGGCGAGCTGGTGCATGGCCGCGGGCGCACCAAGCGCAAGGCGGACAAGCAGGGCGCGGGCACGGGCTCGGGCTCGGGCACTGTCGCCGGCACGGGTACGGGCACGGGCGCCGGCACGGGCTCGGGCACGGGCGCCGGCACGGGCTCGGGCGCGGGCAAGGCCGACAAGAAGAAGGCCGACAAGCACAAGCGTCTGACGCCGTGGTGCTCGGACTGCCACGGCGACGCCCACAGCGTGCGCCTCGCCAAGTCGATGAAGCCGCGCGCGCGGCGGCTGATGATGAACGAGCGCTGCCTGGCCTGCCACGCCGACAAGAAGCGCATGAGCCGCGCGGGCATCAAGTCGCCGGTGGCGCATTCCTATCACGACTCGATGCACGCGCGCCTGCTCGCGCTCGGCTCTAGCCGCGCCCCCGGCTGCATCGACTGCCACGGCTCGCACAAGCTCGTCTCGCGCGATCCGGCGACGATGGCCAAGCGCTGCCCCAAGTGCCACAAAGGCGCGACCAAGAAGTTCGCCACCCTCGTCTCGCACAAGCCGATCTCGTCGCGCCCCGCGAGCTATTACACGCAGAAGTTTTTCGCGTGGCTGACCTTCCTCACGATCCTGTTTCTCGCGCTGCACGTGCTGATCGATCTCTCGCACGCGTTGCGCCACACCAAGCGGCAAGGCTGAGGAGGCTGACCATGGGCGCAAGGCAGACAACCACCTCGGTCAAGCTCCCGGCCACGGTGCAGCGCTTCGACATCCACCAGCGCATACAGCACGGCTCGCTCGCCATCTCGGTGATCCTGCTCGTGCTCTCCGGCTGGCCGCTGTCGACCCAGGGCGTGGGCGCCTCCAAGGTGCTCGTCGATCTCTTCGGCGGGCTCGAGAGCTGCGGCTCGATCCATCGCGGCGCGGCGCTGCTGCTGATCTTCGGCAGCGTCTACCATCTCTTCTATCTCATCGGGCTCGGCACGCGGCGCAAGCTGCGGCTGACCATGCTGCCCACGCCTGCCGACGTGCGCGACCTGGTGCAAAACATCAGCTACATGCTCGGCATGAGCAAGGACCGCCCTCGCTTCCCGCGCTACACGTACTTCGAGAAGTTCGACTACTGGGCGGTCTTCTGGGGCGTGGTGATCATGGTCGGCTCCGGCCTGGTGCGCTGGTTCCCGGTCAAGGCGACCGCGGTGCTGCCCACCTGGGCCTACGAGATCGCGCACTACGCGCACGCTGACGAGGCGCTGCTGGCCACGCTGGCGATCTTCATCTGGCACTTCTACAACGTGCACCTGCGTCCGGCTGTCTTTCCGATGTCGAAGGTATTCCTCCACGGTCGGCTGACCATCGACGAGCTGGCGCACGAGCACCGCGCCGAGTACGACGAGCTGGTAGCGAAGCTCGAGCGCGAGCAGCGCGCCGAGACAACGCGAGACGAAGAGCAAGACGAAGAGAAGAACGACGAGAAAGACGAAGAGAAGAGCGACGAGCAAGACGACGAGCAAAACGAAGAGCCCTCCGACAAGAGCGAGAAGCGGGAATGAAGACGCGTGGTGGCGCCATGCTGCGCGCGCTGTTCGTCGCAGCGATCGTTGTCGGCCTGCTCGTGCAGGTCGGACGCGGCATCGATTTTCACGGCGACATCTGGGCGCCGCTGCTCGGCAGCGACGCGCAGCGACTCGCGAGCAACGGCCACGGCAAAAAGAAGCGAGCCGAGCCGCGCGACCCGCCGACAACCCTCGAGGGGCTGCCGTGCTTCAAGTGCCACAACATTGGCCGCTACCACAAAGGCAAGAAGTTCCCGCACGACACGCACAAGGACGAGGGCCTCTACCATTGCCATAGCTGCCACGTCTTCTCGGGACACATGGAGGTTCGCATTCGCAAGGACAAGTGCAGCGAATGTCACGACAAGAGCGACAAGAGCGAGTAGAGCGGCCCGCCAGCGCGGACGGACGCAAGCGGCGCCCGCTATGGCGCAGGCCCTGGCTGCTGCTCGTTCTGTTGGTCAGCGCGCTGGCGGCGGCCATCGGCTACAAGCGCGCCGAGCGCTACGTCGAGCGTGACGCCGCGTTCTGCGCGCTGTGTCACGAGCGCAGGCGCGAGTTCGACCTGTGGACCGATCGCGCACACCGCAAGATCCGCTGCCAAAGCTGCCATCACGAGTCCGCGCGGTCGCGGCTGTCGATGCTGCTGTCGTACGTCTTTTCGGGGCCGCCCAGCGCGGCCGGCAGCGCCAACGGAAGCGCCAACGGAAGCGCCAAGGGAAGCGCCAAGGGCAAGCGAGCCAAGGCCGCACGCGCGCACGCGCAAAAGCCGGGCGTGGTGCTCGATGCCTGCAAGCGCTGCCACGAACAGCACGACACGCGCTGGAAGACGGCGAAGAACAGCGCCGGACACCGCGCACACGAAAGCGCCAAAGTGCGCGGCAAGCCCGTCACCTGCGTGTCCTGCCACGTGCGCTCGGCGCACCAGCTGACCGACTCGCGCCAGTCCTGCCGAGACTGTCACGCCGACATGAGCCGCAGCGGCGACAAGATGCAGCGGCTGCACTGCGACGCCTGCCACAACTTCCTCTCCAAACGTAAGTCGCTGCGCCCGGCCAAGCGCACGTGCCTCGACTGTCACCGCGCGCGCAACGTCAAGAGCATCGAGCTGTCGGCGCACGGCGCGATGGGGCGCTTCGAGTGCAGCTCCTGCCATCGTCCACACGCCAAGCGCGGCGCGCGCCGCGTTGCCTGCGGCACCTGTCACGAGCGCATCAAGTCGCACGGCCTGCACTCGCACGAGGAGCACAAGACCTGCACCAGCTGTCACACGCCGCACGGCTGGACGCCGACTGTCGCGCGCTGCAAGAGCTGCCACGAAGACGTCGAGCACAAGAAGCCGCTGCCGGCCAAGAAGAGCTGCTGGAGCTGCCACGCGTTCGACAAGCGCGGGGACGCCAAGTGAGCCGTCTCGGCGCACTGCGTTGGTCGCGGCTGTCGCTGAGGCGACGGCTGGAGCTGATCATGTTCGGCGTGATCGTGCTGATCCTCGGCGGGCAGACGGTGGCGTCGCTCTCCAAGGAGGTCACGCGCGTCGACGAGCACATCGCGACGCAGGGCACGATCGTGGCGCAGTCTGTCGCCGCCGCCTGCGCCGAGATCCTGCGTGGCAAGGACAAACACCGCTTCGACCCGTTGATCGAGCGTGTGCGCCACCGGCTCGACCTCGTCTCGCTGGCGGTGCTCAGCCACGACGGCCGCGTCGTCGCGCACAGCGACAAGTCGCGCATCGGACACGTTCGCGGCCGGCCGCGCAGCGTCGGCCTGGTGCGTGCGCCGCCGAGCCTCTTTTCACTGCTCTCGGGGCCGGCGATCTACCGCTCGCGCGCGCCGATCGTGCGCGGCAGCGAGCCGCTCGGCACCGTCGAGCTGACCTTTCGCAGCCACGAGCTGTCGCGCCGTATCCGCGCGCAGCTGTTGGTCGTCGGATCGATGGGCCTGTTCTGGCTCGTCTTCGGGCTGCTGGTGGCAGCTGCCTTCGTGCGCCGCATCACCCGGCCGCTGGGCGAGCTAACGCAGGTGGCGCAGGCCGTGACGGTGGACCGTTTCGCCGACGTCGACCTGGCGCAGCCGCTCGGCGCCGACGAGATCAGCGCCCTGCACGGCGCCTTCGTCAAGCTCGTCGAGGACGTGCGCGCGGCCAGGCTGCGCAATCAGGCGCTCGTCGCGGAGCTCGAGTCGGTCAACGCCGGGCTGCGCGAGCGCGTCTACGAGGTCACCGCCGACCTGCGCAAGACCAAGGAGTATCTCGAGTCGGTGCTGCAGTGCATGGACGAGGGCGTGCTGACCTGCGACGACGAAGGCGAGATCGTTCGCGCCAACGAGGGCGCGCGCCGACAGCTGAGCGGCTTTTCCGAGCCCTACCGGGGCGACAACGTCGGGCGGCTGCTGCCCGACGGCGAGCCGCTGCTCGAGGCCGTGCAGCGCGCGATCGCGCAGCGCGCCTCCGAGACGCTCGAGCTGACGCGCGAGTCGGCGGGCGCCGGTCCGCCGCGCACGTTCGTGTTCAACGCCTATCCGCTTTCCAGTGCCGAGGGCGACGAGCTCGGCGCGGTGCTGACGGTGGTCGACATCTCGGAGCGGCGCGTCCTCGACGCGCAGCTGCGCCGCCACGACCGGCTGATCTCGCTCGGCACGCTGGCCGCCGGCCTGGCGCACGAGCTAGGCAACTACATGCACTCGATCGGCGGCTACAGCTCGCTGCTCGTCGACCACCTCGAAGGCGACGACACGGTCATCGATGCCAAGCGCGTACGCGAGGATGTCGCCACGATCCACGAGGCCAACTCGCGCGCGGTGACGCTGCTCGACCGCTTCCTGCAGTTCGCGCGGCCGACGCGCGCCACGCTGCAGCCCACCGACATCCACGCGGTGGTGCAGGAGGCGCTCGACATGGTCGGCTATCGGCTGCGCCGCGCCAAGGTCACCGTCGACACGGCCGCGCTCGAGGGCGACTGCGGCGACGTCTACGTCGCCTGCGACGCGCAGCTGATCAAGCAGGTGTTCCTCAATCTGATGCTCAATGCCATCGACGCGATGGCCGATCGCGAGGGCGAGCGCACGCTGCGAGTGCGCTGCGACACGTCGGCCGATACGGTAGCGGTCGAGCTCGAGGACAGCGGCGAGGGCATCGCGCCCGAGCATCTCGAGCGCATCTTCGATCCGTTCTTCACCACCAAAGAGGCCACCGGCACCGGCCTGGGCCTCTCCATATCGCACCAGATCGTCGCAATGCACGGCGGGAAGCTCTCGGTGCGCAGCGAGCGCGGGCGCGGCACGACCCTTCGGATCGAGCTGCCGCGGCGAGCCGCTGACGCAGACGCCGAAGGGGAAGATGGAGGACGCGATGGCGACAACGGCTGAACGACGCAAACGAGCGCGCATCCTCTTCGTCGACGACCAAAAGTCCGCGCGCGAGGTCGCGCTGCGCATGTTCGACGACAAGTCGTTCGACGTGTCGCTGGCCGCCTCGGTGGCCGAGGCCGACGAGCTGCTCGCGGCGCAGCGACCGAGCGTGATCGTTACCGACCTGCGTATGCCCGATGTCGATGGGCTCGAGGGGCTCAAGCGCTGGCGCGAGATCGACCCCGATCTGCCGATCATCCTCGTCACCGCCTTCGGCACGGTGGAGACCGCCGTCGAGGCGATGAAACACGGCGCCTTCGACTACGTGCGCAAGCCCTTCGAGCCGAAGGAGCTGCTCTTGGTGGTCGAGCGCGCGCTCGAGCACCGCGCGCTGGTCGAAGAGAATCGCGCGCTGCGCTCGCAGATCAAGCGCCAGCGCCAGGACGCGGACCTGGTCTATCGCTCGTCGCAGATGGCGCAGGTGGTCGACCTCGTCGACCGCGTGGCACCCACCGACTTCGCCGTGCTGATCACCGGCGAGAGCGGCACCGGCAAGGACGTCATCGCGCGCCTGATCCACCGGCGCAGCGCGCGCGCCGACAAGGCGTTTGTCTCGCTCAACTGCAGCGCGATCCCCGAGCATCTGCTCGAAAGCGAGCTGTTCGGCTTCGAGCGCGGCGCCTTCTCGGGCGCCGAGACGGCGCGCGAGGGCTTCTTCACCAAGGCCAACGGCGCGACGCTGTTTCTCGACGAGATCGGCGACATGAGCGTCAACCTGCAGCCCAAGCTGCTGCGCGTGCTGCAAGACGGCGAGTTCTACGCCGTGGGCAGCCGCCAGATCGCGCGCACCGACGTGCGCCTGATCTGCGCCTCCAACCAGGACATCCCCGCGCTGGTGGCACAGGGGCGCTTTCGCCAGGACCTCTACTACCGCATCAACACGGTGCGCATCGAGCTGCCGCCGCTGCGCGAGCGCCCGGAGGACATCGCGCCGCTGGTCGAGCACTTCCGCACACACCTGCCCGAGGCGAGCCACGCGCCGAGCGGCGTCAGCGCGGCGGCGATGCGGCTGCTGCTCGAGTATCGCTGGCCCGGCAACGTGCGCGAGCTCGGCCACGCGGTCGAGCGCGCGGCGCTGGTGTGCGACTCGGAGCACATCGAGCCCGAGCACCTGCCGCCCGAGATCCGGCGCGACGCCAAGAGCGCGGCATCCAGCACAGCCGCGGCGCACGCGCCCGCCAGCGAGCACGAGCACGCGCACGACGCGCTCGACGGGCTCGACGACGAGGGCGGCGCGTCGCCGGCCAACCTGCGCGACGCGCGCGAGGCGTTCGAGCGCGCCTACTTCGCGCGCCTGTTACAGCAGACCGGCGGCAACGTGCAAAAGAGCGCCGAGCTTGCCGGCATTCACCGCACCACGCTCTACGAGAAGCTCGCCAAGCTGGGAATCGAGATCGACCGCGGCTCGTAGGCTCGGCACCGTGCGCCGTGCGCTTCTGCGCCGGAGAGGGCGAAGCGAGGAAGGCCACAGGCCACAGGCCACAGGCCACAGGGTCGCGCGCCAGTCTCGTGCTCGCTTCGCCGCAGCGTGGACGCGCGTCGAGGAGCGCGCGCAAAGTCGCCCCCTCGCAAGCGCGAGGCTTGCTGGGCGATCGCAGGCGGGCCCTGTGGCCCGTGGCCTGTGGCCCGTGGCCTGTGCAAACGGCGGCCGCAGGCGCCCTCGGATCGCTGCAGCCTCAGCTCCGACGTCCGGTAGCTAGAACGAGCGCGGCGCGTCGTACTTGCCGTTGCCGTCGACGTCGATGAAGAGCGGGTTGGTCATGCCGAAGGCCTTGGCGCCGACTTTGACCGGTGCCAGCGGGCCGCCGTGCGCGGCGGCGATGATCCAGCTGTCGGCGGCGCCCACCGGCACGCTGATGGTGCCGTCGAAGCGGATCGTCGGATCGGTGGGGCTCTGCGTCGCGCTGTCGAGAGTCACCGACTTGACGAGCAGCGGGTCGGCTTTGCTGTCGAGCCCGCTGTAGATCTCGAGCGTCTCGAGATCGACCCAGCTCGGGGCGCGCACGACGACGTGCACGTCGACGCTGCTGTTGGCGCTGGTCGCGAGCACGTCGCCGACCTGCTTGCCGCCGGACTCGAGCGTGATGAACGCGCCACCGCTGACCACAGCGTGGTGGGCCTTGATCGCCGTGACGATGTCGGGGAGCTGCACCGCGGCCGGCTCGTCGGTGCCGAGGCGCAGGCAGGTGCGCGGATAGCCGACCTCGATGCTGGCGATATTGTGCGAGTCGCTGGCACCGGTGGCCGTGCGCACCACGCCGCGCTCGATCAGCGACAGCCAGTCGCGCACGTTGTCGGCGTTGTCGCGAAAGTCGCTGTTGTTGAAGACCTCGAGCGCGTCGAAGTTGGTGCTCCAGCTGCCGGGCACGCGGAACGTGCCGGCCACGGGGTCGTAGCCGAGCGCGTGCAGGTAGCCGAAGGCGGTGGAGCGCGGGTGGTTGACCTGGAAGATCGCCTGCGGGAAGCGCGCGTCGGCGTCGTCGAAGATCTGGCGTGGGTCGCGCCCGAACCAGGGCAGCGCGCCGCCAGCCGGCAGCGCGTCGTCGGCCGTGATGGGGAACATGTTGAAGTGTCCGAAGCGGCCGGTGGTGACCTCGTTGCCCACCACGCCGAGCATCCACTTCTGCAGCCCGAGCTTGCTGATCGTGGGGCCGTAGTCGCCGACGTAGTCGTGCTCGGTGGCGATAGGAAGCTCGACGCCCTCGGCAGCGAGCGCGGTGACCTTGTCCTCGTAGAGATCGTTGGCGTCAAACGACCACATCGCGTGCACGTGGAAGTCGCCGCAGATGTAGCCGTCGGTGGCCACGCTGCGGCGCAGCACGAAGCTCTGCTGGCTGCTCTGCGCGGCGCTGATGGTGACGTCGTGGCGATCGATCTCGTACTCGAAGCCGCGGCTGGCCGTGATCGTGTACTGGCCGGGCGGCAGCTGCAGCGACCCCTGGCCGCCGAGGAACATGTGCACCAGCGCTGCGCCGCCGCGATAGGTGCGCTCGCCAAAGCTCGCGGGCAGCGTCGGCGGGCCGCCGCTGCGCATGAACGTCAGCTTGCTGGGCAGCGCGCTGCCGGCGTCGTCTTTGACGTCGAAGTCGAAGGTGCCGCTGGGGCCAGTGGCGAGATCGAGCGTCGCGTCGGCGCCGCCGGCGACGTCGAGCGCGCTAGCCGCGCCGGGTTCGTGCCCGTCGGCGACAGCGGTGAAGCGATAGCTGCCCGCGGGCAGCGTCACGGCGTAGGCGCCCGCGCTGTCGGCGAGCGCCGAGGTGACGTAGCTCCCGTCGGCGCGCGCCACGTGCACGCGTGCGCCGGCGAGCGTCGTGGCGCCGTCGCGCACCACGCCGCTGACGCGCCGGCCGAGCTCGGCGAGCTTGCCGTCCACGGCGGCGAAGCCCGCGCGCAGCGCCTCCGGCGAGCCGCCGGCGAGCAGCAGCTGCAGGCGCACGGACAGCTCGCCGAACGGCGGCACCACGTCTTTTGCCTTGTCGCCCACATCGTGCAGCCAGATGTTGGAGCGCAGGATCAGCGCGGTGATGCTGCGCCCGGGCGCGCGCACGGCGTAGGCGACGTCGCGGTCGAGCTTGGCCAGATAGGTCGACGTCGACGCGCCCGCCACGTCGTAGCCGCGCTCGGGCGTCAGATAGGACAGCCCGTCGCCGCCGACCACGCCGAGCAGCAGCAGCAGCCCCTGCAGCGGCTTGTCGCTGGTGTTGCGCAGCCGCACCTCGATGTCGAGCAGCTCGCTGTCTGGCGCGAGCACGTAGTCGACCACCAGCTCGAGGGGGCGCGGCTTGTCGAAGCCAGGCACGAAGCTGGCGAGCTGCGGGATGCCCGCCAAAGTACCGATGGCGCGCACGCGCGCGTGGCCCGAGCTGCCGTCCTCGACCACCGCGACGCTCTTAGCGTCGAGCGTCGCGGTGCCAACGCCGAGGAAGACCTCGCCGAAGAGGCTGCGCGCGCGCGTACCCTGCTCGCCGACGCGCGCGGCGTCG
This sequence comes from Myxococcales bacterium, assembly GCA_020431405.1. Classification (GTDB taxonomy): domain Bacteria; phylum Myxococcota_A; class Polyangia; genus JAGQIK01. The sequence continues at coordinate 18,739 of JAGQIK010000087.1, forward strand.
ACGATGCGACCGCCGTAGGGCACGACGCCCGTCGCGAGGCGCGGCGCTTGGATGATGAAGGCGACCTTGCTGTTGTAGATCTTGACGTCGCCGACGCGCCCTTCGACTTTGATGCCCGAAAGCAGCGCGTCGGCACCTTTGATGCGGCCGGCGCGCACGGCGCCCGCGGGCACGCGCGAGACGACGTCGGCGTGGCCGTCGTCGCCGGGCTGCACCGGCGGCAGCGAGGCCTCGCTGGCTGCATCGCCGATCGCCGCGTCGCCATCGGTGCGCTGCTGCTGCTGGCTGTCGCCGCAAGCGGCCAAAACCAATGACATTGCCAAGACGATCACGATGGGGCGTGCCGGCATGGATCCAGCGTAGCGCAGCTGTGCCTCAACTCCCGCCGCGATCGGTCGAAGATCGGAATAGGAGGCTTTGCCATGGGCGCTGCTTTGAGCCACGACCAGACCTCGCGAACGTCATCCGCGGTGAGCTACGAGGGCTTCGACGTGATCGAGCGCCTCTGGTTCGGCGACACGGGCCTCGACAACTTCGCCGAGGCGGCGGCGGCGCGCAGCATGGCGGCGCGCGCAGCCGAGGTGGCTGGGGCGTACACCTTTCCCCACGCTGCGCTCGACGTGGCGCGGCGCAGCCGCAACGCCGACGTCACCGTGGGCGAGCTTACCGAGCTGATCGAACAGGACGTGGGGCTCGCCAGCCGCGTGCTGCAGCTGGTCAACTCGGCGGCGTTCAGCCTGCGCGTGCAGTGCACGTCGATCGGACACGCCGTCTCGCTGATCGGCACGCGCACGGTGGGCGAGCTGGCGATGGCCGCCGCCGCGCTGCGCATCTACGACAGCATCCCGGGCGAGCTTGGCAGCGCGCTGTCGCGCCACGCCGTCACCGTGGCGAGCATCGCCCGCGAGCTGGCGGGCGAGCTTGGCCTCTCCACCGACCTCGTCTACACCTGCGCGCTGATGCACGACATCGGCAAGGTGCTGATGCTCATCGAGCCGGAGTACAAAGAGCTGCTGCGCGAGGCCGTGCCGCAAGCCGACGGCCTGCACCTGCGCGAGCGTACGCGCTTTGGCTACGACCACGCCGTGCTCGGCGGACACGTGCTCGAGCACTGGGGCCTGCCGCAGCCCATCGCCACCGTGGTGGCCTGGCACCACCAGCCAGCGCGCGCCTTCGAGGAAGGCGGCGACGTGGGTCGGCTGGTCAGCCTCACGCGGCTCGCCAACAAGCTCGCCTACGCCGTGGCCGACGGCGACGTCAGCGACGAGCGCGAGCTGGCCGAGACGCTGGCGCGCGACGAGGCGGCGACCTACCTCGGCCTCGACGCCGACGCGCTGCAGGCGCACCTGGGAGACATCGAAGCGCTGGCGCTGGGCAAACACGTCGTCGACGAGGGCAGCGCCGCCACGCGCCATGACCGCTGCGCCACCTGCGGCGAGCCGGGCCTGCGCGTCTGCAAAGGCTGCGGCGCGCACTACTGTAAGAGCCACCTCGGCGACGAGCACAGCACCTGCTGGGCCTGCCGCACGTCGAAGCAAGGGCAGCGCAGCGGCAAGGTCACGGCGCTGTTCATCGCCGCCGGCGTCGCAGCCGCCGCGCTGCTGTTCGCCATCGTGGCGATGGCGCTCTAGCCTCGACTAGTTGAGCAGGCCGCTCGCCTGCGAGCCGAGGCAGTCGTTGTGTCGCGCGTACTGCAGCAGCGCGCGCACCAGCGGCTTTTCCTTGTGCGCCGAGAGCGACGCGAGCGCCTGGCGCCGCTTGTCGCAGTCGCGCGTGCGCGCCAGGATCTCGAGCGCCATGGTCAGCTCCGAAGCGGTGGCGCCGACCTCGAGGCTGCGCGCCATCGCCAGAAGCCGCGCGCGCAGGCGGCTGCCCTTGACGATGATGGCGGCGGCGAGCAGCACGTCGCGGCGCGCCGCCGGTGCGAGCTGTCGCTCGAGCAGGCGCGAGGCGCGGTAGGTCAGCCCGCCCTGCATAGCGAAGCAGACCGCGATCAACGTGGTGGGGCCGAGCGGATAGCGCGGGTTGGCGCGCAGGGCGCGCTCGAGCGCCTTGAGGCCAGCGCCGCCCCAGAAGGCCTGCAGGTAGAGCCCGCCGATGGTGGCTGACGAGGCGGCGTCTTCGGGGTGGCGCAGCATGTGGCGCTGAAAGATCGTCGCCGCCTGGCGGCGTCGCCACGATCCGCCGCGCTCCCACAGCGCCACGCCGCGCGCGACGTTGGCCGGCAGGCTCGCCGTGCCGGCGGCGCCGCTGCTGCTGCCGCCGCTGCTACCGCTGCTGCCTGCTGTAGGCGGCTGCGCGGCGCTGGCGCTCGTGCCCACTGCGCTGCCGACGGGCTGTCTGTCTCGCGCCGCGCGCCGCACGCGATCGACGGGCGGCGGCCTCGACGAGGCGCTGCCGCTGCCGGCGAGCGTCTTGGCGCCGCTGCCTTCGAGCGCGGCGATATCGATCGCGTCGGGCGCGCGCAGGGCGAGCCACAGGCCCAGCACGCCGAAGCCGAGCACGACGATGGCGATGACGATCACGATCGGCAGCACGCGCGGGTCGCGCAGGCCGCCGGCGGAGCGCTTGGCGCGTGGCGAGGCGAGCTGCGTGTCGTAGCTCGGCACCGCGGCGATGGGCCCCGATAGCGACGGCTGCGAGATCGGCGGCTGCGAGATACCGCCGGCGGCGATCGCGGCGGCCGGCGCCTCGACCGGCTTGGAAGCGGCGGGGGTCGCCTTGTTGACCGCCCGCAGCGCGTCGGAAAACGCGGCCGCCGTGGGGAACCGATCCTCGGGCTTCTTCTGCAGCGCGCGCATCACCGCGTCGTCGAGCGCGGCCGGCAGCTCGGGCCGGATCTCGCGCGGCCGGCGCGGCACCGTGCGCAGATGCCCCTCGAGCACCTCGAAGACGTCCTCGCCGTCGAAGGGGCGCTCGCCGGTGCACATCTCGTAGAGCAGCACGCCCACGGCGTAGATGTCGGTGTGCGGGCCGAGGCGATTGCTGGCGAAGGGCGTGATCTGCTCGGGCGCCATGAACGACGGCGTGCCGACGATGATGCCGGTCTTGGTCAGCTGCTGCAGCCCTTGCTGCGAGTCGGCGTCCGATTGCACCAGCCGCGCGAGGCCGAAGTCGAGGATCTTCGGCACGCGGCGCTTGGTCACCGGATCCTCGACGAGCATGATGTTGTGCGGCTTGAGGTCGCGATGAATGATGCCCTGCGCGTGTGCGTGCTCGAGCCCCGACAGCACCGCGGTGACGATCTCGAGCGCCTCGTCGAGCTCGAGGCCGCCGTCTTCGAGCACGTCGCCGAGGGTCTGGCCGGAGACGAGCTCCATCACCAGGTACGGCCCGTGGTCGGTCACGCCGAAGTCGGTGACCTGCACGCAGGTCGGGTGGCTCAGCCGTGACAGCACCTGCGCCTCGCGCTCGAAGCGCTTGAGCACCTCGTCGCGCTGCGCGAAGCGCGGATGCAGCACCTTGACCGCGAAGGCCTTACCCATGCGCGCGTGACGCGCGTGGTAGACCTCGCCCAGACCGCCCGCGCCGAGCAGCTCGCCGAGCTCGTAGCGCTGCTCGAAGACGCGTCCTGTCAGGCGGGCCTCGCTCACCCGCCAGATGTTACCTCAGGCTCCGAAAGTTCGGCGGGCTCGCCCCAGCGATCTGCAAAGGCCAGCTCGCTCAGGGGCTTACGCGTGCGCTGGGCCAGCTCGCGCTGGCGCAGGTCGTCGTCGAGGGCCTCGAGCGCGGCGCGGTAGCCGATGGCGATCACCGCCACGGGCTCGAAATCCTCCGGGACCGCGAACAGCTCGCGGGCGCGGCGCGGTGAAAAGCCGGCCATCTGGTGCGCGCCGAGCCCCAGCGCGGTCGCCTGCAGCGTCAGCTGCGCCACGGCGAGCCCCACGTCGTGAAGCGCGTGTCGATTGGGCGACCCGTCGCGCGACCAGCCGCGCTTGGCCACCGAGACCAGCAGCAGCGGCGCCTGCTGCGCCCACTGCGCGTTGGACTGGTCGAGCGTCTCGAGCACGCGCGCGTGCGCCTGGCCGGCGCCGCGGCGACCGACGATGAAGCGCCACGGCTGCTCGTTGCGGCTCGAGGCCGCCCAGCGTGCCGCCTCGAGCAGCGAGCGGATCGTCTCGTCGTCGAGCGCGCGCTCGCTGTCGAAGCCTCTCGGGCTCCAGCGGCCAGCGATCAGCGGGTGAACGGGGGCGCTCGTGCGTGCAGCTTTGAGCGTGTCGATGTCGGTCATGGTCTCTCTCCCGTCGCTGCGGTCACTGCAAGTCGAAGAGCAATAGCTCGGTAGCGTCGCTGGCCGTCAGCGCCAGCCGCTGCTCCTCGCTGATCGCCACGCCGTCGCCCTCGACGAGGGCCTGCTCGCCGAGCTTCGCCTCGCCGCGCACGATCTGCAGCCAATAGTTGCGCGCGATGTCGAGCTCGTGGACAAGCTTCTCTCCCGCCGCGAGCCGCGCGCCGTAGAGGCGCACGTCTTGGTTGACGGTCAGCGAGCCGTCCTCGCCGTCGCGCGAGACGAGCAGCCGCAAGCCGTTGCCGGCCACGAGCTCGGCGTCGAAGTTACGCTGCGCGTAGCCCGGCTCGACGCCGCGCGCCTCGGGCACGATCCAGATCTGCAAGAAGCGCACGGGCGCCGTCTTGGAGTGGTTGTACTCGCTGTGCCGCACACCGGTGCCGGCGCTCATGCGCTGCACGTCTCCGGCGCGGATCACCGATCCGTTGCCCATGCTGTCTTCGTGCTCGAGCGCGCCCTCGACCACGTAGGAGATGATCTCCATGTCGCGATGGGGGTGCGTCGGAAAGCCGCCGCCGCCCGTCACGCGGTCGTCGTTGATCACGCGCAGCGTGGAAAAGCCCATGTGGCGCGGGTCGTAGTAGTGGCCGAACGAAAAGGTGTGGCGGCTGTCGAGCCAGCCGAAGTTGGCGCGTCCGCGTTCATCTGCGCGTCTGAGCATCATCATGGTGTCACCTCCGCTGCCACCACGAGCTTGCACGATCAGCGCCAGGGCGCGCGGCTCTGTGATCTCGCGGGGCGTCGGGCGGATTCCTATCATTTTGATGGCCAGCGTGAGCTATCAGTTTGCGGGTATCTATCGTATTGATAGCATATGTCCATATGAAGGCTGCCGAGCTCGACCTGAACCACCTCTTGTCGTTCGAGCCGCGAGGCGGGGTGCTGCGCTTCGCCGGCCATCGCGCGCTGCTCGTCGACGCTGCCGCGCTGGGGCTCTTGCGGCGCCAGCTGGCCGACCTGCTCGGTCTGACCGCCGCGCGCGGCGTGCTCACGCGCTTCGGTTTCGCCCACGGCTGGCGTGTCGCCGAGCAGGCGCGCGAGATGTTCGACTGGGACTCGCCGCACGAGTGGCGCATCGCCGGCGGCAGGCTGCATCGGCTCTACGGCCACGTCGGCTTCGAGCCGCTCCGCGCCAGCGAGCGCGCCGCCGAGCCGCGCGAGCGCTTCGCCTGCGCGCGCTGGCACGACTCCTACGAGGCCGAGCAACACCTCGTGCACTTCGGCCGCGCCGAGCAGCCGGTGTGCTGGACGCTCACCGGCTTTGCCAGCGGCTACCTCTCGCGCGCCTACCAGCGCGAGATCTACGGCGTGGAGCGCAGCTGCGCCGCTTGCGGCGAGGCGCTCTGTACGATGGAGGCACGCGAGCGCGGCGACTGGGGCGACGAGCTCGCCGACCAGATCGCCTACTACCAGCGCGACTGTCTCGAAGACGATCTACGCGCGCTGTCGGCGGCGCTGCGCCGTGCCGACCGGCGGCTGCGCCGCACGCAGATCGCCAGCGGTCTCGACGACGGCGACGAGGACGCGGCGCTTGGCGTGGTGGCGCGCAGCCCGTCGATGCGCGCGGTGCTCGCCACGGCACGGCGCGCGGCGGCCTTCGACACCACCGTGCTGATCGAGGGCGAGAGCGGCGTCGGCAAGGAGCGCATCGCGCGGCTGATCCACGCCCGCTCGCCGCGCGCCGAGGGGCCCTTCATCGCCGTCAACTGCGGCGCGCTGCCCGAGACGCTGCTCGAGAGCGAGCTCTTTGGCCACGTACGCGGAGCGTTCACCGGCGCCAGCCGCGACCGTGCAGGCCTGTTCGAGTCGGCGCGCGGCGGCACGCTGCTGCTCGACGAGATCGGCGAGCTGCCGCTTTCGATGCAGGTGGCGCTGCTGCGCGTGCTGCAAGAGTACGAGGTGCGCCGCGTCGGCGAGAGCGTGGCGCGCGCTGTCGACGTACGCGTGGTCGCCGCCACCAACCGCGACCTCTCCGAGCTGGCCGCGGCCGGCAGCTTCCGCGAAGACCTCTACTACCGGCTGGCCGTCATCACGCTGCGCGTGCCGCCGCTTCGCGAGCGGCGCGAAGACGTGCTGCCGCTGGCGCGCCTGCTGCTCGCCGAGATCGGCACGCGCCTCGGACGCGAGGGCGCGAGCCTCTCCGCTTCGGCGGCGCAACGCCTGCTGCGCGGGCGCTTTCGCGGAAACGTGCGCGAGCTTAGCAACACGCTCGAGCGCGCGCTGGTGCTGTGCGACGACGACGAGCTCGACAGCGCCGCCATCGACGCCGCCATGCATGACCTGCTGGCGCCCGCGGCGCCGCTGCGACGGCGAGCAGGCGCTGACGCCTCGGGCGTGGACGGCAGCGGCGCCGAGCTGGCCGTGCGCACCCTCGCCGACGTCGAGCGCGACGCCATCGAGGCGGCGCTGCGGCACAGCGGCGGCAACCGCGCGCGCGCGGCGCGTTTGCTCGGCATCGGCGAGGCGACGCTCTACCGGCGGCTCAAGCGCTACCGCGCGCCTTGAACAACCGCGCGGCGCGCCGCCCGACCTCGGCAAACGGCGCGATGTAGGCCGACAACAGGTTGTCGTCGTGGTGCTTGTCGGCGCCCAAACCGAAGCGCTCGGGCGCCCCGTCGGCCGAAAAGCGCAGCGAGCGCCCGATGAGATCCCACAGCGCTATAAACGTGCCGAAGTTGGCGTCGTGGTGGCGATGCTCGGCGCTGTGGTGGATCTGGTGCTGAGCCGGCGAGATGAACAGCCGCTCGAGCACGCGGCCGTAGCCGAGCCACACGTGGCTGTGGCGCAGATTGGCGCCGAGCAGCGAGAAGACAAAGCTCAGCGCGTTGATGCCGAGCACCTCGAGCTGCGAGAGCCGCCCTGGAAAGAAGTGATAGAAGGTGCCGGTGACGAAGCCGACGCACAGCGCGGCGCGCAGGCCGTAGAGCAGCGACTCGAGCGGGTGCACGCGATAGAGCGTCAGCGGCGTGAGCACCTCGGCGCTGTGGTGGATCTTGTGAAAGCGCCACAGCAGCGGCACGCGGTGCAGGGCGCGGTGAAGCAGGTAGCGCGTGAGGTCATCGAACAGAAAGAGCGCCAGCGTGTAGCTCGCTGCCACGACGAGATGCGACGCCGCGCTCGGGGCGGGGGCGCCGAGCAGCCAGCGCCAGGCGCGCGCCACCTCGGTGACCACCGCGAGCGCGGAGACGAGCAGCGGCGCGACGAGCAGCGCGCGCACCATCGAGTTGCCGAACAGAAGCTGCACGTCGAGCCACACCGAGCGGTGCCTCAGCGGCACGTGCACGCGGTCGCGCCGCCAAAGATAGAGCGCGAGCGCGAGCAGCAGCGACGAGGCCAGAAACAGCCAGTGGATGCGCCGCGTGGGCGTGACCACGTAGCGCAGCGGCGCGCTCAGCGCCTCGAGCAGCGAGTGCATGGCCATCGCCTCAGTCGGCGTCGCCTGCGCCGAGCGGCGGAATCGTAACCTTGAGCGCGACGACGAAGTCGTTGTTGAGCTTGTCGGTGATGCGCTTGAGGGCCTGCTGCAGCGCCGTGACGTCGGCGGGGCTGTTGGCGATCGCCTCGCCGAGGGTCGGGCTGACCTTGTTTGCCGCGGCGATCGCGGCCGTGATGTCGGCGTCGAGATCGGCGGCGAGCTGCTTGGCGCCGCGCGCCTCGAGCCAGTCGTCGAAGCCCAGCGCCCCGGGTTTGTCGCCGCCGCGATAGATCGCCTGCAACGCCTCGAGGTTGGCGACGATGTTTTCCTTGCTGTGGTTGGCCCAGCGCGACTCGCGCTGGTTCGCGCAGTCGGTCTGACAGTTGGTGGAGAGCCCACCTGGGATCTCGACCTTGAGGTCTTTGACCACGTAGTCGACGTAGTACATCGCGCTAAACAGCGCGTCGACGGCGAGGTCGAGCGTCTTGTAGGGCGAGCTGTCGCTGCCGGCGCCGCCGAGCTTGGCGCCGAAGTTGTCCTTGCTGGCGTCCCACTTGTCGGCGAGCGCGCGCGCCGTCTTGGCCAGCGCTTGCGCAGCGACGAGCGCGTAGTCGGCGCGCCGCTTGGTCACCTCGGCGGCGGCGATCGCGGCCCACTCGCCGTCGCGGTTGATCGCGGCCGTGCTGGGGCAGCTGTTCTCGGCGGCGGCGTGGGCGAGCAGGTACTCGAGGGCGTCGAGGCCGTAGACGTTGACGAGCTTGTTCTCGATGAAGGCCGGGTCGCTGTAGCCTTGCGCGACGATCTGCTGGTCCACGGCGCAGGCGCTGACCGTCGGCCAGGAGTAGATCTCGTCGCGCAGACCTTCGCCGCCGGCGCTCGCCGTGCTCGCCGAGGGGCCGAGCTGCATCTGCTCGGCGCGCTGCCAGGCGAGCGTCGCGGCCTTCCAGGCGGCGAGCGCCGCGTCACGCTTGGCCGTGTCGGCCCCCTGCGCGGCTGCGTGGGCTGTCACCGCGCTGACCAGCGCGTCGGCGCGATCGGCGAACGTGGCGAAGGCAGGCGCCAGCACCGACGCGGCGATGTTGTCGAGCATCGCCTTGCGGTCGAAGCCAGCGCCCGTGTCGACGGCTGGGCCGTCCCCGCTCTTGCAGCCACCGAGCAGGGCGAGCCCCATCGCCAGCGTGACCCACCCCCGCCTGCTGCCGCTACCAACCATTGTTGCCGTCCGCGTCGCCGACGTTCTGCGCGTCGAAGCCGTAGGCGTCTTTGAGGATGTCGCGCGCCGCGAGCAGCGCCGTCTTGTACTCGGCGACGTTGCTGGCGCCCGGCAGCACCGGCTTGTCACCGATCTTCTGGTGCAGCTCGCCGAGCTTGGCGGCCGTCAGCGGCGAGCGCGGATTGAACTGCAGGCTCAGCGTGAAGCCCTTGAGCTCGGACCAGTGCCCGGCGTGGCTGGCGAACGAGTAGTCGGTATTGCCGAACTTGGCCATGTCTTGGAGCACGTCGTTGATGTAGTGCACGGCGGTGGCGGCGATGGCCTTCTCCCAGGCGCCGAGCGCGGCGTCGCGATAGCCGCGTAGCATGTCGAGCTGCGCGCTGCTCGGCGCGCCGTCGATGGAGCGGATCAGGTGCCGCCCAGCGACGAAGGCCTCGAAGGCCTGCTTGCTGAAGTCGGTCTTGGCCTTGGCGCCGAGATCGCGCTTGCCGGCGTTGACCGAGGCGCCCCAGTTGATCTCGCGGCCGAGATCGACCTTGCCGTCGGCGTCGCTGTCGTACCAGCCGTTCTTGTAGCCGTCGCGGCCGCCGGCACCGGCGATCTCCTCGTCGGTGTACGCGCTGTAATCGTGCGCCGCACCGAAGTAGCCGAAGCCCTCGTCCCAGGCGTGCTCGAGCGCGGTGTAGGGCTTGCCGGCGACGGCCTTGGTGTTGTCCGACAGCAGGCCTTGGCCGTCTTTGTCGTCGTCGAGGTACTTGTCGGCGGCCTGCGACAGCGCCACCGCGCCGAGCAGGAACTTGACGATCAGCTCCTCGTAGTCGATGCCGTCGGCGCTGAGGTACGGCGAGGCGATGTCTTTGCCCGATGGATCCTTGGGGATGTTGGCGTCGTTGATGCGCGCCAGCACCAGCGTCTCGACCGCCCCGAACCACTGCTTGACCAGGTCGCTTGGCTTGACGCTGCCGTCTCCCCAACCGGCGGTGCCCGCGGTCCAGCCGACGACGCTCTCGATGTCGGGCATTTTCTCGTGCAGGCTGACGATCTCGCCGACGTCGCCGAAGGTCGCCTGCTTGGCGCTGCCGCCGCCGGCGGGGGCGAACTTGATCTTCTCGCCCTCGGTGCCGCCGGCGTTCTTGAAGTCGTAGAAGAACATCAGGTCGGCCACCACGTCGCCGGCCTTGGGGCTCGCGTAGCTCGTATCGGTGAGCTCGCCGATGAAGCGCTTGATCTCCTCGATGAGCAGATGCCGTCCCGACTGGCCGCTGTGCACGACGCTGCTCTCGCCGGAGACGAAGCGGCTGGCGAACGTGTAGGTCTCGGGGAGCGTCGGCGTTCCGCCGTCGGCGCCGGTGCCATCTGCGCGGGTGGCATCGCCACCTCCGTCGGCTGGCGTGCTGTTGGTGTCGTCACTACAGCCGCTGCTGCTGACGGCGAGCAGCGTGACGAGCGCGAGGGCGAGCGTGATCCGAAGCGGTGTCGTGGTCGTCATGGTCGGACCTTTAACGAGAATCGTTCTCATTTGCAACAACTAATGCGAACGATTCTCATCTGCACCGGTTGACGCGCCCCGGCCCGTCAGAGAAGCTGCGATATCGGCAAGATCATCGACATCGTCGTGCACCTCGACCGCTACCTGGCCGCCTGGCAGGCGTCGATGGGCTCGTGGCTGTATGGCGTGCTGTTCGCGGTGATCTTCTGCGAGACGGGGCTGGTCGTGACGCCCTTCCTGCCGGGCGACTCGCTGCTGTTCGCCGCCGGGGCGCTGGCCGCCCTCGACGGCTCGCCGCTCACGCCGACGGTCCTGATCCCGCTGCTGGTGGTGGCCGGCGTGCTCGGCGACGCGGTCAACTACTCGGCGGGCTACAAGATCGGCCCCAAGGTCTTCTCGCGCGAGAGCTCGCGGCTGCTCAACAAGAAGCACCTCGTCAAGGCGCAGCAGTTCTACGAGAAGTACGGCGGCAAGACGATCATCCTCGCTCGCTTCGTGCCCATCGTGCGCACCTTCGCGCCGTTCGTCGCGGGCATCGGCAAGATGAAGTACCGGCGCTTCTTCATGTTCAACGTCGTCGGCGCCATCGTCTGGGTCTCGTTGTTCACACTGCTGGGCTACTACTTCGGCCAGCTACCGGCGGTGAAGAAGAACTTCCAGCTCGTGATCCTGGCGATCCTCGTGCTCAGCGTGATGCCGATCGTCGTCGAGGTATGGCGCGAGCGGCGCCGCGCCAAGCGCGAAGCGGCGGCGCCCGCCGAGTAGCTCAGTAGCTCAGCGCCAGGGCCCGCTTAGCGCCACGTGGCAGATCTGCGCCGGGCTTTTGTGATCGTCGGCGTCGGTGGTGACGATCAGGCGGCTGGAGTCGCGCGGATCGAACGTCACGCCTTCGACCTTGCGGCGCGACGGCTTGCCGCCCGCCTCGCGCAGCGGCGTCCAGCGCAGCGAGCGGCCGTCGTCGACGCCGATGCGCGCGCCGAGCACGGCGCCGTCGGCGTTGGGATCGTCGGTGGCCTCGGCGGCGGCGAGCACCAGCACGTGACGGCCGTCGAGCGACGCTGCGTCGGTGAAGCCCCAGCGCGCCTTGCCCAGCGCACCGAGCTCGAAGCGACGCACGCGCCCTGGCTCGGGCAGCGTGCCGGTGTTGCCGAGCCAGCGCGTGAAGGCGGCGAGCGAGATGTCGACGCTGGCGTTGCTCGGCGCGCGACCTTTGCGCGCCTTGCTGTTGCCGCGCTGGTAGAGCCTCAGCACGTCGTCGCCCAAGACCACTGCGCCCTCGATGTTGAGGCGCGCCCCGCTGAAGCGGCGCAGCTTGACGAGCCGCTGATAGAAGGCGTTGGCGTCGAAGAGGCGCGGCGGGCCGCCGCCCGGGCCGCGGCGTGGATCGCCGATGGGCACCAGCGCGATGCGGCGACGGCGCTTCTTCGAGCCCGAGCCGAGCGCCACCAGGTGCGGCATACCGCCCAGCGGCAGCGCGATGCAGCTTTCCAAATCGAGGCGGTGCTTCTTGTTGCCGATGCCGCGATCGAAGGTGCGCCGCCCGCCGTGTCCCTTGGGCAAGAGGATCGGCGTTGCCACTTCGCCGCCGTCGAGCAGCGCCACCGCGTTGACGTCGTCCTGCACTACGCACAGGCCGCGCGGCGTGCGACAGATCGCCGAGGCCGCGCGCACGAAGGGCGGAATGTCGGCGTCGGCCGGCGGCGCGGCGGCGTAGCGCAGCGGCTTGCAGGACAAGATCTCGGCGCGCAGCTGCTTGTCGTCCTGCGCCTTGATCACCTGCGGCGCCTTGTCGCCGAGCGCCTTGGAGGCCGAGCCCGCGGCGGCGGCGCCGCCCGTCGTGTTGTGCTTCGCCTTCTTGGGGCAGCCGCCGAGAACAAGCGACGCGGCGGCGACGACCAGCAGCCACGCGCCGCGTCTCACGAGCGGCACAGCATCGCGCGCTCCTCGCGGCGCATGCGCACCAGCGAGAGCGGCAGCAGCGCCCCCAGCGCGAGGCACAGCGCGCCGGCCGAGCCTGCGACGACGCCCGCGCCCACCGCCAGCGCGACGAGCCCCAGCTCGGACGGATGGCGCAGGTGCGCGTAGACGCCGCGCCGCACGCGCGATTCGGCGCCGTGCGCGCGCGTCTGGCTGACGAAGTGACGCCCCAGCGTGGCCACCGCCGCCACGCGCAGCGCCGCGCCGCCGACGA
>JAGQIK010000088.1 GCA_020431405.1 Myxococcales bacterium
AGCGCCGCCGCGGCGCGCGCGATCTCCGGCGACGACGCCAGCAGCGACGCCGGCCGCACGTCGCCAGGCGCCGGCCACTTGGGTGGCGCCGACGAGAGCCCGACGTCGCCGGGCGCGATCTCGCCGGCGTCGATCCCGTCGAGCAGCCACGCCACGATCGCCCCGCTGCTCACCGGCTCGAGTCCCAGCGCGTAGCAGCGACGCGCCAGCTGCACCAGATCGTCGCGCGTGAGCACGCCCAGCTGCGGCCCCAGCGCGAGGCCCAGATCGGCGTCGAGACACACGCCGCTGGCCACCAGCGGCGAGCCGAGCGACATCGCCGAGCGCGCGCTGCCGACGCCGCCGAGCAGCGGATCGACGAGCCCCTGGCGCACCGCCAGCGCGTAGTGCTCGCGGTCGCCGCGCTCGAGCGAGACGCTGCGCCCGTTGAGCCACAGCCCGCCGTCGCGCCCGCGCGCGCGCAACGCCGCCACCAGGCGACCGCCGCGCACGAGATCGGCGTCGAGCGAGATGTCGAGCGTGTGCTCGAGCTCCTCGGCGCTCATGCCGGCCTCGAAGAGGCCGAGGAACGGCCCGTCGCTGGCGCTGCGCGAGAGCAGCGCCTCGCGCGGCCGGTCGCTGGCAACCACCAGCGCCGCCAGCCCGTGCTGCTGCAGCAGCCGCGAGCCGAAGGCGCCGCGCGCGGTCAGACCCGTCGGCCCCTGCAGCGCGCCATCGCTCAGCGGCGAGCACACCACTGCGCCGAGCTGCCCCGAGCGAGCCGCGGGGCCGCAGGCGAGCACGAACCCCGAGCGCAACTCCGCTGCTCCAGCGCCCGCGGCGACCTCGGCGCATAGCGCCGCCGCGCGTTTGGCCACCCCCGCCGCGCCGCCATCGGCGAGGCACGCCTCGAGGTCGATCGCCTCGAGCTGCGCCTGCGCCGCGTCATCGCCGCGCCGCCACAGCACCAGCACCGACGGGCCCGCGCAGCGACCGCTGATCACCAGCGGCGAGCGCCCCAGCCCGTCGAGCGAGAGCCCCACGTCGGCGAGGCTCGCCAGCTCGAGCTCGCTGCCCCCCGCGCCGCGCGACGCCAACGACAGCTCGCTGGCCCCCGGCACCGACGTCGCCGCCAGCGGCCCGTTGCTCAGCGCCCACAGCGCTTCGCTGCGCCCGATGCACAGGTCGAGCGCGCTGGCGAAGTGCTGCCGGTCGCCGAGCGGCCGCTCGTGCACGTCGACTCCACGCGGGCTGAGCACGATCTCGAGCGCTGTCTGGCCATTCATCGCCGCGGACGATACCGGAGCTGACGCTCGGCGTGCGTCGAAAAATTGGCCCCCGATCGCGGCCGAGCGTAGCGTGGCACCTACATGCGCTCCGATCTCACACCCATCCAACTGCCGCTGCTGCTCGACCCGCTGATCACCGGCCGCGCCCAGCGCGACTGCGGCGTGCTGGCGCCGCTGCTGGTGGGCAGCTGGTCGGGCGGCGAACGCCGCGTGCGCCTCGCCAGCGGCGAAGACCGCGTCGCCGGCGTATGGCTGCACCTCGACGCCGACGGCACCGCGCGCCTGCGCGTGCGCGTCAGCCTCGACGAGCACCTGGTGACCAGCACCAACGGCGGCTGGTACATCGAGGTGGCCCGCGACAGCGACCGCCCGCTGCTGACGGCCCGCTTCGGGCACCGCATCGTGCGCGGCGTGTTCAGCCTGCGCGACGACGTGCTGTTCTGGCGCGACGAGACCTTCGTTCGCCTGCCGCACATCAACGCCTAGCCCCCCCCTCCCCCGGCGGCCGTATCGGATCGCCGCCTCGCGCGCACGGCATGTTGGGCGTGGAGCGCGCGCGTTGACCCGCGCGTCCCTTCCATGCTCGAATTCAACTAGCTGTTTCCCCGAGCCCTACTCCCGTCCAACCGCGTGAGCCTGACCGAACGCCAAGTCGAGTGGAAGAAGCAGCGCGCACGCCTCGAGCGCGAGGTGCGCGTGCTCGTCGTCGACGGTGATCGCGCGGTCAGCAAGCGCCTCGACGACGTGCTGTTCCGCTCGCGCATCCCCGCGCGCTCGGTAGGCAGCGCCGAGCAGGCGCTCTCGCTCGTCGGCCGCGAGCACTACGCGCTGATGGTCTGCGCCGAGCAGCTGCCGGGCATGAGCGGCCTGGCGCTGATCGAAAACGTGCGCCGCGACCACCCCGACGTGGACGTGGTCCTCGCCATCTCGCCCGAGACGTCGGCGCAGCTCGTCGCGCGCGCGCTCGAGCTCGGCGTCGCCGACGTGGTCACACGCCCCGAGCAAGACGACGTCGACATCGCCCCTCAGCTGCGCGAAGCGGCGCGGCGCCACGTCGATCGCCGCATGCGCGCTCAGCTGCTCGGGCAGCTGCGCAGCGTGCTCGAGAAGCTGCAGGAGGAGCGGCGCCAGCAGGCCACCGTCGAGCTAGACCAGCGTCTGATGGCGTACAAGGAGACCCTCGGCAACTTCGATCGCGTGCTCACCATCGAGCACGCCGAGTCGGAGCTGCGCGGCCTCAGCGAGAACCTGCACCTCGACGGTCTGAAGGTCGAGATCGCCGAGAACATCGGCGAAGCCGAGATGCGCCTCGCCCGCGGCAGCGTCTTCGTGGTCGTCATCGACGTCACCCACGACATCGAGCTGCTCGAGCCGCTGCTGGGGCGCATCCGCGACGCCGACCCCCACGTCGAGATCGTGCTCACCGCGCGCGACTTCGGCGTCGACGCGATGGTCGCCGCCAAACACGCCAACGTCGCGATCACGTCGCCCTGGCCGCCGTCGTCGATGTCGCTGCTGCTGCGGCGCGTGCGCGAGCTTTTGCGCCGCAGCCGCCGCGAGCGGCTCATCGACAACCTCTTCGCCGAGCTCTACCGCGAGACGCACCGCGTCGAGCACGGCGAGCTGCCGCAGGCCGACGACCCGCGCTTCGTCGAGTTTCGCCGCATCATCGGGCTCGGCCGCGTGCTCAGCGCCGACCCGAGCAACTGGCGCGGCGTCAACCCCGAGGAGGCGGCCGAGCATCTCGACGAGGTCCTCACCGACGTGCTCGACTCGCTCGACTCCACCGACGCCGCGCCGAAGCCCAAGCCACCGCCGCGCGAACGCAAGACCGACTCGGGCGCCGAGCGCCGCGAGCACGCGCGCGTGCTCGAGAGCCAGTTCGTGCGCTTCCGGCGCGAGGGCGCCTCGACCTCACGGCTGGCGACCATCGGCGATCTCTCCGAGGGCGGCATCTTCATCCGCACCACGGCGCTGCTGCGCAGCGGCACCGAGCTCGAGGTCGACTTCAACGCGCAGTACGGCGGCAACGCCTATCTCGTGCGCTGCCACGCGGAAGTAGCGTGGGTCGCGCGCGACGAGCGCTCGACCAACATGGGCCCGGGCTTCGGCGTGCGCTTCGTCGACCCACCCGAGGACGTGGTCGGGCTGCTCAAGAACATCGTGCACAACCGCGACGGCGAGGCCAAGAAGCCCGCCAAGGGCTAAAGGGCTCTCCGCTTCAGCTAGGCGCCGATGACCCCGGCCCAGCTCTGGTACGCGTAGGCGCAGGTGGCGCTCTTCTTGGGCCGGCCCACGTTGCGCACCACCGAGGTCATCACCAGCTGCTCGTCGCCGGCCCCTTCGAGGCACAAGCGCATGCCGACGACGATGCGCATGCGCCGCAGCAGCCTGCCTTGGGCTGTGACGGCGCCGATGAGCCTGCCGCGCAGCGCGCTGTGCTCGCGCAGCCACTCGCCGCTGCGCCGATCGCGCACGGCGACGCACTCGCGGTCGCGGCAGTGATATTCGGAGTTCTTGGTGATGTAGACGACGTGTTTGCGGCGCTCTCGCGACATGGACCGATCGTACGCCGGCCGCGCCGTGTAACCAAAAAACCTACACCCAGATATTGGCCGGCAGGCCCGCGGCCAGCCAGATCGCCGTTCCCGCCAGATAGAACGCCAAAAGCCCGCTTCCGAGGTGCGTCAGGGCGATGCAGTCGCCTGGCGTCAGCCCGCGGCGCACGCGCGGCCGATAGAACAGCCACTGCAAAAGCGGCGCGACGATCATCAGGGCCTCGCGCAGCCCCAGCGCACCCGCGGCGAAGGCCACCCCCAGCACCAGCGCGCTCGTCACCAGCAGGCCGTCGATCATGCGCCGCGCCGCGCGCTCGCCATGCACCACCGGGTACGTCGGCACCGCCTCGGCGCGATCACCCTCGAGGTCGCGCAGATCGTAGAGGATCTCGTAGGTCAGCTCGAAGAGCACGAAGAACAGCGCCAGCGCCACCACGCCGCCCCACGGCATGCGCCGCTCGGCGAGCGCGAGCGGATAGATGAAGCAGGTGTGCACGAAGATGATCGAGGAGCCGAAGTTCTTGAAGAAGTAGATCTCCTTGAAGCGCGAGCGCGTCAGCGACCAGGCAGCGCCGCGCGCCTCGGGCGCAGCGGTCAACCACGCGCCCGTGAGCAGGCGCGGCACCGGCACCAGGCGGTAGTTGTAGCCGAGCCCGATGGCCTGCACGATGGCGCGCCACGGCGTCAGCGCGGGCGCCACCAGGTGCGTCACCACGAACGAGCCGAGCATCAGCGCCAGCGAGCCGCCCGTCACGGCGCGGCGATGACGCGCCACGCGCTCGGTGCCGCGGATGTTGTTGTGCAGGTCCTCGTCGATGTCGGTGACGCGGTTGAGCAGGTTGATCAGAAACCAGTCGAGCGCCACGACCGCGGTCAGCGCCACCAGATAGCGCCCCGTCATCAGCCAGCCGAACACGACCTCGGCCAGCATCGCGACGAGCACGATGTGGTAGCGCACGACGGCCAGCGCGTCTCCCAACGCGCCGCTGCGCGCGGCTAGAAGACTTGCGTCCGGTAGCGGATCAGCTTTTCGAGCAGCCACAGCAACGACTCCGAGCTGAACAGCAGGCGCTGCGGCAGCGGCCACAGCGGCGAGTGACACTGCGCCGGCGAGCGCTCGCCGCGCCACACCTCGCCGAGCGCCTCGGCGGTCATCTCGCTGAGGCGCGCCAGGATCTGCTCGCCGGCCTCGGCCGACGCCATCGCCGGCGCGCCGGCGTAGGTGTTTTCCTCGTAGTACTTCATGCGCTGGCGAAAGACCTCGAACAGACGCAGAGGGTTCGACGGCAGCGGCTCGGGCGGCCCCGGATGCTCGCCGCTGACCCAGCGCTGCACCGTCTCGCGCGCGAGGTCGCGGTAGCCGGCGTCCACGCGCGCGCCGAGCAGATAGAGCATCAACGACGTCTCGATGGCGCCGCCGTGCGAGTCGCCGCGCAGCTCGTCCGGCGACATACCCGCCAGCGCGCCGAGGGCGTCGGAGATGTCGGTGTTTCCGCCGCTGAGGCGCGAGATCATCATCGAGAAGACGGAGATCATCTCGCCGCCGAAGCGGCGATTGACGCGCTCGCAGGCGCGCTCGATGGCGACGAAGTGGCGCGGGCCACCGTGGAAGTTGGAGACCCAGATGCGGCGAAAGCCCTGCTTGACGACGCTGCGGCCGAGATCGCCGAGCACGTCGACGATGGTGCTGGCGCGGAAGCGCACCGAGCCCACCTGCGGCAGCACGTCGGTGGCGACATACAGCGTGGGCAGCTGCAAGAAGATGATCTCGGGGTGCTGCTCGGCGAGGCGGCGCGCCGAGTGCTCGGCGAGCTTTTCGGACTCGTGCGCGTCGGTGATCGTCGGCAGGTGCGGGCCGTGCACCTCGAGCGGCGAACAGCTGAGCAGCACCACCGCGCGCGAGCGGTCGATGGCGTCGATCTGCCGCCCGGTGAGGTCAGCCCAGTGCAGGATTTCGAAGTCGCCTGGCATCGCGACATCCTACCTCAGTCGAACAAACGGAGGTGGCAGCACGCACGCGGGTTGCTAGGCTCGCAGCCTATCAGCCACCCAAGACACGCAGGAGCTCCGATGCAATACCGCAAGCTCGGCCGCAGCGGCCTCGACGTCTCGACGCTCTGCCTCGGCACCATGACCTTCGGCGAGGCCGACGAAAAGTCGTTCATGCACAAGGTCGGCTGCGACGAGAAGACCTCCTTCGCGATCATGAGCAAGTCGCTCGACGCCGGCGTGAACTTCTGGGACACCGCAGACGTGTACGGCCAGGACGGCCTCAGCGAGCGCATCATCGGCAAGTGGTTCGCCGAGCACAAACGCCGCGACGACGTCGTGCTCGCCACCAAGTTCCGCTTCACCATGGGCAAGGGTCCCAACAGCAGCGGCGCCTCGCGCCACCGCATCATGCGCACCTGCGAGGAGAGCCTGCGCCGCCTGCAGACCGATCGCATCGACCTCTATCAGATCCACATGCAGGACATCGACACGCCCGAAGAGGAGACGCTGCGCGCGCTCGACGACCTCGTGCGCCAGGGCAAGGTGCTCTACATCGGCTGCAGCAACTACGCCGCCTATCGCATGGTGCAGAGCGCCTGGATTAGCGCGCGCGAGCGGCTGACGCGCTTCGTCGCGCTGCAGGCGCAGTACAGCCTGGTCAAGCGCGAGCTCGAGCGCGAGCACGTGCCGGCGTGCCGCGAGCTGGGTCTCGGCATCCTGCCCTGGTCGCCGCTGGCCGCGGGCTTTCTCAGCGGCAAGTACCACAAAGACGGCAAGGCGCCGGCGGGCGCGCGCCTCGACAAGTGGCAAGACAGCTACAAGGGATTCGACAACGAGCGCAACTGGCGCATCATCGACGCCGTGCGCGCCGTCGCCGACGAGCTGGGCGCGACGCCGGCGCAGGTCTCGTTGGCTTGGCTTCTGCGCAAGGACTGCGTCACGTCGGTGATCTTCGGCGCGCGCGACGAAAAGCAGCTCGACGACAACCTCGCCTCCGCCAAGCTGTCACTCGACGACGCGCAGATGGCGCGCCTCGACGAAGCGAGCGCCTTCGAGCTGGGTTACCCCTATGACTTCATGCAGCGCATCCAGTCGCGCTGGTAAAGGTCGCTAGGTCGAGGCTTCAGCTGAGCGCCGCAGCACGCACGCGCACCCTCGCGCTCGATCGCCCCTTCGATGTCATCGCGAGCTACGGCGCGCAGCTGGCTGGCACGCACGGGCAGACCACGCGCGTCGCGCGCCAGCGTCTGGTGCGCGCCACGCGCACCCCCGCGGGGCCGGCGACGATCGAGATCGCGGTCGACGATGCGGCGGGCAGCATCGCGCTGAGCGCCTGGGGTGACGGCGCCGAGTGGGCGATCGAGCACGCCGAGGACCTCGTCGGCGCGGCAACACCGCGCTATCAGCCACCGCCGGGCGCCGCGCACGAGCGCATCGCGGCGCTCGCGCGCGAGGCCGCCGGCCTGCGCCTGGTGCGCACGCGCGCCGTCTTCGAGTCGCTGGTCAAGGTCGTGCTGGCGCAGCTCGTCTCGGGCGCCGAAGCCAAGCGCACCTACCGCGCGCTGGTCAGCGCCTTCGGCGAGCCCGCGCCAGGCCCGCACGAGCTGGTGCTGCCGCCCTCGCCTCGCGCCTACGCCGCGCTCGACGGCCCGCGCGCCACGCAGCTCGGCCTGCTCGGCCGCAAGCTGCGCACGCTCAAAGAGATCGCCTGGTACGCCTCGCGCCTCGAGCCGCTCGCCGACGCCGCGCCCGACGACGCCGAACGCCGGCTGACCGCCATCCGCGGCATCGGCCCGTGGAGCGCGCAGTCGCTGCTGCTGCGCACCATGGGCAGCGCCGACACCGTCATCACCGGCGACTACAACCTGCCCAACCACGTCTCCTTCGCGCTGACCGGCGAGCGTGAAGGAGACGACGCGCGCATGCTCGAGCTGCTCGAGCCCTACCGCCCCTGCCGCGGCCTCGTCGCGCTGTGGATCGAGGCCCACGCCGACGGCCCGCCGCGCCGCGGCCCGCGCCAACCGCTGCGCCCGCTGCCGCGAAAGCTGCGCTAGAGCGCGATCCGTGGCTTCGAGGACAGCACGCACGACGACGGCTGGCGCGCTCGACGCCGCGCGCGCCGCGCTGCGACAAGGCGAGGCGTTGCGCGCCTTGCGAGCGCTGCTCGCGGGCTGGCGAGCGCGACCCGATGCCGAGCTGGCCGACGTCATCGTCGAGCTCGACGCGCGTATCGCGGCGCAACCGCCGCTCGCGCTGCCCGACGACGACGAACAGGCGGTCGCCGCCATCGCCGCGCTGGCGCGCCAAGCGGACCCGAGCACGCTCGCTCGGATCCGCGGCGCGCTCGAGTCGCTGGCGGCGCGGTCAGCGCCTGTCGCCGCCACGACCTGGCCTGTGTTCGACGCCTTGACGCGCTGGCCTGCCGACCCGCGGCTGGCGCAGCTGGCCTGCACGTTCTGCGAGCATGGCGAGCACGCGGCAGGCAAGCTCTGGACGCGCTGCGCCAAGCTGATCAAGACGTCGCCCGACGCGCGAGCCATCGCGCGAGCGACGGCGCTGCTGCGAGGCGCCGAAGCACACGGCGAAGCGCGCGGCTGCAGCGCGTACCGCCGCTTCATCAGCACGACGCTCCCGAAGGCCGTCGACACCGCGCGCTCGAAGCTAGCGGCGCTCGGGTCACTGCCGCACGCCGAGCGCGCTGTGCTCGCCGAGGTCATCGCGCTGGCGCGCGCGCTGTCCAGCGAGCAGCTGGCGCGCGCGCCGCAGCCCGACCCCGAAGATGAAGCCGAGCTGCTGCTGGCTCGCTACCACGAGACGCACGACGCCGACACCTTGGCGATCCTCGGCGACGTGTGGGTCAGCGTCGGCGATCCGCGCGGCGAGCTGATCGCCCTCGCCGCCTCCAGTGACCAAGCGCTCGCCAGCCAGATCGCCGCGATCGAGCGCCGCCTCGGCAAGACGCTGCTCGGCCCGCTCGCGCCGCTGGTCACCAACGCCACCTTCGAGGCCGGCTTTCCCGTGACGCTCGAGCTCAGACCACTGCAGGCAGGCGCCATCGACGCCGTGCTCGATCTGCGCGAGTGGAGCACCGTGCGCGAGGTGACCTTCGACATCGGCACCGGGCGCCGGCACACCTACGTCTCGCCGCGTATGTGCCGAGTCCACACCCTGCGCCGGCTTTGTCGCCACGGCCTAGAGCGGCTACAGGCGCTCGCGCAGCCGCCGCCGCTGCAGACGCTCTCGCTGCGCTGGCATCGCAAGATGCTCGCGACGCTCGAGCAGCTCGGAGGGCTCGTGCTGAGCGAGCTCGACACGGGCATCCCGTTCGTCGAGCTCGCCGACGCGACGCGCATCCTGCGCTTGCCCTGCACCGAGCAGCTCGAGCGCTTCAAGCTGATGCTGCCCGCCAAGATCGCGCCCGACGGCATCGTGCTGCTCGAGCGCTGCCAGCAGCTGACCATCGACACGCAGACCAATATCCGCTGGTCGCTCGACAAGCGCACGCGCAACGCGGCGTTTCGCGGCTACTCGTGGGATCGCGCTGACGTGCGCGAGCTGCTGGCGCGATTGATCGAGCAGCTCGGCACGCGCGGAGGCTGGACGCTGGCCATCGCGATCACATCCATCGAGCCGCGCGGCACCGATCACAGCGCGGACGGCGAGCAGATCCGGATGTGGTGCGCCAGGGCAGGCGTCACCGTCGCGTCGCTTGTCTTCAGCGGGCGCTAGCGCTCGAGCGCGCTCACTTCTTCGCCGGCGCTGGCGCGGCCGCTGCGGCGCCGTTGCCGCGGTACTTCGGCGTCACGCCGATCTGCTGCAGCAAGAACGCGTACTCGTCGGCGCGCGCCTCGACCGCCTTCTTGACCATGTCGCCGCCGCCGTGGCCAGCCTTGCTCTCGACACGCATCATCACCGGCCGCTTCGCCGTCTGCGCGTGCTGCACGGCGGCGACGAACTTGCGCGCGTGCATCGGGTCGACGCGGTCGTCGTTTTCGGCGCTCATCATCAGCAGCGCTGGATAGGCGCGCTTCGTCACGTGATGATAGGGCGAGTAGGCAAAGAGCACCTTGAAGTCGTCGGCCTTGTCGGCCGTGCCGTACTCGCTGATCCACGTCTTGCCCGAGCCAAACTTGTGGTAGCGCACCATGTCGAGCAGCGGCACGTGGCAGCCGACGGCGGCGAACAGCTCGGGCGCCTGCACCATCGCCGCCCCGACGAGCAAGCCGCCGTTGGAGCCGCCGCGGATCACGAGCTTGTCGGCGCGCGTGTACTTGTTGTCGATCAAGTAGCGCGCCGCGGCGAGAAAGTCGTCGAAGACGTTCTGCTTGAGCGCGCCCATGCCCGCCTTGTGCCAGGCCTCGCCGTACTCGCCGCCGCCGCGCAGGTTGGGGATCGCGATCCCGGCTCCCTGCTCGAGCCACGCGAAGTAGCTGCCAGCGAAGTGCGGCGTGAGGCTGACGTTGAAGCCGCCATAGCCGTAGAGCATCCACGGCGTGCTGCCGTCGCGTTTGAGGTCCTTGCGGCGGATGATGAACATCGAGATCTTCGTGCCGTCCTTGGACGGGTAGAAGACCTGGTCAACGGTGTAAGGCGATGGGTCCACCGGCACCTTGACCTGAAAGTAGACGGCGCGGCCGCCCTTGCGCACCGAGGTCCTGAAGATCGTCGTCGGGCGGATGTACGACGAGAAGCTGTAGTAGGCGATGTCGTCTTTGGGATGGCCGATCAGGCCGCCGGCCGTGCCGATGCCGGGGAACTTCACCGTGCGCACGATCTTGCCGGAGAGCTTGGCGACCTTGATCACGGTCGAGGCCTTGTCGAGATAGTTGAGCGAGAGGTGCCCGCCGACGATGCCGAAGTAGCGCAGCACCGCCTGCTGGTCCTCGGCCACGATCTCCTTCCACTTGTCGCGCGCCACGCGCCGCGGGTCGACGACGAACAGCCGCCAGCGCGGCGCACCTTCGTTGGTTCGCACGTAGATCTTTCCGCGATGGGCGATCACCTCGTAGCGCGCCTTCTGACCGACGATGAACGGCTTGAACGTCTTGTCACCGCGGCGCAGGTCCTTGTAGTAGAGGTCGGTGCTGTTCCAGCCGTGCATGATGTAGACGAACAGGAAGCGCCCGCTGCGTGACAGCTCGGCGCCGATGAACGTCTTGGGGTCCCCCGTCTTGGGGTGCACGAGCTTGTCCTTGCTGGGGTCGCTGCCGAGCTTGTGAAAATAGATCGCCGCGTGCCCGGGCCGCTCCGAGACGGGGATGCGATCGTCCACCGGCAGCCGCGTGTAGTAGAAGCCGTCGCCTTTGGGCGTCCACGACGGCGTGGCGTACTTCACGCCGGGGATCACGTCGGTGGTCGAGACCTTGCCGGTCTTGACGTTCATCACGTACAGCGTCGACTCGTCCGCGTTGTTCTCACTCTTCTTGTAGGCGACGCGCTTGCCGTCGTAGGTCGCGTAGACGCCGCGCACCGAGACGCTGCCGTCCTTGCTCATGGTGTTGGGATCGAGCAGCACGCGCGGCTTTCCGTTGCGGCCTTGCCGCCAGTAGTAGACGGCCTTCTCGCGATCGGCGTGGCGCTGCGAGTAGAAGAAGCGTTTGCCTTTGCGCACAGGCGCCGAGACGGAGTCGACGTAGAACAGCTCCTTGAGCCGCCGCGCTAGCGCCGCGCGGCCTGGCATCTTGGCCAGCTTGGCGCGCGCGTACTTGTCCTGCGCGCGTGTCCAAACCTTGACCGCGTCGTCTCCCCAGTCCTCGAGCCAGCGGTAGGGGTCTTCGACCTTCGCACCATGCAGCGTGTCGACGATGTCTTGGCGCTTGGTGGCTGGCCAGTCGCCCTTGGGCGCAGCCACGCGCGGCGGCGGCGCTTTGGCCGTGCCGGTGCCTTTGGCGCTGCCGGCGCGGCGCGGGTTCTTGGGCGGCGGCGTCTCGCCCTTGCCGCACGCGACGGCGAGCGCGGCGACGATGGCGACGGGTAGAAATACATTCTTCATCATCAATCCCTCGATCGGCGCGCATCCTACTGCAGCTTGCGCTGCCACGGTGTATCTGCTTTTGTGCGCGCCATGCGCAAGACGAACACGCTCCTTTCGATCCTCACGCTGCTCGCGCTCGGCTGCGCCGGCCCGCAGAAGCAGAGCAAGCCAGCGCCCAAGCCTGCCGCCAAGGCCCCCGCGGAAAACGGCGGCAAGCGCACGGCGGCGACGCCAGCGCCGAAGCCCAAGCTGACCTTCGCCGCCGACATCGCCGAGCGCCTGGCGCAGTTCTCTCCCACCGACATCGACTTCGACGACAAGAACGTCAGCGCCGAGACGCGCAAGGTGCTCGTCAAGTTGGTGCAAGCCGCGCGCGTCATCGACCAGATCTTTCTCGACCAGGTCAGCAGCAACAACCGCACGCTGCGCGCGCGCCTCGTCGCGCAGAAGGCGCCGCAGCCGGTGCTCGACTACTTCGACATCATGTATGGCCCCTGGGACCGACTCAAAGGCGACAAGCCGTTCATCGGCACCACGGCCAAGCCCAAGGGCGCCGGCTACTACCCGATCGACATCAGCAAGGCCGAGCTCGAGAAGTGGATCGCGACTCACCCAGATGACGCCAAGGCGTTCAAGGGCTACTTCACGCTGGTGCGCCGCGACGCCGCGACCAAGGCGCTGCGCGCGCTGCCCTACGCGAGCGCGTTCAAGTCACGCCTCGCCGCGGCGGCGAAGCTGCTCGAGCAAGCGGCCGCGCTGACCAGCCACGCGGGCCTCAAGAAGTACCTCTCGACGCGCGCCAAGGCGCTGCTCTCCAACGACTACTACGAGAGCGACATCGCGTGGGTCGAGCTCGGACCCGACTCGCCTATCGAGGTGGTGATCGGCCCCTACGAGGTCTACGAAGACAAGCTGATGGGCTGGAAGGCAGCCTTCGAGGCCTATATCAACCTGCCCGACAGGGTCTACAGCAAGCGCCTGCAGAAGCTCGCCAAGTACAACAAAGGCGCCGAGGCCGCGCTGCCGCTGCCGCGCAAGTACAAGACCCGCCGCGGCACGCGCTCGCCGATCCGCGTGGTGGTGCAGGTCTTCACCGCCGGCGACACGCGCGCCGCCGTGCAGACCGCCGCCTTCAACCTGCCCAACGACGAGCGCGTGCGCGCCAAGGTCGGCTCCAAGAAGGTGCTGCTCAAGAACATCAGCGAGGCCAAGTTCAACAAGGTGCTGATCCCGATCGCCAAGCGCGTGGTCGCCGAGAAGCTGCAGCGCCACCTGACCTTCGACGCCTACTTCACCGACATCCTGCTGCACGAGATCGCGCACGGCATGGGCCCTGGCCGCATCACGGTCAACGGCAAGAAGACCACCGTCAACCGCGCGCTCAAAGAGCTCTACTCGCGCATCGAAGAGTGCAAGGCCGACATCGTCGGGCTCGTCAACGGCGCCTACTTGATCAAGCGCGGCGCGCTATCGAAGGATCTGCGCGTGCAGCTGCCCGCCGTCTATCTGGCCGGCGTCTTTCGCGCGCTGCGCTTCGGCACCGAGGAAGCGCACGCGCGCGCGGTGCTGCTGGCGTTCAACTACCTCGCGCAGGCCGGCGCGATCACGCGCGACAAGAAGAGCGGCCGCTACACCGTCCACAACGGCAAGTTCTGGCGCGCCGTGCGCAAGCTCGCGCGCCTGCTGATGATGACGCAGGGCAAGGGCGACTACGACGCGGCCAAGAAGCTGCTCGACAAATACGGCCACGCCAGCGCCGAGCTCAAGGCGTCGCTGTCCAAGCTCGCGGGTATCCCCGTCGACATCCGCCCGCGCTACACCATCGAGCGCAAGATGCAAGGCTGGAAGTAGCCAGCGCCTTGACGGCGCGCGCCGTTTTGACCGACGGTCGAACGATGCGGTCTTTCACACGCGCGCGCGTCGTCTTCGTCGCTTCGATCCTGCTGCTCGGCACGCTGTCGGCGTGCTCTGACGATGGCGGCAGCGACACCATCGGCCCCGATGGCGGCACCGTCTCGGTGCAAGGCGCATCGGTGACCATCCCCGCCGGTGCGCTCGACAAGGACGTCAAGATCAAGGTCTCGCAGGTCAGCGGCCTCGGCGCGACGCTGCCTGGCGGCGTGACGCGGCTCGGCGACGCGTTCTCCTTCGAGCCGCACGGCCAGACGTTCCTCGCGCCGGTGACGATCAAGATCGCGGCGCCAGGCTCGACCGTCGCGGTGCGGCTCGACGACCGCGCCGACAGCACGTGGAAGCGTGTCGACGCGACGTTCGCCGGCGACACGGCGACCATCCAGACCTCGACGTTCAGCATCTACGCCGCGGCGAGCAGCAGCGGCCCCGACGCGATGGCAGACAGCGGCAGGGACACGGGCGCCGACGCCGCGGACGCGGCTGGCGACAGCGCGAGAGACAGCGGCGTCGACAGCGCCAAGGACCTCGCGCCCGACTCGGGCGTCGACAGCGCCAAGGACCTCGCGCCCGAAGCGGCCGGCGACACGACGGTCGACACCACCGTCGATGGGGGCGGCGACACGACCGTCGACACGACCATCGACGGGGCCGGCGACACGACCGTCGACACGGGCGCCGTCGACACGACCATCGACGCGGGCGTCGACACGACTGTCGACACGAGCGTCGATATGGGCGCCGGCTAGCGCGCCGCTGTGGTGTCGCGCGCCAGCGCGCGCGGCGCGTCCCGCCAGCGAGCGCACACACGCCAGCAACGGCGCCCGTTTGGCGTTGGTGCGCCTCGTGCAGCAGTGCGAGCGTTGGAGGTCCTCCATGATGTACCGCACCAACGCGCACGAGTCGTGCTCGCTCTGCAACAACGCCGTCTACGGCTACTGCGCCCGCTGCAAGCGCCCCATGTGCCTCGACCACCTGCCCGTGCGCGTCGACGAGCGCTGCGTCGACTGCGAGATGGTCTTCGATCGCACGCGGCTGCGCATCGGCAAGCTGGGCGCCATCGCCTTCTTCGCCGGCTTTGGCCTGGCCTTCTTGCCGCTGCCCATCACCGGCGCGGTGCTCGTGGCGATGCTCACCGCCCTGCCGTTTGCCATCTGGGGTCTGCTCGCGCGCGGCCGCTTCCTCGCGCAGGGCTACGGCAATCGCGAGGGCGTGCTGCTCACGCGGCAGGTCGCCATCGCGCCGCTGAGCGCCGGCGACGACGTGGTCAGCACCGGCCTGAGCCGCGCGCGCGAGCGCACGGAGATGCCGATCTCGCCCATCTACCAGCGCACCTACGGCCACTAGCCCGCAGCCGGCGGCCTCATGGTTTCACGGGGCCGCCGGCACGATCACGCGGATGCGATGGTTGTCGTAGTCGGCGACGTAGATGCGCCCCTGAAACAGCACCAGCGCCACCGGGTTGTTGAACTGCGCTGAAAGCGGCAGCCCGTCGGCGTAGCCCGGCGTGCCGCTGCCCGCGACGGTGCTCAGCTGCTGGCCGTCGAGGCGGCGGATGCGGTGGTTGCTGCGGTCGGCGATATAGAGCGTGCTGCCGCTGACGGCGAGGCCCATCGGGAAGTTGAGCCGCGCCGAGCGCGCGAAGCCGTCGGCGTAGCCGGGGCCGCCGCCGCCGGCGACGGTCTCGACGCTGAGATCGATGCTGAAGCGGCGGATGGCGTGGTTGTCGCGGTCGGCGACGTAGACCATGCCGCCGAGCCACGCCACGCCGCTCGGCGTGTCGAAGCGCGCGCTCTGCACCGGCCCGTCGACGTAGTCGCGCGTGGTGGTGCCGGCGAGGGTGCGCACGCGCAGCGCGTCGACGAAACGCACGGCGTGGTTTTCGCTGTCCGCCACCAGCAGCTCGTCGAGCCCGCGCACGGCGAGCGCTGTCGGCCAGTTGAAGCGCGCCGCGGCGAGCAGGCCGTCGGCCAGCCCGGGATCGCCGTTGCCGGCGAGCGTCAGCACGCGCTCGGTGCGCGGATCGAGCACGCGGATGCGGTTGTTGAGGCGGTCGGCGACGTAGATGCGCCCGTCGCTGCCGACGGCCACGCCCTCGGGCCGGTTGAAGCGCGCGGCGAGCAGCGGTCCGTCGTTGTCGCCGGGCGTGCCGTCGCCAGCAAACGTGCGCACCTGCGATCCCTCGATCACGCGGATGCGATGGTTCCAGCTGTCGGCGACGTAGATACGGCCCGCCGCGTCCACGGCGAGGCCCGAGGGCCAGTAGAACTGCGCGCTCTTGGCGGGCCCATCGGCGAAGCCGCGCAGCCCGCTGCCCGCCACCGTGTAGACTGCCGGACCGCCGAGCACGGCCTGATCGAAGACGCCCATCTCGAGCGCGAAGGCGTCGGCGTCACCCGCGGCATCGCCGTCGAACGCGCCCGCTTCGGCGTCGGTGGGCGGCGCCGCGTCGGCGTCCAAGGCCGCGTCTGAACCAGCGCGCTGCTCGCACCCGAGCGCGCACGTCGACAGCAGCAGCGCGACCAGCAGAGGACGCATACGACGAGAGAATAACACGCGAACTGCGCCACAGGTCTGTGCCACGCTGTGTCAGCTATCTGAGCCAGCGAGCACCGCCAGCGCTGCAAGGCGGCGTGATCACGTGCAGCCGGGCCTGGTCCCGTCCTTGCTCTTGCAGGCCGCCGAACGGAGGCCGCTATGAAACGATGTCTGGTTCTGCTCGTCGCGCTGGGTCTGGGATGCACGGCCTGCGGCCAAGGCGCTGATGCGGTGACGGCCTACTACGAGATCGGCCACGCACCCGCGGGCGGCGACTGGGGCATCACCAAGGTCAACCTGCACCTCTTCTTCGGCGAAGCGCCGAGCTGTGACGACGTGCTCGACATGCAGACGCCCACGGCGCAGGTCTACCTCGAGCCGAAGATCATCGACGACATGCGCTTCAAGGCCAAAGAGGCGAGCTACCGCGCCAGCGGCTGGACCTACTACTTCGACCAGAAGATGCCCGAGCTCACCGACTGGTCGTGCGATGGCAAGTTCGACGTCTCGATCCAGCGCTCGCCGATGTTCGAAGGCGCCGCCTACACGCCCTCGGCGCACGTCGCCGACGAGGACGACGCGCTGGTGGGCATGATCACGCCGATGACCATCGGCGGCGTGAAAGCGAAGATGAGCAGCGTGGTGTTCGTCGCGCGCTACTGCGGCGCCTGGGACAGCTACAAGAAGTAGCCGAGAGCGCGCTAGTAGACGGTGGCGGTGGAGTAGCTCGTGCCGCCGAGCACCTCGGCGGTGCTCGTCTGCACGCGTGGCTCGCTCTGCGCTTGCGGGCGCAGCTGGCGCTGCTCGATGCGCCGCTGCTGCGGACGGCGGCGGCGACGACGTCGTTTGCGAACGTTGCTCTGCGCGGGGGCGCCGCCCACGTCGCCGCCGGCAAACTCGGCAGCATAGCCATAGCGAGCGCCGCCGCCGCTGCCGCCGCGCACCGAGAATCCGAAGGCGCCGCCGTGGGCGAGATTGTCGCCGCCGGAGCTGGAGCGCCGCGGCTCGCCGGCACCCAGCGCATCACCGAGCCCCTGCATCGTCGCCGTGCTCATCAGGTGGCGACCGCTGCGCCGCGCGCGGCGCGCACGCCGTTTCACCAGGCGCACGAGGCGGCGGTACTGAACGCCGAGCCGCGTGCGAGGCAGCAGGCGGCGCAGCGCCCCGCGCATCGAGCCCCGTCCGCGCCGCGAGCGCAGCCGGCTGCCGCCGCGATGGGCGCGCCCGCGACGGATGCCCTTGCCCCTGCCTCGGCCGCGCGTGATGCGCTGCCCGTGCGCGCGCAGATAACGCACCCGCACCGGGCGCACGCGGTAGCCGCGCGTGCGCGCCTCGGCCGAAGCCAACGGCGTCGCCAGCAGGGCGGCTAGCATCGTGGCTATCAGGACGGGGCGCATACCGCGAGGATTAGCAACGCGCAGGCCAGCCCAAGAAGATCACGATCCCATACACTTGGCCCGACGTGGGACCGACTGTGCGCAGGGACAGAAAGCCCGCTATCCGGCCACTGCGGTTTGCCGCCCCCGTAGCTGTACCTGTGGGCGACCGACATGCCGCGCTAGCATCGTGGGATCGTCGGAGGTGCTCGGTTGGCAGATCGCGAGAGCTCGGCGCCACGTGGCGCATTTCGTCTGCGCAGGCGCGTCGATCCCGACACGGCGACCACCGCTGCCGAGCACCGCGGCGGCCTCGGCCGGCTCGAGGTCGACGGCGAAGCGCGCTGGGCCTTGACCCACGACGCCGTCGCCCGGCTCGATCGCCTGCCCATCGCGTGGGACCTGGCGACCGACAAGCTGCTGTCGGATCGCTGGCTGCGACTCGACCATGGCAACAGCGGCCGTGCGCTGCGCGCGCTCGATGATGACCGCATCGCCCTCGCCGAGCTCGAGGGGGCCAAGACCATCGCGCTGCTCGAAGGCGTCAACTGGCCCTGCGCCGCGCCGCAGCTCGCCGTCGGCGCGCGCTTCGCGTTCGGTCCGCTCGTGCAGTCCGCCGAACGCGGCGCGCGGCCGACACCGTTCACCACGATCTGGGATCTCGCCACGGGCGCGCGACCGCGCACCATCGACGAGCCCACGCTGCTCGGGGCGGGCCTCGGCGCGGACCGGTTGGTGACGGTCTCGGACCGGCACCAGCTGAGCGTGTGGGATCTCGCGTCGGGACAGCGGCTGCACGCGCTGCGCGGCGCTGGCGGCCGCCCCTCGCTGCTGTGCGTGGACGCGAGCAGCTCGCGCGCGGTGACCATCGCGACCGACGGCGCGCTGACGGTCTGGGATCTCGAGGGCGCTGGCGTCGTCGCGCAGCACGACAGCCTCGCCGCGCTGCACGGCGGTGTCGCTGCGCACGTGCGGCTGCTGGGCGGCCAGCGCCTCCTCTGCGAGGGCTGGTTTGTTGACGTGCTCGATCTCGAGACCGGAACGCTCGACCGCTCGTGGTGCGCGCGCGATCCCAACCGCGACAGGATCCTCGAGATCGCGCCGCTTGCCGACGGCGAGCACGTTGCCGTGCTGATCTCGCGCGGGCTATTCGACCCCACGACGCTCGAGGTCTGGCACGTCGACGAACAAGCGCTGGCCGGCAGCATCGAAGCCGACTGCGGGCGCGCCTTGGTCCTCGCCGCGGGCCACGCCGTGATCGCCTACGACGAGCACGTCGAGGTGTTCGCGCTCGAGCCGCGTCCGCTCGACGAAGCGCCCGAGGCGCCCGCCGTGCCCGACGCGGTGCGCCGCCAGCACGCCAAGGCGACGACGAAGAAGGCCGCCAAGAAGAAGGCGACCAAGAAGAAGGCGACCAAGAAGAAGGCCGCCAAGAAGGTGACCAAGAAGAAGGCAACCAAGAAGAAGGCGACCAAGAAGCCGCGCGCCAGGCGCTGAGTGGCTATGCGCCTGGCGCGCGAATCGGACCTACTTCCAGAAGTCCCCGTCGCGACGGCTCGGTGCCCGTGGCGCGCTCGGCGCGCTCGACGGGTCGAGCTGCTCACCCCGCGCGAAACGATCGAGCAGCTCGCGCGCTCGCGCGATGAGCTCCTCGCGCTCGGCGGTGTCAGGCGCCGTGGCGCGCAGCGCTTCCAGCAGCTGCGACAGCGCCGCCGCCTCGTCCTGCGCGCCCACCGACGTGAGGTCCTCGACGAGCATGGTCAGCCCGACGAGCAGCTCGGCGTAGGCACCGCGCAGATCGGTGGCGAAGCGCTCCACCAGCCGCAGCAGCTCCTCGGCGCGCGCGCGATAGCTCGACAGGTCGAGCACGTCGCGCTCGCTGCGCCCGAGCAACGCGTCGATGCCGCGGCGGATGATGTTGCGCTCGTACTCGAGCGGCGGCGCCGGCGGCGCGCTCTGCTTGCGCTTGCCCTTGCGCGCCTTCGACGACGACACCGTGCCGCTCACCGAGTACGACTCGCTGCGCATCCTCGGCTTGGCCGGCGCAGGCGCGGGCGCAGGCGCGGGCGCTGCAGCCACAGGCTCGGGCGCTGCGGGCGGCGGTGCCGCCGCCTCTTCGGCCATCGCGTAGCCATCGAGCGCCATCTCGTCCATCTCCGCGATCTCGTCGTCGACATCGTCCATCAGATCCATCGACTTCATCGCCTGCATCGGCACCGCCGCCGCGAAGGCCTCCTTCTTCTGCGCATCCGCGGGACCGGCGACCGCCGCCTTGCGGGCCACCAGCCCACCCAGGCCGGCTGCGCGACCACCGCCACCACCGGGCACGCCGCTGCCCTGCCAGCCGGACGGCATCTGCACCGGCTGCGTGGCGCGATGAAGCTCGCCCGCGCGCTCGACGCGCTCGCTCTTGTCCACCGCCACGAACGCGGTGAAGCGGCACAGCACGCCGAAGCGCAGCGAGACGTCGATGATGCGCTTGGTCAGCTCGCCGCCGCCCTGCACGGCGTAGCGATCTTCGAGATCACGCAGGTGCGCCCGCGCCCAGACCGTCGGCACGGCACGCCCCGGTCGCGTGCTGCCCTCGAGCGATCGCTCGTAGCGCTCGCCGTCGCGACGCCGGCCCTGCACGCGTGCGCGAACCGCGCCGCCGCTGGCCGCGCGATAGCGGCCATAGAGCGTCAGCGGCGCGCCGGCGAAGAGGTCCGGCATACGCGCCGGCGAGATGCTGTCGGTGACGATCTCGGCACCTTCGAGCGAGACGCTCAGCTCCGTCAGCACCGGCGAGCCGATGCGACGATGCACGCGGTCCATCACCTCGTCGAGCCGATCCTCTGACTCCACCAGCTCGCACAGCCCTGCCCCGGTGGCGGCGAGGCGCCGCAGGAAGGCGAGGTTCACCGAGCGGTCGATGCCGAGGGTGTAGACGCGCACGTTCTTCAGCCGGCGCGAAAGCTCGCGCAGGATCTGATCTTCGTTTCCAACCTGTCCGTCGGTGACGAGCACCAGCACGCGCTGGCGGTCGTCGTAGCCGCCGCCGAGCGCGTCCGCGGCGCGGATCAGCGGCTGCGCCATCTCGGTGCCGCCGCGCGCGTCGACCTTGCTCAGCCATTCCACCGCGCGGAAGCGATTGCGATCGCTGGCCGGCACCAGCACGCCGCGGCTCGAGGCCAGCGGCGGCGATTCGATCATGTCGTCGAAGGCCATCACGGCGAAGCTGTCACGGTCGCGCAGCGTGTCGATCATGCGCGCCACCGCGCGGCGCGCGGCGACCATCTTCCAGCCGCCCATGCTGCCCGATCGATCGAGCACGAAGATCACGTCGCGTGGCGCCACGGCGCCGCTGTCGAGCGGCGGCACCACGGTCAGCGCGAAGGTGCCCTCGCCGCCCGTGGCGTCGGCGCGCAGGGCGAGATCGCTCTGCACCGCCTCGTCGCCGAGGGAAAAGCGCAGGATGAAGTCGCGGTCGAGACGCTGCTCGGGCGCGAGCTCGACGCGGAAGTGGCGCACGCCCTCGGGGCTGCGGTAGGGCGCGCCACCACCGGCGGCGTCGCCCGCGCTGGGCGGCTCGATGCGCGCCGCGTGCAGCGTCGAGCGCAGGTTGGACAGCGGCAGCTGCCCCGCGTCGATCGCCACGCGCAGACCCAGCCGCACCGGATTGGGGAAGCCCGGCAGCAGCACCGGCGGCGAGATGCGCGACGCATCGGGCACCGCGTCGGTGTCGTGCGCCACGCCGTCGCCGACGCTCTCGCCGTCGAGCGCGACGCCCGGGATGTAGCGCGGCGCCACCACCAGCGGGAAGCGGAACGTCGCCTCGCCGCTGTCGAAGGGCAGCGCGCCGACGAGCTCGAGCTCGACGGTGGCGCGCTCGCCGGGCTGCAGGTTGCCCACGCGCATGGTGAAGACGCCAGCGCGCTCCTCTTCGGTGATCGCGGCGCGGTGTCCGGCGGCGATGGCGCGGTCGTAGGTGCGGCGCGCTTCGCCGCGCTCTTTGATCACGCCTTCGACGACGCGGCCGTTGACCTCGAAGCGAAACGCCGTGACGGCAGCGCGATCGGGCAGCGGGAAGATGTAGGTCGCCTCGAGCGGCACGCTCAAAGCGTTGACGAAGGTCTGACGCAATTTGGTGTGGGCCATCAGCCCGTCGATGCGGGCGTCGATGTCCATCGCCGCCAGCGGCAGCACGCCGCGGTCGGTGCTCAAGCAGCCGCAGCCAGCCTCGTCGTGGGCAGCGCCGATGCGCCCGAGCTCGTCGCTAGAAATGATCGGCAGCGCGTTCGCAGTCATGACTTCCTCCCTTGTACGAGCCCGCGTCGTGCGAGCTCCTCGAGCAGCGGACTTGCCGCGCGCCGAAGCGCCGCCAGGTCATCCGCAAACATCTCCCGCGTACCCACGAACCCACGTGGACCGATCGGAACCATCAACACCGCGCCATGCTCCAGCGTGATCTGCAACATGGACTGCGCCTGCGCCAGCGATTGCACCTCGCCCGCGGCGGATTCCGATGGCGGCGCGCGTCCCTCGTCGCGCATCGCCGTCTCGCTCGCCTCTGGCTCGCTCGCCTCTGGCTCGATTCCCTCTGGCTCGATTCCCTCTGGCGCGATCGCCGGCAGCGCCGCCACCGCCTCGCCCCAAAAGCTCTCGCGTCGCCGCGCGCGCGCCGCAGCGCTCGCGCCGCCCTCCGCCTCCGCATCCGCCGCTCGCGCCGCGGGCGTCGCTGCCGGCAGCACGTCCGGCAAACGCGCCAACTGCGCGAGCACCCCATCGGGCTGTCCCGACAGCCGCTGCTGCACCTGCGAGAGCTTGATCCCATCGGCTTGCAGCCGCTTGATCGCCACGAGCTGCAGCAGGTGGCGCCGCCCGTAGTAGGCGGTGCGTCCGCGCATCTCGGCTGGCGCATCGAGCAACCCGAGCGTCGTGTAGTAGCGGATGGTGCGCTTGTCCGGCACCGCCGTGACCCGGCCACTGGCCGGCGCCGGCGCGTCCTCGAGCACGGCAGCCACTACTTCAGTCAGCTCGTCGATGGTCCAACGTTCCACGTGATAAGGATATGACAGTGTCATATAACAGTGACAAGATAGAATTTCATAAACGCATGTATTCACAGCGAACAAAACTGTTACACTGCGCGTCGTGAGGGTCTTCGTGTACGGGACGCTGATGGCGGGCGAGCACTACCACCACCTGATGGACGGCGCGCCCTTCCTCGGCGAGGCCACCACCACCACGGCCACCGTGCGGCTGGTCGATCTCGGCTGGTACCCGGCGCTAACGCGCCCTGGAAGCACCGCCGTGCGCGGCGAGCTCTACGAGGTCAGCCCAGAGCTGCTCGACCGGCTTGATGCGCTCGAGGAGCACCCCGACGTCTACCTGCGCGGGCCGATCACCCTCGCCGACGGACGGCGCGCCACGACCTACTGGCTCGACGGCGCCGAGGGTGTGACCATCGACTGCGGTCACTGGCCGACCTACCGCTCCCAGCTCGCGACGAGACGACATGCGGAAGGCTCCGTCTGGCCTCGGAAGACAAATGGACGCTGAATTCGTACACCGCTTTCAGTTCGCCTTCACCGTCGTCTACCACTACCTCTTCCCGCAGCTGACGATGGGCCTGGCGCTGATCATCGTCGCGCTCAAGGCCATCGCGATACGGCGCGACAACCAGCTCGCCGCCGACGCGGTGCGCTTCCTAGCCAAGATCCTCGCGGTGGCCTTCGCCTTCGGCGTCGTCACCGGCATCCCGCTCGAGTTTCAGTTCGGCACCAACTGGGCGCGCTTCTCCGAGCTGACCGGCTCGGTGGTGGGCGAGACGCTGGCGATGGAGGGCATGTTCGCCTTCTTCCTCGAGTCGGCGTTTCTCTACTTCGTCATCGCCGGCGAGAAGCGCCTCGGGCCGCGCGGCCACCTGATCGCCTGCGCCCTGCTGTTCGCCGGCACCTGGCTGTCGGGGTTTTTCATCGTGGCGACCAACGCCTGGATGCAGCACCCGGTGGCCTACAGCATGCAAAACGGCCGCTACGTGTTGACGTCGCTGGGCGGGATGCTGACCAACCCGTGGCTGGTCTGGCAGTACCTGCACACCATGACCGGCGCGGTGGTCACCGGCGCGTTTGTCGTCGCCGGGCTCGGCGCTTACTACCTGCTACGCGGCCATCACGAGGCGCACGCCAAGCTGATGGTCAAGACCGGCGTCCTGTTCGGCCTCGCCGCCAGCCTGGCGATGGCGTTTCCCACCGGCGACATGCACTCCAAGATGGTCGCGCGCTACCAGCCGGTGACCTTCGCCGCGATGGAGGGCCACTTTCACACCGAGCGCGGCGTGGCGATGACGCTCATCGGTCAGCCCAACATGAAGAAGCTGACCCTCGACAACCCGATCAAGCTGCCCCACGTGCTGTCGGTCCTGACGCACGCGCGCTGGAACTCCGAGATCAAGGGGCTCGTCGAGTTCAAGCGCGACCGCTGGCCGGACAACATCCCGCTGCTCTACTACGCCTATCACCTGATGGTCGGGCTGGGCACGATCTTCATCGGGCTGATGGCGCTGTGCGCCTGGTCGCTGCGCAAAGGCAAGCTCTTCGCGCGCCGCTGGCTGCTGTGGCCGCTGATGCTGGCGATGCCGTTTCCATTCATGGCCAACACCTTCGGCTGGATGACGGCCGAGCTCGGCCGCCAGCCGTGGCTCGTCTACGGCCTGCTGCGCACGGCGGATGGCACCTCGGCCAACGTCTCGGCGGGCAACGCGCTGTTCACGCTGCTCGGCTTCATGGGGCTCTACGCGCTGCTGTCGCTGCTCTGCTTCTTCATCATGCTGCGCATCATCGGCCGCGGGCCGACGGTCGCCGCCGCTGCCGCGCACGACGCGCCGGCACCCGGCGCGTCCCACCAGGAGGCGCGCTGATGGCGACCTTCTGGTTCGTGCTCGTCGGCCTCCTGCTCACCGTTTACGTGGTGCTCGACGGCTTCGACCTCGGCGTCGGCACGCTGCACCTGCTCGTCGCCAAGAGCGAGCGCGAGCGCGCCACCTGCATCCGCTCGATCGGACCGGTGTGGGACGGCAACGAGGTGTGGCTGATCGCGGGCGGCGGCACGCTGTTCTTCGCCTTTCCCGTGCTCTACGCGCGCGCCTTCAGCGGCTTCTACCTGCCGCTGATCATGGTGCTGTGGCTGCTGACAGGGCGCGCGCTGGCGATCGAGCTTCGCCACCAGGTCGACAGCCCGCTGTGGCGCCAGGCCTGGGACGTCGCCTTCGCCGGCTGCAGCGCCGCGCTGGCGTTCTTCTTCGGCGTGGCCCTCGGCAACATCGTGCGCGGCGTGCCGCTCGGCAAGGACGGCACGTTCTTCGAGCCGCTCTTCACCGACTTTCAGCTCGGCGACAGGACCGGCATCCTCGACTGGTACACGATCCTCGTCGGCCTCGCCGCCGTCACCGCCCTCGCCCACCACGGCGCGCTGTGGCTGGCCTTCAAGGTCGACGGCGAGGTGCAGACGCGCGCGCGCGCGCTGGCGCGCAAGCTGTGGTTCGCCACGGTGGGGACCACGCTGGCGATGACGGCGGCGACGATGATCGCGCAGCCGCGGCTCGCCGAGAATTTGCAGGCGCACTTCGCTGGCGCGCTGCTGCCGCTAACCTGCGTCGGCGGCCTCGGCGCGAGCTTCTTCTTCGCGCGCAAGCAGCGCTACCGCGCGGCGTTCTTCGCGTCGGCAGCCTACCTCGCCGCGCTGATGGGCAGCGCCGCCTTCGCCGTCTATCCCTACGTGCTGCCCGCACGCGACGCACGCTTCGGCCTGCACATCGACGCCGCGGCGTCGCCAAGCGCCACCCTCGCCGGCGCGCTGTGGTGGTGGATCCCAGCGCTGCTTTTGACCATCGGCTACTTCGTCTTCGTCTACACGCGCCTGCCCGCCGTGTTCTCGGTGGATGACGAGGCCGACCACTAACAAGAGAGGCTCGCGATGCACTCGAAAACGACAACACTGACCCTGCTGATCGCCTTCTGCGCGAGCGCGGGCGCCGCGCACGCGTCGCAGCCCGACACGGCGTCGATGAAGCGCGTCTTCGCCAAGATCGAAAAGGCGCTGCGCGGCAAGAACGAGAAGCTCTTCAAGAAGCAGTGGCACGAGAAGGGCTACGCCAAGAACCTCGTCGGCGGCAGCGGCCTGCCGGGGCGCGCCGTGTTCAGGCAGGGCTCGCGCAAGGGCTGGTACCTCAAACCCGACATTGCCAAGATGCGCGGCGTGCCCGGCCGGCGCGGCGGCCCCTGGATCATCCCCTGCGAGATCTACTCCTGGAAGAAGCAGCGCGCCGTCGACAAGGTCTGGGCGCTCGTGGCCTACCAGCGCAAGCTCAAGCGCTGGATCATCGTCGGCGCCGGCGAGAAGCTGGCGCAGGTCGAGGCGCTCGGCACGCGCTACGTCAAAGGCAAGCTCTAGCGCGCGCGCGAGCGAACGAACGCACGCACGCGCGCCAAAAAGCACGCAACCTCTCGGGCGCCAGCTCGATACCCGCGGGTGCATAACCCGGAGCAGCAGCTATGGCGCCCATCGGTCCGGTCAACCGCCGCCGCGTGCTCGCGTCCGATGACGCCGCGCGAGCACGGCAAAGCCTCATCGAGACCCTCGCGAAGCAGATCGCCCGCGCGGACACGCGCGGCCACGCTGGGGTGGCGCTCACCCTGCGGCTGCAGGATGGACAGCTCTCACCTCGCTACGCCGTGCTGGGACCGGCATCGCGGCTCGCCGGCCGCGCGCCCGTGACGGCCCACGACGTGGCGGCGCGCTGGCTGCGCCCGATGGTCGAGCAGATCTCGCTGTCACGCCACGGCACCTACCACCTCGACTTCGTCCGCGACAAACGTGGCGCGCTGCAGCTGGCGCGCGTCGGGGCGCTCGCCCCCGCCGAGCGCGAAGCGAAGGCGACCAAGACGCCCCGCACAGAGGACGCACCGTTCCCCGCGCCCACCGACCACGAGGCGTACCTCCGCGGCGTTCACGAGACGCGCGCGCTGGTCTTTCGCGCGTTCGCCAAAGCGATCCAGCCGCTCGATCCGCGCAGGCCGAGCAACATCATCTGGGCGGTGGCGCCAACCGCGCTGTTCGCCGCGCTGAAAGTGCGTCAAGTGGCGCAGACGGTGCGAGCGGCCAACGTCGACCGCCTGCTTCTGCGCGGCGCGGGACGAGCGGCCAAGGCCGCCCGGCCGCCCACGCAGCCGCCGACGACGGCCCGCCTGTTCGGCCGCAAGGTGGCTTCGACGAGACCGCACGCTGCGCCCGGGTCCGGTCGGACGGACTGGCACGGCAACTACTGGTACTCGACTGCAGGGTCGGCGAAGGATCAGAAGCTCGCGCGCTATCACGAGCAGGTGCACTCGGTCCTCTCGCCGAGGCTGCGGCTCGGGCGCGACGTGCGCGCTCGCATCAAGGAGCTGGGCTTCCAGCGCTCGACGGCGCTGAGGTACATCGAGGAGGCGCTCGCCGAGGCGGTCGCGCAGCTGCGCGTCAATGGCCTGCGCGGACTGCCGCGCGCCCTCCGACACCCGATGCAGCCCTACTATCGGATCAAGGTCGGGAGGTTGCTGGGCGAGGTGGCTCTCGGCGCGTTGACCCTCGCGGGCGTGACCTACGCCGTCAAGATCGTCTGCGACGACGCAGGCCGCTACTTTCTCGACCTCTCCCGCCTCCACGCCCGCGTTAGGATGCAGGCGCGCACGACACCCGAGAGATGAGCATGGACGCCAACGACGCGCGCAAACGCAATCACGACATCGATCGCGGCGAGGCGATCGCCATCGCGCGCGAGCTCTGTCACGAAGAAGCTTGGCCCTGGCACGAGCCCGCCAGTGCGCGGCGCTGGCCGCTCATCGGAGATTGGCGGGTCGCGTCGAGTGGCGACGAGCAAGGCCGCAGGAGCTGGGTCATCGTCTCGCGCGCGACCGGCGACGTGCTGGAGACTGGCGCCTTCTGCATCGGCCGCGACGAGGCGCTGCGCATCGGCAAAGTGGCGATGGTCGATCGGCCCGACGACAACCTCGAGGTCAAGCCGAGCAAGCTCTTTACGGAGCGCGCGAGCTGGACGGTGTCGTGGCTGGGAGGGATTCCCGGCTGGCGCGTGGTCATCGACGCGACCAGCGGCGAAGTGCTTCACGTCTGGCACGGACTACGGTAGCGGCAGCGGCTGCGGCAGCGGCAGCGGCAGCGGTAGCGGCAGCTGCGACCGCAGCGCTACCGATAGACGCCGCGCGCGCCGCTGACGCTCGCCGCCGCCAAGCGCGCCAACAGCTCGGCGCCGGCGCGCATCGCCTCCACATCGTCGACGACGCGCGGCCACGCGAGCTGCAGGCGCGTGCGATCGAGGCGCAGCTCGCAGCGGTCGCCGAGCGCGGCGAGAAGCTGCGGGTAGCGCTCGAGCGCAAGCTCTGGCGCGGGCGTGGTGATGCGCCCCGCGACGATGGCGGCACGCAGATAGAGCGGCTCGCCGAGCCAGCTCGTGCGGCCGATGGTGCTCAGCCAGGGCTCGACCTTCGGCCGCGTGCGGCGTCCGAGGTCCACGCTCAGCTCGCGCGACGCGCCGAGCCCGGGCAAGCCCTTGCACGAGATGCGCACGCGCGGACCGAAGCCGCTCACCAGCTCGTCGTGATATTCGCCGCCCAGCGCGCGCAGCGCGGCGAGGCCCATCAGGCGCTCGCCGTCGCCCATCGCGGCGGCGGCGTCTAGGCAGCGCGAGAGCGCCTCGGCGTTGTCGAGGTAGCCGGCGACGCCGATCTGCACGCCTTGGCGGTCGCCCTCGATGCGCAGCGCGCGCGGCCACAGATCACGCAGCGCACCGAACACCGGCGAGAGCAGGCGCAGCGTGTCGTCGACGGCGCTGATCTCGGCGCAGAAGGGGCGCTCGCCGTCGTCGACATCACCGTCGGGACTGCCCGCGACGAGCGCGCCCGGCGCTGCCGAGGTGAACAGCGTCTCCGGCAAGGACGCGTCGGGGTGCGCCGCGGCGACGACAAAACGCGGCCCCACCGGGTAGGGGTAGAGCGCGCGCACGCAGGTCTGCCAGCGCGCCGTGCGGTGGCTGCTGTTGGGGCGCAGCGACAGCTCGACCTGCACGCCGCGATGCGCCAGCGTGCGCGTGGGGAAATCGCGCGGCCCGTCGCTCTTGACCAGGTAGCCGCCGGCCTGCTGCCAGACGCTCTGCGCGCGTTTTCGCGCGGAGTCGCTCTCGAGCGGAGAGCGCGCGATGCGGCGGCGTGACGTGAGCATCGAGACCCTCCGATGATAGCAGCCGCGGGCGCGGTGGAGGCTTGTCGGCCGTCGCGGCCCCGTGCAACCATGCGCGCTCGCTCGCGACCCAGATATATAGAGAAGGAAGGTTGGTCCATGACTGACAAGTCCGCCATCGACGTGCTGCTCAAGGAAGACCGCGTCTTCCCGCCCCCCGAGTCGTTCACGCAGACCGCACGCGTCTCTGATCACTCGCTGCACAAACAGGCCGAGGCCGACTTCGAGGCGTACTGGGCCGAGCGCGCGCGCCTGCTGTCGTGGCACAAGATGTTCACCAAGACGCTCGAGTGGACGCCGCCGACCTGCAAGTGGTTCTCCGACGGCAAGCTCAACGCCAGCGTCAACTGCCTCGACCGCCACGTCGTGACGGCCAAGCGCAACCAAGCGGCGATCATCTGGGAGGGCGAGCCTGGCGACTCGCGCACGCTGACGTACTACGACCTGCACCGCGAAGTGAACCGCTTCGCCGGCGCGCTGAAAAACCTCGGCGTCAAGAAGGGCGACCGCGTCGCGCTCTATCTGCCGATGATCCCCGAGCTGGTCGTCTCGATGCTCGCCTGCGCGCGTATCGGCGCGATCCACAGCGTGGTCTTCGCCGGTTTTTCGGCCGACTCCCTCGCCGATCGCATCACCGACGCCGAGGCCAAGGTGCTGATCACCGCCGACGGCGGCTGGCGGCGCGGCAAGATCCTGCAGCTCAAGCACATCGCCGACGAGGCGGTGAAGAAGGCCGACTGCATCGAGTCGGTGGTGGTGGTCAAGCGCGGCGAGTTCAAGATCCAGATCGAGGAGGGCCGCGACCACTGGTACCACCGCCTGATGGACGACGCGCCGCGCTACGTCGAGCCCGAGCCGATGGACGCCGAGGACCTGCTCTTCACGCTCTATACGTCGGGCTCCACCGGACGGCCCAAGGGTGTGGCGCACGCCACCGCCGGCTACCTTGTGGGCGCGCAGACCACCACCGAGCTGGTCTTCGACCTGCAGGAAGATGACGTCTACTGGTGCACCGCCGACATCGGCTGGATCACCGGTCACAGCTACATCGTCTACGGACCGCTGGCCTGCGGCGTGACGCAGGTGATGTACGAGGGTGCGCCGGACTGGCCGGAGCGCGATCGCTTCTGGGAGATCGTCGAGAAGTACGGCGTGACCAAGTTCTACACGGCGCCGACCGCGATCCGCACGTTCATGCGCTGGGGCGACGAACACGTCAAGAAGCACGACCTCTCGTCGCTGCGCCTGCTCGGCACGGTGGGCGAGCCGATCAACCCGGCGGCGTGGATGTGGTATCGCGAGGTCGTCGGCGAGGAGCGCTGCCCGATCGTCGACACCTGGTGGCAGACCGAGACCGGCTCGATGATGATCTCGCCGCTGCCCGGCGTCACGCCGTGCAAGCCCGGCTCGGCGACCAAAGCGCTGCCCGGCATCTTCGCCGACGTGGTCGACCACGACGGCAAGTCGATCAAGAGCGGCGGCGGTCTGTTGGTGGTGCGCAAGCCATGGCCGTCGATGCTGCGCACGGTGTGGGGCGACCACGAGCGCTTCGTCGAGACGTACTTCTCGCGCTTCGGCCCGGAAATCTACTTCACCGGCGACGGCGCCAAGCGCGACGACGACGGCTACATCTGGATCCTCGGGCGCGTCGACGACGTGATCAACGTCGCCGGCCACCGCGTGGGCACGATGGAGGTCGAGAGCGCGCTGGTCTCCCACGACGACGTGGTCGAGGCGGCCTGCGTGGGCGTGGTCGATCCGGTCAAGGGTCAGGCCATCGCCGCGTTCGTCACCGTGCGCGAGGGCCTCGAGCAAGAGCCCGACTTCGCCGACCAGCTGCGCGAGCACGTGGGCGAGAAGATCGGGCCGATCGCCAAGCCCAAGACGGTGCTCTTCACGGCGTCGCTGCCCAAGACGCGCTCGGGCAAGATCATGCGGCGGCTGCTGCGCGATATCGCCGAGGGCCGC
The DNA here is from genome assembly GCA_020431405.1 of Myxococcales bacterium. GTDB lineage: Bacteria > Myxococcota_A > Polyangia > JAGQIK01. The sequence goes on from JAGQIK010000088.1 coordinate 30,857, forward strand.
GCGCTCGGCGACACGACGACGCTCGCCGACTCCTCGGTGATCGAAGCGCTCAAGAAGAAGTACGAAGAGAACCCCTAGTAGCTAGGCCACGGGCCACCGGCCACGGGCCACAGCCCACCCTACCCCGCACACGGTTGTTTGCACTTCGCCCGCCCCGACGCGATCTCGCGCGCTTGGCGGCGGGCACGCGCATTGCTTCGCCACAAAGCATGGGCTCTCGCGATCTGATCTTGATCGCCGCGCTGCTCGGCGTGGCGGGCTGCGCTGGTGAAGGCGTTGGCGGCGGCGAGCTGGCCGTCGTCGGCGACGCCGCGCCGCCTCGCGACGAGAGCGGGACTGCCGACGCCGCAGCTCTCGACAACCGCACGACTGCCCCCGACACAATCGACAGCGCGACGCCGGCGTCGGACGCGCCGGCGCCCAACCCGGACAGCAACACCCCGCCGCCGCCGTGCAGCCAGCGCAAGCGCGCGGCGATCACGACGCCGGCGGCGAGCGCCAGTTGGCGTTACGGCGGCGGCCACGGCTATCCCGACGTGGTCGATCCGAGCTGGTGCAACACGACGGTGGTCTCGACCACCGCGCAGCTCGAAGCGGCGCTCAAGGCGGCGCAGTCAGGAGACACGGTCTACGTCAAAGACGGCGTCGAGCTCGACCTCACCGGCAAGTCGCTTTGTATCAACCAAGGCGTGTGGCTCGCCGGCGGGCGCGGGCGCGGCGGCGGCGCGGGCGCGCTGCTCTACACGTACACGCGCACCAAGACGCCGATGCTGCGCGCTTGCGGCAGCGACGTGCGCCTCACCGGCCTGCGCCTGTGGGGCAGCGACAGCGCGCAGTGTCCGCCCGAGTACGCCAGCAAGACTTGCTCGGGCACCGACCGCACCGGCGGCGTCAACTGCCGCGACTGCGAGCCGTCGACCTACGGCATCAGCGCAGGCAGCGGCATGCACCGCCTCGAGGTCGACAACTGCGAGATGGCGGGCTTCAGCCTCGCCGCCATCTCGCTCAGCGCGTCGAGCGGCCACGCGGTGCACCACAACTACCTTCACCACACGCAGCGTCAGGGCCTCGGCTACGGCGTCGTGCTCGGCGGCACCACGTCGACGACCTGCTCGGCGGTCATCGAGCACAACCGCTTCGACTACTACCGCCACGCCGTCGCCGGCTCGGGCGCGCCCGGCCAGGAATACATCGCGCGCCACAACCTCGCGCTGTCGCACGCCATCGGCCACGTCTACGACATGCACGGCCTCAACGAGAAGACCAACGACGGCAACCCGGTCGCCGGCCGCCGCATCGAGATCCACGACAACGCGATCCTGCAGAGCTCGGTGTACTCGTTCGTGCTGCGCGGGCGGCCGTCGACAGGCGCGTGGTTCTATCGCAACTGCACCGCGCGCGCGAAGTCGTCGGCGGTGCTGCAGCGCTACTTCACGGGCAACTTCAGCGTCGACAAGACACCGGGCGGCGCCTCGGCGCCCAACACCTACGGCGCCGCCTACGACAGCTGCGCCGCGCGGCGCTTCTGCTACATGCCGAGCGCTCTCGGCCCGCGACGCAACGCTATCGCCTCGACGCTGTCCGTCGACGACATCGCCATCGGCGACTTCGACGGCGACGGGCGCGCCGACCTCTTTCGCACCTCGGGCGGCGCGTGGTTCTGGTCGCGCTCGGGCAGCGGCGCCTGGGCGCAGCGCAACAGCTCGAGCTACACGCTGGCGTCGCTGCGCTTCGGCGACTTCGACGGCGACGGCAAGACCGACGTCTTTCGCGCCGGCAGCGGCGGATGGTTCATCTCGTCGGCGGCGAGCAGCGGCTGGAAACAGATCAACACGCTCGCCGACAACGTCGCGACGCTCGCCTTCGGCGACTTCGACGGCGACGGCAAGACCGACGTCTTCAAGAGCGAGGGCGGGCGCTGGTACTGGTCGCGCTCGGGCACGGCCGCCTGGGCGCAGCGCAACAGCTCGAGCTACACGCTGGCGTCGCTGCGCTTCGGCGACTTCGACGGCGACGGCAAGACCGACGTCTTTCGCGCCGGCAGCGCCGGATGGTTCATCTCGTCGGCGGCGAGCAGCGGCTGGAAGCAGATCAACAGCTCGGGCGTGGGCCTGGCGAGCATGCGCTTCGGCGACTTCAACGGCGACGGCAAGACCGACGTGCTGTACCTCGGTTCGGACCTCTGGCGCGTGTCATGGGGTGGCGCTAGCGCGTGGCGCCGCCTGCGCATCGACAGCAACGCCGCCAGCGCGCTGCGCGTGGGCGACTTCGACGGCGACGGCAAAGACGACGTGCTGCGCGCCGGCTGTCGCTGAGCCGAAATTGCATTGGACCGCTGACGCCGTCCAATTGCGACGCGGCCCAAATGTCAATGCGGTCGAGGCAGTCTGCGATCTCGGGTACTTAGGGATCGGAGAGTGACCCCATGCCGCGAAAGAGCTCGGCGAGCTCGATGGTCAGCGAAACCTCGCGCGTGCTGACCTGGCTCGCCGCCTCGAGCTCGGCCGGCGTGAGCTTCTCGTCGTCGTGCTTGATGAAGAGGTTCGCCAGCTCGGCGCTGAGCCGCTCCGGCCGCGCGTTGAAGGCCGTCGTCGGCACATCCTCGAGCCCGCCGTCCACCGCCTCGATGATGCCGGCGCGCTGGCCGAGCCGCTCGACCTCGCTGAGCAGGATCTCGTCGCTGAAGCAGTCGCGCAGCCCCGCCTCGAGCTCGTCCATGCTCTGGAAGCGCGCCTCGGGGTCCTTCTGCAGGCACTTGAGCACGGTGAGGTTGGTGACGCGGTCGATCTTGACGGGCGTGCGCCGCACCGCCGGCGGCACCACGCGTCCGTAGAGATGGCCGGCGATGACCTGATCGTGGGTCTCGCCGTCGAAGGGCACGACGCCGGTGATCAGCTGATAGAACAGCACGCCGAGCGCGTAGACGTCGGTGCGCGCGTCGACGGGCAGACCGCGCGCGCGCTCGGGCGCGATGTAGCGCACGTCGCCGAGCAGCACGCCGGCGCGCGTGGCCGGGCCGGGCGCGCCGAGGATCGGCTTGGCGATGCCGAAGTCGAGCAGCTTGACGAAGTCGATGGTGCCTTCGGGGCGGATCACCACGCGGTCGCCGCTGCCGGTGCCGTCGTCGTCGAGCCGCTGCACTACGCGGCGCCGGCTCTCGCGCTCCGTGATGAACACGTTGTCGGGCACCAGGTCGCGGTGCACGATGCCCGCGCGGTGAACGGCGGCGAGCGCCGAGGCGACCTGCCGCACGATGGTCACTGCGCGCAGCAGCCGCAGCGGCCCCTCGCGCTCGACCAGCACATCGAGCGTGTGGCCCTCGAGCAGCTCCATCACGAAGTAGGGCAGCCCGCTCGAGGTCGTGCCGAAGTCGGTGACGTCGACGATGTTGTCGTGGCCTACCGATGCGATATTACGCGCCTCGGCGAAGACCTCGTCGGCGCTTCCCAGCTCGGCGGCGCGCTCGGGGCGTAGCATCTTGAGCGCCACCGGCCGATCGAGCGAGTAGTGCTCGGCGCGGTAGATCACCGAGCTCTCGCCCGCACCGATCAGCTCGCGCACGTGATAGGGCCCGAGGTGCTGGTCGATCCAGATCACCAGCTCGCGCTCGAACAGCTTGGCGCCATCCTCGAGACAGTACGAGACGTTCGCCGGGTAGGCCGCTCGGCAGCGTGGACAGTAGAGATTGGTCGGCACGCGAGGCCTTAATATACGTCAATCACTGTCAGTCTGGCCCTTGCTCGCCGCCGGCTCCGATGAAATAGTCTCCCAGCTGGGCCAATTCGGTGTGGCCGCGGAATGAGCTCCGTCCATGCCAGTGCCTCGGGCCCACTGATACGTGAGATATGGCTGCCTTAGGCTCGACTACGATCTATCTGACGCTGATTCTTGCCGCCTGGGCGCTCGCCCTCGGCATCGTGGGAGCGCGCCGGCGCTCGCGGGCGCTGGTGGCCAGCGCGGAAGCGGTGACCTACGCCGTCGCCGCCTGCGCCACCGTGGCGATGTTCATCCTCGCCTACGCCTTCGCCGTCTCGGACTTCTCGATCATCTACGTGCAGCAGCACTCCGATCGCTCGATGCCGCTGTTCTATCGCATCACCGCGACCTGGGGCGGCATGGAAGGCTCGCTGCTGTTGTGGGCCTGGCTGCTGTCGATCTTCACCGCCTTCGCGGTGCGCACCAATCGCGAGCGGCTGCGCGAGCTGATGCCGTACTTCATCGCGACGCAGATGACGATCATGCTGTTCTTCGGCTCGCTGCTCGTCACGGCGTCCAACCCGTTCGGCTCGTTCCTCGCCTTCCAAGCCACCACCGGCAAGGGACTCAACCCGCTGCTGCAAAACCCCTACATGGTGACGCACCCGCCGTCGCTGTATCTCGGCTTCGTCGGCATGTCGGTGCCGTTCTCGATGGGCATGGCGGCGCTGCTGTCCGGCCGCACCGACAACGCCTGGGTCATGGCGGCGCGCCGCTGGGCGATGCTGGCCTGGTTCTTCCTGTCGCTGGGGCTGACCCTCGGCATGCTGTGGGCCTACGAAGAGCTCGGCTGGGGCGGCTACTGGGGCTGGGATCCGGTGGAGAACGCCGGCTTCATGCCGTGGCTGATGGTCACCGCCTTCCTGCACTCGATCATCGTGCAGGAGCGGCGCTCGATGCTGCGCATCTGGAACATGATCCTGGCGACGCTGGCCTTCGCCATGACGATCTTCGGCACGTTCCTCACGCGCTCGGGCTTCATCGAATCGGTGCACGCCTTCGCGCGCTCCAACATCGGCTACGTCTTCCTCGCGTTCATCTGGGTCACGCTCTGTGTCGGCTTCGCGCTGACGTTCTGGCGACGCAAGCAGCTGCGCAGCCGCGGCGAGCTCGAGTCGGTGCTCAGCCGCGAGTTCTGGTTCGTGCTCAACAACTGGCTCTTCCTCTCGGCGACGCTGCTGGTGATGGTGCTGACCACGTTCCCGTCGCTGTCGGAGCTCTTCGGCGACAAGATCACGATCAGCATCCCGGCCTTCAACCGCTGGATGGCGCCGCTCGGTATCGCGCTGCTGGTGATGACCGGCATCGGCCCGATGCTGGGCTGGCGAAAGACGTCGGGCGCAGGCCTGCGGCGGCAGTTCTTGATCCCGCTCGCCGTGTCGATCGCCGCCGGCGCTGTGCTCGCCGTGATCGGGCTGCGCAAGGTCAACTCGCTCATCGTCTGGGTGCTGTGCGTGTTCATCACCGCGACGATCGTGCAGGAGCTGGTGCGCGGCACGGCGAGCCGCGCCAAGGCGGCCAAGGTCTCGCTCGCGAGCTCGTTCTTCGGGCTCTTCGCGCGCAACCGCCGACGCTACGGCGGCTACATCATCCACTTCGGCATCGTGCTGATGTTTGTCGGCTTCGCTGGCGACGCCTACAAGCTCGAGAACGAGGTCGTGATGAAGCGCGGCCAGCGCCACAAGATCGGCGACTACACGCTGCGCTATGACGGGCTGCGCGTCACCGAGGACGCCGAGAAGACCGCGGTCACGGCCTATCTGACCACCTGGGACAAGGGCAAGCACATCGGCACGCTGCTGCCGGCGCGCTGGACGTTCCACCGCCACCGCGACGCGCCCACCACCGAGGTGGCGATGAAGCGCGGCATCCGCGAAGACCTCTTCGTCGCGCTCGGCGACTTCAACAGCAAGACCGGCTCGACCACGTTCAAGATCGTCGTCAACCCGCTGGTCAACTGGATCTGGTTCGGCTTCATCGTGCTCGGCATCGGCACCGCGGTGGCGGCGCTGCCCATCGGCGGGCGGCTGAGCAAGATCGCCGGCGTGACGGCGGCGGTGGCGCTGCTGCTGCTGCCGCCCGGCGTCGCCGACGCCAAGCAGGAGCGCGCGCCACCCAAAGCAGGGAGCGCCAAGCACGATCACTCGGACCACGAGCACGCCGGCATGGCGAAGATGCTGTTCGCGCCCGGCGAGAAGGTCATGTTCGACAAGCTGACGTGCATGTGCAACACGTGCCCGCGGCTGATCCTCAGCAAGTGCAACTGCGGTTTCGCGCAGCGCGAGCGCAAGGCGATTCGCGCCAAGCTCAAGCTCGGCTGGGACGAAAAACGCATCATCGACTGGTACGTCAACCGGCGCGGCCCCGAGATCGGCCGCGAGCCGTTCGGCTTCCGCGCGCTCTCCGAGCCCCCCAACACGGGCCTCTACTGGATGCTGCCCTACGCGCTGAGCGCCATCGGCGTGATCGCGCTGGTGCTCGCCGGGCGCAAGTGGTCTGCTCGCCGGCGCGCGCGCGCGGCCGCCGCTGCGCTAGCTGCCGCGGGCGGCGACCTCGACTCGCGCTCGGGCGGCGCGAGCCGCAAGAAGGACGACCCCTACGCTGACCTGCTCGACGACGAGCTACGCAAGCTCGACTAAGGCGCTGGCGTCATGGCTTCCAAGACCAAGTCCAAGAGCGACAAGAGCGACAAGAGCGACCGCAGCAAGGCCGACAGCAGCGCGTCCAAGTCGCTGGCCGCGGAGCCGTCGTCCGCGGCGAAAAAGCTCTCCATGAAGAAGGGGCTGCGCCTGCTGCGCCTGGGCTTGCCGCTGGTGATGGGCGTCGGCTACGCCGCCGTCTTTCTGACCGTTGGCAAGTCGACCTACGCCGCGGTGTTCGCCGGGCTCGTCGCTGGCGCGGCGGGCTTCTTGCTGGCGCTGCTGTTCGGCGCCATCGCGCTGCTGGTCGGTCAGGTCGAGGGCGCACCGCCGCCGCCCGACGAGCGGCTCGAGGATCTCGAGCGCGACAAGCGGCTGCTGCTGCGATCGATCCGCGAGATCGAGCTCGACGTGCAGCTCGGCAAGCTCGAGGCCGACGAAGGCAACGAGCTCACCGAGCCGCTGCGCCGCCGCGCCGTACAGGTGCTGCGCGAGATCGACGAGGCGCGCCTGCTCGACAAACCCAGCGACGAGGCGGCGCTTTCGCCCGACGAACGCGTCGAGCGCGAGATCGAAGCCGAGATCCGGCGCCGCGTCGCCATGTACGGCGGATAAGAGCAACAGCTTCGCGCGGTTAGGCCTCCTGCACGACGCGTCAATGCGACCCGTCGCCCCGCCTGGACAAAAACTCTCAGATTGGTACAAAGCTCCGAATGTCCTGCAGACGACACCGCCTGTGTGCCGCCTTCGCCGCGTCGCTGGCCCTCTTGGCGCCGGCCGCGACCGTCGTCGCACAGCCGTCGAACATGGCGGCGATGTTCGGCCGCCCGCTCTACATGGGCCGTCTGCCGGCCGGTGTCGCCACCGTCCGCGTGATCGGCAAGAGCTTCGCCGACAAGAAGGTCGGCGCGCCGGCAACGCTCTACGCGGTGGGCGGCGAGCGCATCGAGAAAATCGCCGAGTCGAAGACCAACGACAAGTCGCGCGCGCAGTTCTCCAAGCTCGTCAGCGGGCGCATCTACTTCATCGAGGTCGTCGTCGACGGCAAGACGCTGCGCACGCACCCCTTCAGCGGCCCCAACCAGGGCGGCGTGCGCTTTCTGATCTCCACCACGGTGGCCGCACCGCCGCGACCCAAGCCGGGCACCAAGGCCTCGGCCGCGCCTAGCGGCGGCGGCGACGGCGGCGGCGGCGGCATGCCGCCCGGCCATCCCGGCAGCAGCGCCAGCGGCGGCGACGACGGCAAGCCCCAGAAGATCAAAAAGGGACGCAGCGGCGCGGCGCAGATGCTGCCGCTGACCGATGTCGAAGACGGCCTGGTGCGCGTCAAGGTCCTGCTCGGCAACAAGGCCACGCCCGTCGGCAAGGCGCGCGTCTCGGTGATCGTCGACGGCACGCCGCAGCGGCGCCGCACCGACGACAAGGGACAGACCAGCGTCAAGATCGATCCCGCGGCCAAGACGGTGCGCGTCGCCGTCGGTCACGCCGGGCTGAGCTATCGCAGCCGCAAGCTCATCCCGCCCAAGAAGGGTGGCGTGGAGCTGAGCTTCACGGTCTACAATCGCACCACCGACGCCAGCGTGCTGCACTTCGGCGCCGGCTCGCACATCCTGTGCGGCGTCGGTGAGAAGCGCCTCGGCTTCCGGCAGGTGCTGGCGATCATCAATCCCAGCGACAAGCTCTTCAACCCGGGCGACAAGGGCCTCGAGCTGCCCGTTCCGCCCAACGCCGAGCGTCTGTCGGTCTCCAAAGAAGACAAGCGCTTCGTCACCCAGCGCGGCAACAAGCTCTTCATCACCTCGCCGATCCCGCCCGGACGGCTCGCGGTGCAGTACTTCTTCGAGATGGGCTACGACGACGGCGTCGCCGATGTGAGCCAGACCATGCCGCTCGACACGCAGCGGCTGGTGTTCATCTTCACCAACGCGACGACGCCCACCGTGACGGGGCCGTCGATGGTCAGCCGCCGCGTAGAGACCATGCGCGGCCGCCAGACCGTGATCTACACGCTGCGCGCCACCAAGCGCGGCGAGAAGCTCGAGATCACCATCGGCGGGCTGCCGCAGGACAAGACGCGCACGACGACCATCGTCGCGATCTCGCTCGCCAGCGTGATCCTGATCTGGGGCGTGCTGGGCGCGGCGGCGGCGCGGCGCCCCGAGCGCGAGCGCAAACGCGAGTCGCTGCTGCAAGAGCTCGCCACGCTCGAAGCGCAGCGACGGCGTGCCATGCGCGACGCGGGCCGCGAGCACGAAGCCACAGGCCGCCGCGGCGACGGCGACAGCGGTGAGAGCGGCGAGCGCGACGGCGACGACGACGATGACGACGTCACGGTGAGCAGCGACACCGGTCCGCTGCCACGCGAGGTCGTCGAGGCGCTGCGCGCGCGCGCCGAGAAGGCCAAGAAAGCCGAGAAGGCCAAGAAAGCCGAGAAGGCCAAGGCCAAGGCCGAGGCCGAGGCCGACGCCGCGCCGTCCAAGGCAGCCGCGTCCGACGAAGAGAAGGCGCGCCTCGCCAAGTCAGCGCTGGGCGCCTTCGACGAGACGAAGTATCAGAAACGCCGCGCGGAGATCGTCGCCGAGCTGCGCACCCTCTGGGGTAAGGACAAGGAGGCGTAGCGGTGTACTACCTGCTAGCCGCCCTCACCGCGGTGGGCTTCCTCGTCTGCCCGTACCTGGTCTTCCACAACGCGCCCATCGAGCCACAGATGGGCTTCATCCAGAAGATCTTCTACTTTCACGTGCCGTGCGCCTGGCAGATGCTCTTCGGCGCGATCACCTGCGGCATCGGCGGCGCGGTGTTTCTGTTCAAGCGCAAGCCGTGGGCTGACCGGCTGACCACCGCCGCCTCCGAGCTGACGGTGGTCTTCGGCGCGCTGGTGATGACCAGCGGCCCGCTGTGGGCGCGCAAGGCCTGGGGCCACTACTGGGTCTGGGACGCGCGCCTGACGTCGCTGCTGATCCTGTTTCTGACGTTCCTCGGCGTGATGCTCGCGCGGCGCTACGCGGGCCCGGCGGGCCGCCGCATCGCCGCCGGCGCGGCGCTCTTCGGCGCCATCAACGTGCCGTTGGTCTATGTCTCGGTGCGCATCTGGAAGACCAACCACCCATCCAACACCGTGGTGACCACGCTGTCGCCCGCGATGCGCCTGGCCTTCTGGCTCTCGGTGCTGACGTTCACCCTCTTGTTCGTGCTCATGATGTGGACACGCATGCGCACCGGGCGACTCGAAGACGAAGTCGACGAGCTCGCCATCGCCATCGCCGACCGCGGCCCGGCGGCGCCGCGCAAACGCGACGCCAAGGCGCCGGAGGAAGAGTAGCTATGTCTTCGTTTCTGAAAACGCTCTGCGTGGTCGTGCTCGTCTCGGGCCTCGGCGCGGGGGTCGCCCTCGCAGCCAGCGGCGCGGGTACGGGCTCGGGCACGGTGGCAGCCAAAGCGGGAAGCGGCGACGGCTACGAAGACTTCAACCCTGCCAACAAGCAGGAGCAGGTCAACGCGCCGCTCTTCGTGACCATCGCCTACTCGCTGATCTGGCTCGTACCGCTGGTCTATCTGATCGGCCTGTGGCGCCGGCAAGCGCGGCTTACAGCCGAGGTGGCCGCCATGCGCCGCGACCTCGGGCTAGCCGACGAGGCGACAAAGAAGCGCTGAGGAAGTAGTCGTCGATGAAGCCGGTTCGAGAAAACTCCGAGGCCCACGACATCGTGCGCGAGGAGCTGCGCCTGCTCGGTCGCGTGACCAGCACCATCTCCGAGCTGTCGACCAAGCACGCGGGCACACCCGACTACGACGAAGCGCTGATCAACCTCCGCGACCAGATCGCCGAGGCCAAGCCCGAAGACATTGCTGCGCTGGTCGAGCAGATGACGCGCATCAGCGCCATCGCCCAGCGCTACGGCAAGGGACGCGACCTGCCGATCGATCCCGAGTCGCCATACTTCGCCCACATGCGCCTCGAGGAAGACGAGCGCAAGCGCGACGTGTTGATCGGCAAGCGCGGCTTCATCGACCGCGATCGCAACGTCCAGATCGTCGACTGGCGCAACGCGCCGGTGAGCCGCATCTACTACCGCTACGAAGAAGGCGACGATTACGAGGAGCGCTTCGGCGGCAAGATCCTCGAGGGCCAGGTCACCGCGCGTCGCACGCTGACCATCGAAGAGGGCAAGCTGATCCGCGTCGGCTGCCCGCAGGGCACCTACTTCGCCGGCGAGAGCGGCGACTGGTTCGAGGCCGAGAAGGTGGCGCGCGCCGAGCTCGCCGGCGGCCAGGGCAAGGCCGCGCGCCCGCCACGGCGCGGCGACGCCAGCTCCACGCTCGGCGCCGGCGTCGGCGGCAAGCGCGCCGACAAGCACCTGCCCGAGATCGCGGCGCTGATCGACCCGACGCAGTTCGAGCTGATCGCGCGTCCGGACAGCGGGCTGGTGGTGCTGCAGGGCGGCGCCGGCACCGGCAAGACCACCGTCGCGCTGCATCGCGTGGCGTTCCTCAACTACCAAGCGCCCAAGCGGTTTCGCCCGGAGCGCATGCTGGTGGTCGTTCCCAGCGTCGCTATGGTGCGCTACGTCGAGCGCGTGCTGCCCTCGCTCGGCGTGCCCGGCGTGCGCGTGCAAACGTCGCGCGACTGGTTCGGCGGCATGCGGCGGCGGCTGCTCGGCGACGAGCGCACCGAGGTCGACGACGGCACGCCTTCGCTGGTGATGCGCTTCAAGAAGCACCCGATGCTGATCGCGGTGCTCGAGGCGCACGTCAAAAAGCAGGTCGCCGCCTGCGAGCGCGAGCTGCGCCAGGCGGTGGGCAAGCTGCCCGGCGGACAGCGCGTGCTGCGCTGCTTCGACGACGAGCGCAGTCGCCCGCTGGCGCGGCGAGCGCTTCACGTGCGCGACTTCGTGCACGAGCAGCGAGATCTGCCCGCCGTCACGCGCCAGCGCGCCGAGGCGATCCTCACGCGCGTACGCCGCCGCACGCGCGATCTGCTCGCCGACTGGTCCGAGATCCTCACCGACGCCGCGCTGCTCAACGCCGCCGTCGCCGAGCACGCCGCGGGCGAGTTCAGCGAAAAGGACATCACTCAGGTGGTCGAGCACTGCGTGCGCCAGCTGGCCGACATCGCCGCTGCCGACATGCCGTCAGACACCCGCAAGAGCGACGACGACGATGACGACGACGATACGTACATCGCCGCCGACGGTGTCGACGAGCGCAGCGCGGTGCGGCGTACGGCCAAGCTCGACCCGCCCGACGACGCGCTGCTGATCTATCTGCACTTGCTCAAGCAAGGCGCGCTGCGGCCTCCCGGCTCGAAGCCGATTCGCTACGAGCACCTCGTCGTCGACGAGGCGCAGGACCTCTCGGCCGTCGAGATCAAGGTCCTGCTCGAGGCCACCAGCGAAAACCACTGCGTCACCATCGCTGGCGACACGCAGCAGCGGCTGGTCTTCGACAACCACTTCAGCGACTGGGAGACGCTGCTCTCCGAGCTCGGCGCCGACATCGCGCAGAACAGCACCTTGGAGCTCGGCTATCGCTCCACCTCCGAGGTGATGTCGCTGGCGCGCTCGCTGCTCGGCGAGCTGGCGGCGCCGGATGCGACGCGCGCGGTGCGCAGCGGCGCGCCGGTGGAGCTGCATCGCTTCACCAGCCAGGGCGAAGCGGTCGGCATGCTCGCCGAGGCGCTGCGCTCGCTCGCCGCGCGAGAGCCGCTCGCTTCGGTGGCGCTGATCACGCGCTACCCGGCGCAGGCGTACGCGTGGGCCGACGCGCTGGTCAACGCCGAAGTGCCGAGCGTTCGCTGCGTGCGCGATCAGGACTTCTCGTTCAAGCCCGGCATCGAGGTCACCGACGTCTCGCAGGTCAAGGGCCTCGAGTTCGACTACGTCGTGCTGCTCGACGTGACGCGCGCGAGCTACCCCGAGAGCACCGAGAGCCGCCACCTGCTGCACATCGCCGCCACGCGCGCGGCGCACCAGCTGTGGCTGGTCGCTACCGGACCGGCCTCTCCCGTCTTGCCCAAGACGCTGTGACGCCAAAGCGGTCGCAGCGGCGGCGTGAGCGTTCGGACAGCAGCAGCGCCGGCGAAGGTTTCGTCGCGCGCGCACGCGCCTGGCTGCGCGCGCAGGTTCGCTCGCCCGACGAGCCGCCGCGGCAGGTCGACGCGCCGGACTGGCTGATCCTCGGCTCGCTGGTCGGCTGGTGCTTGCTGCTGTTCATCCCGGGCGTTCGCATCCTGCGCGATCTGCCGATCTACGGCGACGATCACTCGTCGCACATGGTCGCCGTGCAGACGTTGCTGGCGCACATCAAGGCCGGCAACACCGACCTCTGGTGCCAGGCCTACAACCTCGGCTTCCCGATGTACCTCTACTATCAGCCGCTGCCGCACCTGACGGCGGCGCTGATGCACCTGCTCACATTCGGGGCGCTCTCGCCGCAGGTCGCGTTCAACGCCACGGTGGTGCTGACCTGGACGTTCTATCCGCTGACGACCTACGTCGGCGCACGACGGCTGGGCCTCGACCGCACGCAGAGCTTGGTCTGCGCGCTGCTCGCGCCGCTGGTCAGCTCCGAGCTCAAGTTCGGCTTCACCATCCACTCGCTGATGGGTCTCGGCCTCTACACGCAGCACTACGCGATGCTGCTCTTCCCGCTGGCGCTCGGAACGCTGTGGCAGGCGGTCGACGGCTGGGGCGAGACGGCGGCGCAGCGGCGCAGGCGCGTGATCGCGGCCGGCGGCCTGCTGGTGCTGATCTGCATCTCGCACGCGTTCTACGGCGTGGTGCTGGCCACGTCGGGCGTGATCATGGTGCTGGTGCGTCCGCGCGAGCAGTTCACGCGGCGCACCGGGCGACTGCTGATGGTCGGCCTGCTGACCGCGCTGTCGCTGCTGTTCTGGATCATCCCGCTGCTGCAGACCCACAGCTACGCCGGCGGCTGGCCGTGGGGCGGCGTGGATCGCTGGCAAGGCTACGGCGCGCTGCGCATCGCCAAGACGTTTGCCATCGGCAAGCTCTTCGACCAGGGGCAGCTGCCGGCGCTCAGCATCGGGATCTTGATCGGGCTCGCGGTGTGCGTGCGCCGCTTCCGCAAGCAGCCGGTGATGCGGGCGCTGCTGATCTGCTTCGCGTTGTTCGTGTTCTTTCTGATGGGCCGCCGCACGTTCGGCCACCTCGTCGACATCCAGCCGATAAACCTCGGCCTGCAGCTCTTTCGCTACATCGGCGCGGTGCATGCGTTCGGCGTGATCCTCGCGGGCATCGGGCTGTGCACGGTGGCGCGCTGGATCGGCGAGCGGCTGCCTCAGTGGAGCGCCGCGGTGTTCGTGGCGGCGCTGATCGCCTCGCCGCTGGTCAAGGAGCTGACCACCGCGGGCAGCTTCTTTCGCACCGTCGAGAGCTACGACCTCGTGCGCAGCGCCGACCTGGCCAAGATCGGCAAGGCGATCGACACCGCGGTGAAGAGCGGCAAGGCCAAGCCGGGCCGCATCTACGCGCACGGCAAGGCCGGCACTGGCTCGCACCTCGTGGCGGGGCTCATCGGCCGCTACAGCGAAATGCCTGTCGGCCAGAGCTACGGCGTGGGCATGCACGACAGCCTCGGCTTCTACTACCTCGAGTATCTCTACCCGCATCGGCTCGAGCTGCTGCGCTTCTACAACTTCCGCTTCGTGCTGACGCTGCCCGAAAAGCGTGTCGGGGGGGTGCTCAAGCGGCTCGGCATGAAGCCGATGCTGCGCGCGCGGCGCGTGCTGCTCTACCAGCTGCCCGGAAAGCACGGCTACTTCACCACCGGCTACACGACCTTCGCCGTGCGCGGCAAGCCGCGCGACATCCGCGAGACCGTCAAGCGCTGGCTGCGCTACACGTCGCTGCCGGCGGCGGGCGTGTTCGGGCGCGTGCTGCACGACGACAAGACGCCCACCAAACGCGCCGCCGACGGCTCGACGCTGCCCGTGATCGAGCTCGGCAAGAAGCCGAACAGCAAGGCCGACCAGCTCTACCGCGTCGCGCCGGGGGCGCGCACCGCGGTGAGCGCCTTCCCGAGCGGCGGCACGCGCGGACGACCTGGCGAGGTGCTCTCCGAGCGCGTCGAGATGACGAGCTATCACGCGCGCGTTCGCATGAACAAGCGCGGCACGCTGGTCCTCAAGGTCAACTACCACCCATACTGGCGTGCGGTGGTCGACGGGCGCGCGCAGAAGCCGCAGATGGTCACGCCGAGCTTTCTGTCGCTCGAGCTCGCGCCCGGTGATCACGACGTGACGTTCCGCTTCGTTCGACCAACCTTCGTCAAGCTGCTGTGGCTCGCCACGGCGCTGATGTGGTTGCTGCTGCTGGTGGTGCCAGCTTTGTTGGCGTGGCGCGCGAAGAGAGCCAGGGCCCCTCGGCCCCGCGAGAGGAGACCCGATGCGAAGAAGGCCTAGGACCTCTGGAGCGGCGTGGGCGTTGTTTGTGGTGGTCGCGGCGCTCGCCGGCTGCAGCGACGAGGACCCGCCGCCGACGCAGGATGGCGCGGCCGACGCGCCCGTGTCCGAAAGCGGCATCAGCGCCGATCTGACGGTGGACGTCGCGCCCGGCCAGGACCTGCCGGCGCTGCAGGCGCTGGTGCGCCGCACCTGCACCAAGATCGCCGCGTCGTGCGAGCAAGCGCAGGACGCGCTGGGCCAGAATTGGAGCGCTTCGATCACGCCATGGAGCGTGCAGCAGTGCGAGAAGGTGCAGCTGTGCACGCTCGGCCTCGTCGGCCAGATGTGTATCGACCAGCTGCTGACGTTCTACAACTGCATGGACACGACCACGCCCTTCGACTGCGCGGGCTGTCTCAACCAACTGCAGTTCGTACACGGCGCCTGCCCGTGCCTCAAGATGTGCGACCCTTCATGTCCCTAGCCCCAAAGGGAGAACGAACATGGCAGACCTCAAAGGCAAGACGCTCTTCATCACCGGCGCGAGCCGCGGCATCGGCCTCGCCATCGCCACGCGCGCGGCGCGTGACGGGGCCAACATCGCCGTGGCGGCCAAGACGGCCGAGCCGCACCCCAAGCTGCCGGGCACGGTCTACACCGCGGTAGAGGACATCGAGAAGGCCGGCGGCAAGGGCCTGGCGTGCATCTGCGACATCCGCTTCGAAGAGCAGGTGCAGGCCGCCATCGACAAGACCGTCGAGACCTTCGGCGGCATCGACATCGTGGTCAACAACGCCAGCGCGATCAATCTGACCGACACGCCGTCGACGACCATGAAGCGCTACGACCTGATGCACGGCGTCAACACGCGCGGCACCTTCCTGTGCAGCAAGCTCGCCTTGCCGCACCTGACGAAGGCCGCCAAGGCGGGCGGGCTCGCGCATATCCTCAACATCTCGCCGCCGCTCAACATGGAGACGCGCTGGTTTCAGGGCCACGTCGCCTACACCATGGCCAAGTTCGGCATGAGCATGTGCGTGCTGGGCATGGCCGGCGAGTTCAAGGGACGCGGCATCGGCGTCAACGCGCTGTGGCCGCGCACGGCCATCGCGACCGCGGCGGTGCAGAACCTGCTCGGCGGCGACGCGTCGATGAAACGTTGCCGCAAGCCGGAGATCATGGGCGACGCGGCCTACGTGATCCTGACCAGCGATCCCAAGCAGAACACCGGACGCTTCCTCATCGACGACGCCGTGCTGACCGAGGCTGGCGTGACCGATCTCGATCAATACGCCATGACGCCGGGCGAAGAGCTGATGCCCGACTTTTTTGTCTGATTGATCTATTATCTCGCTCTTCACTGACACGAACGAGGTGACCGATGAAACGCCTGTTTCTGATCGCCGCGGCCGTGGCCCTGCTGTTTGGCGTCGGCTGCAAGAAAGAGTCGAACAAGGCCAAGGACGGCACCGGCAGCGCCAAGGCGCAGACCCCCGGCACGGCCGCGACCGGCAACCCTGGCACTGGGGCCACCAAGGCGCCTGCGACCAAGACCGATCCCAAGGCCGCCGCCAAGCTCGACCTGCCCACCGAGCAGGACTTCGAAGGCAAGGCTCACAAAGAGATCACGAAGAAGAATCTCGCCGCCGAGCTGAAGAAGATCGAGACGTCGCTCAAGGAAGAGTAGCGATCGACTAGTTCGACCTGGCCTTCAGCGCGCGATCGAGAAACTCGAACGTGTCGCGATAGAAGCGCTTGCTCGCGTCCTTCCAGACCAGGGCTTGGAACGCGTGGCCCTGCCCCTCGTAGACCGCTAGCTTCGAGTCGAGGCCGAGCTTCTCGGCCACGTGGTGCAGCCGCTGGCTGTCACTGAGCAGCGGGTCTTTGCCACCCACGCCGACAAAGAAGGCCGGAAGCGGGCGCTGCGGCGTCTGCTTGCTGCGCGCGATCTTCTCGAGCACCGACAGCGGCGAGGCCAGCTCGGTGCCGCCGGGCACGTCACGTCGTGCCTTGCCGATGTAAGCCTCGCGCACGGTGGTGATGCGATCGGAGACGAGCGTCGAGACGCCGCGCGCCTTGGTCAGGCGCTCGATGTTGTCGAGCTCGAGGATGCCGCAAGCGGGCAGCACCGCCTTGGGACGCAGGCCGCTGTCGAAGATCTTCTGCGCCCACTTCTCGGGCCGCCGATAGCTCGCGGCCAGGGCGAGGCTCGTGGCGATGTTGGCGCCCGCGGACTCGCCCGCCAGCACGAGCTTGCTCGTGTCGGCGCCGATGCGGTCAGCGTTGTCTTTGAGCCAACCCAGCACCTCGGCCGCATCGGCGTGCGCCGCCGGGTACGGATTCTTGGGCGCGCGGCGATAGCTCGCCACCACCACGACGTAGCCGCGCTTGGCAAACTCGAGCGCGATCGTGCGGTGCGTGTTCTTCGACAGCGACGTGAAACCGCCCCCCGGGTAGTAGACCACCACGGGCCGCTTGCCAGGCGTGCCGTCGGCCTTGGGCTGATACACGTCGAGCTGATGCGCCCGGTCCTTGCTGCCCGCGCGATAGACTACGTCCTTGGTCAGCTTGATGCCGTAGCGACCCGGCTGCGCGAACGGCAGCTTGCCCGCCACCGTCGACGCCGCCTCGATCAGCGACGAGATCAACGTCGCCCCCGCCGCCCGCCGGATCTTCACCAACCGCTTGCCCGCCGCCCGCCAACTACGCCCCGCCCAAGCCCGCAGCCCCGACAGCGGCGCCCCCTCGACGCGGCGCGAAGGCGCAGCGACGAGCAGCAGCACGCTCAAGACGAGGCTCAGACGAAGGACTCTCGGCGACATGGTGGGGTACGAAGCAAGTCCGTGGCCAAGAGCGGCGGTGAGTGGATCCGGTGAGTTACGGGCGGCGAGCGGCAGAGCAGCGGCTAGCGTAGCCACCCCGCAACAGCGACGCGGGGCGTGGGCGTGGGCGGGCGGAGGCGGTCGTGGGCGTGGGCGTGGGAGGCCGCCGCCGGCGTTCCTGCTCACCACCGGCTGGCGCCGCGGTCGAGGCGGCCGCTTCAGCGTCAACGACATCCCCGGCAAGCGCCGCTAGCCCTCACGTAGTCCCCCCACGCCCACGCCTGCAACTCGGCCCGCCGCGCCAAGACGACAGTCCATCAGCGCCGCGCCGGCCGCCGAGCCTCCCATCCCGTCAACAGCCAAGCGCCCGAACGCGCCCTAACCACCAACGCAGGAGGCGTCATCCCACGCTCGCGCCCTCCCCTCCCTACAGCACGCCGCGCGCGAGGCGGCTGGCGACGAAGAACAGGCGCCGCTCTTTCGCGCTTCCGACCGTCACCTGTGCGCCGCCGAAGCGCATCACGCCGTAGAAGCTGCCTGCCAGGGCGCCTTCGTCGGTTGACGTGCGCGCGAAGCGGACGAACGTGGGGGCGCTTTGCGTGGAGGACACCACTGGCTGTAGGCCCCAGCGCAGCGCGAGCAGGCGCGCCTGCCAGTCGATGTCGGCGACGACGTTGAGGTAGCCGTGGCGTTCGGTGGTCGGTGGCGCTGGAAACGACAGGACGCGTGGCGCGGCGCTGTAGGCGTCGAAGTAGAGCTCGCGCCCCGAGACCATCAGGATGTGCGCGCTGCCCGGGCCGATGAGGTTGGCGCCGGCGCCGTAGACGTACTTGTTGTCGCTGAGCGTGACGGCGACGCTGGCGCCGCCGACGGGCACGCCGTTGTCTTGATAGAT
>JAGQIK010000679.1 GCA_020431405.1 Myxococcales bacterium
GCTGTGGCTGGTGGGCGAGCTCGCGCGCGGCCGTCGCGCGGCGCAGCTCTTGGGTGGCGCCGAGCGACAGACCGCGCTGCTCGCGCTGTTGCTGCTCCTGCTGGCGCTCGGCGTGGCGGCGCTGTGGTCGGCGCGCGAGCGCGCACGACGGAACGCGCGTTGGGCGCTAGGGTTGGCGCTGGCCGCCTTCGGCGCCGCGGTGCTCGCGTTCGCCGCCGACGCGCTCGTCTATCGCGGCCTCTACCACTATCTGCACGGGCTGCTCGGCGCGGCAGCGGTGAGCAGCGCCGTGCTCGGCTCGCGCGCGCTCGACGCACGCTGGCCCGCGCGCGAGCGCGTCAGCCTGTTGCCGCTGGCGCTGGTCGTCGTGGTGGGCATCACCGGCGTTGTCGCCAGCCGGCGTCTGATCGGCGCCGACGGCGCTGTGCGCCACGCGGCGCGCGATCTGACGACGCTGACCAGCAAGTTGCTGGCGCTGCAGCCGGCGGTCTCGCGTCGTTCGGCGCGGCCGGTGACACGCGCCGAGCGCGCGGCGACCCGCACCACCGCGCACGACGAAGCGATCGCGTCAGCCCCGCTTCGCGGCGCGCACGTGCTGCTCGTCACCGTCGACGCGCTGCGCGCCGACCGCGTCGACCGACGGCGCATGCCCAACGTGGTCGCGCTCTCGCGACGCGCGGCGCGCTTCACGCGCGCCAGCTGTCAGGCGCCGCTGACGTGCTACTCGCTGCCGTCGCTGCACAGCGGCGACTATCTGATGTCGTCGCTCCCGCTGCGCCGGCGACGCCCGCCGACGCTCGCCGAGGTGCTGCGCGCCGCCGGCTACACCACCAAGGCGTTCTTCAACCGCAGCGTCTTCTTCTGCGACGATCCGCGCGCCACGCGCTACGGAAAGCAGCACTTCGGCTTCGAGCGCGCGGCGACGGCGCTGCGCCCCGCCGACGTGCTGGCGCGCGACGCGGCGCGGTTCATCACGCAGCACGCCAGCCGCGCCAAGCGCCAGCCGCTCTTTCTGTGGGTGCACTTCTTCGACGTGCACGAGCCCTACACGCGCCACGCGGAGCACGACTTCGGCCGCTCCGCCGAGCAGCGCTACGACTCGGAAGCCGCCTTCGTCGACGCCGCCATCGGCAAGCTGCTGCGCGCCGCGCGCGCGCTGCGCGGGCGCCGCATCGTGGTGCTGACGTCCGACCACGGCGAGGCCTTCGGCGAGCACGGCAACCGCTACCACGGCTCGAGCCTCTACCAGGAGCAGGTGCACGTGCCGTTGATCATCGCCGCGCCAGGTATCGCGCCGCTGTCCATCGATGCGCCGGCGCAGCTGGTCGACATCGCCCCCACCGTCGCAGAGCTGGTCGGCGTGGCGCGACCGCCGACGTTTCTCGGTCGCTCGTGGGCGCGGCTGCTGGTGCGGCGCGAGCCGCTCGCGGCGCCGGCGGTGGCGGTGAGCGAGCTAGAGCGTTCGCGCATGGTCAGCGACGGCCGCTTCAAGCTGATCGTCGATCGTGCGCGCGACACCGAGCAGCTCTACGACCTCGCGCGCGACCCCCACGAGCGCGACAACGTCGTGTCGCGTCGTCCGCTGGCGGCCGCGCGGCTGCGCGGCGAGCTGTCGCGCTGGCTCGACGAGCTGCGCCGCAGCGTGCGCGCCCACAACGCGGCTCGCCACGATCCCACGCCTGCCGCGCTGGCGCGCGCGCGCCTCGGTGATCGCCGCGCGGTGCCTGCGCTGCTGCGGCTGCTCGCCGATCGCTCGGCCTCGCCGCGCCATCGCCGCGGCGCCGTTCGCGTGCTCGGCACGCTGCGCGATCATCGCGCCATCGCGCCGCTGCGGCGCCTGCTAGCCAGCGCCGACGACGCGAGCCTCTCTCGCGAAGCGGCTATCGCCCTCGGCGAGCTCGAGCACGCCGCGGTGTGGCCGCTGCTCTTGCGCGCGCTCGACGACCCGCGCGACGGCGTACGGTTGCGCGCCGCCATCGCGCTGGCGCGCCTTCGGCACTGGCCGCGCGCTCGCGCCGTGGCGGCCGCGGCGACGCCGGCGCTTGTCGAAGGGCTGGTGCACCACGACTGGCAGTTGGCGCGCCGCGCGGTGCACTACCTCGGACAGGTTGGCGACCGGCGTGCCATCGGGCCGGCCATCGCCGCGCTGCGCATGCAGCACCTGCGGCGTGATCTGGCGCTGGCGCTGGGGCGGCTCTACCAGCGCTTTCCCGCCGACGCGCGTCTCGGCGTCGCGCTCGCGCGGCTATGCCGCGACGACAAGGCTGACGTGCGTGCGGCGGCGCGGCGTGCGCTTCGGCGCCAGCAGTCGGCGCACGACTCGCCGCGGACGACGGCTCCGCGGCCAGCGAATTAGGCGGCTAGCGCTGCGCTTCGACGGTGTACTGCGCGCTGCTCTGCGGGCTGTCGATGACCGCCTTGAAGGGCTGCTGCAGGTTGAAGGCGCGCTGCAGCAGCGGCAGCGAAAAGCGCGCTACGATCGCCATCTGCTGCGCGCGCGCGAGCGTCGGCTGCCCGTCGAGAAAGCCGGTCCAGACCTTGTGGTCGGTAAAGAGGCTGTGGTTGCCGCCGTGAAGCTCGATGCGCCACTTGGGTTTGCCCTGCCGCGCCCAGGCAGCGCCCCACACGAGCGGCGGCGACTGCGCGTCGGCGTCGCCGGAAAAGAGCATGAACAGGCCTGGCACTACGTCGCCGTCGTCGACGGGGCCGAGAAAGATCGTCGCCACCGTGGCGTTGCGCAGCGCCGCGTCGGCGCCAACGACGTGCTGGATGCGCGCCGTGCCGCGCGAGTGGCCGACGAAGGCCACCTGCGGGCTGGTGACGACGCCGGCGAGCTGCGGCGCGAGCGCGCCGAGGTCGCGGTCGCGCACGGCGCCGATGGCGGCGAGCAGCGTCTGCGTCTGCTGCGCTGCGATGGCCACCGGGTCGGGCGCCGAGTAGTCGACCTTGGCGTCGGGCATCAGCGCGACGAAGCCCCAGCTGGCGAGCAGCTGGCCGAGGTACTCGTGGGCCATGTAGCCGGCGCCGTTTCCGTGCAGCAGCACCACCAGTGGGTGTGTGCCGGTGATCGCCGGGCGGCGCGCGCCGCCGCAGCGCGCCGGATAGAACAGCCGCCCGACGTGTGCGGCGAGATCGAGATAGCCCGCGGCGTGCGGCCCCGTGGCGTCGGGCGCGGCGCCGGCGCTGCCGCGCGCGGTGGGCGTGTCGCCGTCGCACGCGCGCGCGCCGCTCGAGGTCGCCGCGGCGAGCGGTCGCGTCGAGCGCAGCAGCTGCCCGGTGTCGGTCTTGAGCTCGATGGTGCCGCTGACGGCGGCCGCGATCGGCACCACCACGCGCGTGTCGTCGAGCACGTCGCCGTAGGCGGCGAGCGTCTGCGTGCCGACGCGCACGTCGATGCTGGCGGGTGGGAACAGAAAGCTCTGCCATAGCCTTGCGACGTCGATGACGAGCACGTCGCCCGGGGCGACGGCCAGTGGATGGTACGAGATGAACGCCGCGCTGCTGGCCGTCCAATCCAAGCGCCGATCGCAGCGGCCCAAGCTGAAGTTACAGACAGTGCCCGCCGGGCAATCGGCGAACGCGCGGCAGCCGTCGAAGATGCCGTTGCTCGGCGCCGGCGCGCTCTCGCCAGCCGTCGCGTCGGAGGCGCCATCGCCTGCGCTGTCACCGTCGGCGGCGCCGCGGTCGCGCGACGCGAGCTCCACGAGGATGTCGCGCGCGCCGACATCGGCGATCGGCCCCGCGGTGTCGCCGCAGCCGACGAGGGCCAGCGCGAGCAGCATCGGCAGACAGCGCGTCATCGCGGCAGTATAGCGGCATGGCGGGCTGCTACACTGCGCCCGTGTCATCGCGCTCCGAAGCCCAACCCTACGATCCCGTCGCGCCGAGCGCGAGCGACGCCGAGCGCGTGCCGAGCGACCTGCCGCGCACGCCGGCCGAGGCGCGGCGCTCGCACCTCGAGTCCGCGGCCTGGCGCCGCGTGCTGGTGGGCGGCATCCGTTTGCTGCCGCCGTCGATCGTGCGTGCGTCGCTTCCGGGCTGGGCAGCGTTCTTCTATCCGCAGGTGCCGGCGGTCCGTCGCGCGATCCGCGCCAACC
This sequence comes from Myxococcales bacterium, assembly GCA_020431405.1. Taxonomy (GTDB): domain Bacteria; phylum Myxococcota_A; class Polyangia; genus JAGQIK01. Next base: position 4,098 of record JAGQIK010000679.1, read on the forward strand.
TGCTGCGGCTCGGCGCTTCGTCATCGCCGCTTTCGCTCGAGCGGCGCGCCTTTGGCGTGTTCGAGCGCTACGTCGAGACGGTGGCGAACGCCTACAGCTACTACGTCGCGGGGCGCATGGCCGAGCGCGCGCCCACGCGCGGTCTCGAGCACATGCGCGCGGCGCTCGATGGCGGCCGCGGGGCGGTGCTCGTCACCGGGCACATCGGTAACTGGCAGCTCGGTCCGGCGCTGCTGGGGCGCGATGGCTTTCCGCCGCTGACGGTGGTGATGGCGCAAGAACCCAACGCGCAGACGCAGCAGATGGAGCGCGCGCTGCGCGACCGCCGCGTGCGCGTGGTCTACCCGAGCGAGACGCCGATGTTGGCGCTGGCGCTGCGCGCGCGGCTCGAGCAGGGCGAGTTGGTGGCGATGCAGATCGACCGGCCCGCCGGCGAGCGCGGCCTGCGCGTGCCCCTGCTCGACGGATTCGCGCGCTTCGCGGCGGGTCCGGCGCTGCTCGCGCGCGCGCTCGACGTGCCGGTGGTGCCCGTGTTTTTCCCGTTGCGCCGTGACGGCCGCGTCGAGACGTTGATCGAGCGGCCGCGCTTTTCGAGCGGCGCGCGTTCGCAGGACGGCGAGCTCACCGCGGGCCTCGCCGCGCTCTACGAGCGCTACGTACGCGCCTACCCCGAGCAGTGGTTCAACTTCTTCGACATGCGCGACGGGGGCCGGTGAGCGTCGCGGTGCTGGGCAGCGGCGTGATCACGCCCTTCGGCCGCGGCAGCCGCGCGCTCGTCGACGGGCTGTGCGCCGGACGCTGCATGCTGGGCGAGCACGGCGCCGCGGTCGACGACGCGCTGCTCGACCCGTCGCTTCTGCGCGAGGACCGCGCGCTGGCGCTGACCGCCGCGGCGCTCGACGACCTGCTCGAGGGGCCCGCGGGCGCGACGCTGGCGGGCATCGATCGCGCACGCCTGTCGGTGATCGTCGGCAGCACGCAGGGCGCGATCACGCGCTGGTCGCGCCAACGCGGCGAGCTGCGCGCGGCTCCAGACACCGCCGAGCCTTCACCACCCGACAGCAGCGCCCCGCTGCGCCTCGCCGCCGAGCGGCTCGGGGCGCTCGGCCCGTGCGCCAACCCGTCGATGGCCTGCGCCTCGGGCACGGCGGCGCTGGCGCTGGGCGCGCGCTGGCTGCTCTCGCGGCGCTGTGACGCCGTGGTGGTCGGCGGCGTCGACGCGCTGTCGACCTTCGTGCGTCAGGGCTTCGTCGCGCTCAAAGCGCTCGATCCGGTCACGCCGCGCCCATTCGACGCCGAGCGCGCCGGGCTGGGGCTCGGCGAAGCGGCGGCGCTGCTGCTGATGACGCGCGAGGAGGCGGGCGTGTCGCCGAGCGCGCGGCTGCTCGGGTGGGGCCTCTCCGGTGACGCCAATCACCTCACCGGCCCCGACCGCGAGGGGCGCGGTGTCACGCGAGCCGTGCGGCAGGCGCTGGCGCAGGCGGGCATGGCACCGAGCGAGATCGCGTTCGTCTGCGCCCACGGCACCGCCACGTCGTACAACGATCGCATGGAGGCGATCGGCCTCGCGCGCGCGCTGCCGGGGGCGCGGCCGCCGCTGATGTCGCTCAAAGGCGCTGTGGGCCACTCGCTGGCGGCGGCGGGCGCCGTCGAGGCGGCGATGACGCTCGAGGCGCTGCGCCGCGGTGTCTGCCCCCCGACGGTGGGCGCTCGGCGCGTGGACCCGGAGATCGACGCCGACGTGGTCCTCGATGCGCCGCGCGCGCTCGCCGCGGGGGCCGGCCTGTCCACCTCGTCAGGCTTCGGCGGCATCAACGCCGCGGTGATCCTGGCAACCGATCGAAACGGGTGAAATCGGGCCAACTGGGTGTGGGTGTCGTATATTGAGCGACGGACTACCGACTTATGGCTGCGACCATGTCTAAGCGGGGCCTCGGCCTCGTGCTGGCCCTCTCGCTCTCGCTCGGCGGCTGCATCTTCAACCAAGACGGTACGCCGTCGAACGTCGATGCGTCGCCCGCCGAGGGTGGCAGCGACACGCCGCTCGACGTGCCCGTGGATGTCGAGCGCGACGTCAGCGAGGCGGCGGTCGAGACGAGCCCCGATATGGCCCCCGATGTCGCCGTCGACCCCGAGTGCGTCGGCGCGCCGAGCGGCGCGGTGTGTCGCTTCGGCGCCGCGGGCGACGCCGCGGTGGTGGGTCAGACCGGCAGCTGCCAGTCCGGCAAGTTCGTGCGGGCGCGCTTCTGCTTCGCCGACGCGCCCTGCCTCAGCGCGGACGGCGTGTGCAGCACCAGCGCCTGCGTACCGTGCACGGCGGACAGCGCCTGCGCGGGCGGTGTCTGCACCGCGCTGTTCATCTCCAATCAGGGCGTGCGCCAGTGCTGCGTCGGCAGCAGCGACAACGGCGTCGGTACCTTCACCACCAGCTGCTCCAAGGGCGACAACTGCAAGAGCGGCCTCTGCACCAGCGCCGGACACTGCTATACGGCGTGCGGCTCGAACGCCGACTGTCCCGGCGGCAGCTGCGGCGGCACGAGCCTGATCATCGGCGGCGGCAGCTACACGCAGCTCGGCTGCAAGCCGTCGAGCAGCGACGGGCCTGTGTCCGACAGCACGCTCGACAGCAGCGTCGACAGCAGCGACACATCCGTCGACAGCACCGTCGATGGGGGCGCCGCCGACACGACGGTGGACAGCGGCCCCGACGCCGCCAGCGACACGGGCAGCGCCGGATAGGAACCCGCAGGCCGGTGGCTCGTGCGTATCTTCACGGCGTCGGCTGCGCCAGCGTGCACGGCGCCGGCGTGCAGGTGCTCGCCAGCGCGAGCGCGTTTCCCAGCGTCCTCCCGACGCCGCGCGCGCCGCAGCGCGTTGCCGGGCGCAGCGAGAAGGTGCGCTTCGGCCGCCTCGACCGACCGTGCAAGCTGGGCGTGATCGCCGCCAGCGATCTGCTCGACGGCTCCACGGCGTTGCTCGAAGGCTGCCCGCCCGAGCAGCGCGCGATCGTCATCGGCACAGCCTTCGGCGCGCACCGCGCCAACGAGCAGTTCGAGTCGCAGATCGCGCGCGACGAGCCCGCCGGCAGCCCGCGGCTGTTCGCCTATACGCTGGCGAGCACGGCCGCCGCCGAGCTGTCGATCCTGCTCGACCTGCGCGGACCGCTGATGACGCTCGCCGAGGGCGCGGGCGCGGGGCTGTCGGCGATCGCTCAGGCGGCTGACCTGATCGCCAGCGGTGCGGCACGCTGCGCCGTCACCGGCGCGGTGGAGTCGGTGGGCGAGACGCTGGCGGCCTCGCGA
>JAGQIK010000680.1 GCA_020431405.1 Myxococcales bacterium
GGGCCTTGAGCGCGACCTCGCCGCGGGCATGTTGCAGCGCCATCATCAGGTGCCGCTCGGCCGCGCGGTAGCGGCCGCGTTGCGCGAGCTCGCGCGCGAGCTGCCGCAGCGCGAGCGGATTTTCCGGATCGACGGTGACGGCGGCGAGCCAGAAGCGATAGTCGCTGCTGAAGTCGCGGGAGCGCAGCGCCACGGTCACCGACCAAGTGGTGGCCAGCGCGAGCAGCACCGCCAGCAGCACGCGCGAAAGCCGACGCGGCAGCGACTGCAACAGCAGCAGCACCAGCAGCGTTACGCCGAGCCACGGCAGATAGATGAAGCGGTCGGCGACGAGAAAGACCAAGGCCAGCGGCACGATGTTGCACACCGGCGCCAGCGTGGCGCCGAGCAGCGTGGTGGCCCACGCCACGCGCGGCGCGCGGCGCAGCCCGAACACCAGCAGGGCCAGCGACGCGACGATGGTGACGATGCCGCCGACGAGCGGGCCGGAGATGATCACGCCGGGGTGATAGCCAGCGCCGATGGCGGGGTTGGGCTGATAGCCGTTGATGAACATCCAGCCGTAGTGGCCGACGCTGCTGGCGATCAGGTTGAGCCGACCGAGCAGCGTCGGATCGAAGCCCGGCCGCTCGCCGCCGGTGGCGACGCGCGCGGCGACGAAGACCAGCGTCAGCACGATCAGCGGCCCGTGGCTCCAGCGCGCGTTGCGCAGCCAGGCGCGGCGGTCTCGCCCGAGCAGCAGCGCGTCGGCGGCGGGCACCACCACGGCCAGCGCCACCGCGTTTTCCTTGCACAGCATCGCGCAGACGAAGGCAAGCCAGGCCAGCGCCACGCGGCGCGGCGTGGGGCCGTCGCGCAGCGCGCGATAGAACAGCCCCAGCGCCAGCACGAAGAACAGCGCCATCATCACGTCGGTGCGGCCCGAGATCCAGGCCACCGCCTCGGCGCGTGATGGGTGCAGCGCGAAGATCAGCGCGCCGACGGCGGCGACCCACGCTGGCGGCAGGCCGAGCCCGCGCTCGCTGTCCGCGGAGTGGTTGTCATTGGCCGGCGTCGCGCCTTCGTCGCGTAGCAACAGCAGCAGCAGCCAATAGACGAGCAGTGAGACCGCCACGTGCAGCAGCACGTTGGTGAGGTGGAAGCCGCGCGCGGCGCCACCCCACAGCTGGTAGTCGACGGCGAAGCTGAGCGTGACCAGCGGGCGGTAGTAGACGTTGGCCAGCGGCACGCCGAGCTCGTAGCCGGTGTCCCAGAAGCGTCGCGTGAAGGCGCGCGGGATGTCCGACAGCTCGCGGATGTTGCGGTTGTGCTCGATCAGATTGTGGTCGTCCCAGATGAAGCCGCCGCCGAGCGCCGTGCTGAACGAGGCGCCCACCACCAGCGCCACCACCAACGCCGGCAGGGCGCGTCGCGCGCCGCGGGCTCGGTCGGGTGGGGCTGTGCTCGGGTCGGGCATCGCTCGCCGCCGCGGAAGACCTCCCGCGGCCCTGCGTATGGGGTGAGGTGGACCGCCGCGCGGTGGCCGCGTATCCTTGAGACTTCGATGAAGCTTAGAGTCGTTATTCTACCCCTGGCGGTGTGCTTTTTCGTGCTCGCGGGTTGCGCGGGCGCCGAAGTCTCGGGCCGGCGCGATGGCGCGCCGCCGCCGCTCGAGTCGGCCCCTCCGAGCGACGCCGACGGCGGTGGCCCCATCGATGGCCCACCGATCCCAGGCGATGGACCCGATCAGGCGATCTTCGTCGCGCCCACCGGCGCCGACACCACCGACTGCGGCCCGGCGAGCAAGCCCTGCCGCACCATCGAGCACGGCATCGCGCGCGCGGCGAGCTTTCAGCCGTCGCGCGAGGTGCGCGTCGCCGCCGGCGTGTACATCGAGAGCATCCGCCTGGTGGAAGGCGTCAACGTGCGCGGCGGCTACAGCGGCGACTTCTCGCGTGGGCCAGGCGCCGAGAGCTCAGTGATCCAGGGCGTCGAGATCGGCGGGCGCGCCATCGCCGTGCTCGCCGACAACCTGACCAAGCCCACCGAGCTTTCACACTTCACCGTGCGCGCCGCCGACGCGACGCAGACCGGTGGCAGCTCCTACGCCGTGCGCGTCACCGACACGCGCAGCCTGACGCTGCGTTCGCTGCAGATCTTCGCCGGCCGCGGCGCAGGCGGCGGCTCCGGCAAGACCGGCACCGGCGGCGGCGGCGGCGGCGGCGGATCGCCCGGCCTCGCCGGCACCTTCGCTGTCTTCCCGTCGATCGGTTGCGCCACCGTGCAGGCTGGTGCCCCTGGCTACTACGGCGATGGCGGCACGGCACCCGGATGCGGCGCCGCTGCCGGCGCGCGCGGTGGCAAAGGGGAGTCCGGCATCGCGGTGATCATCCCCAGCGGCACCTGCGACGGCGAGGATGGCAGGGCAGCCGCTGGCGCGACGGGCGCCACGGCTACTTGTACAGCGGCCACGGCGGGGCGCGGCGGCCGAGGCGGCACCACGGGAGGCGAGACGGGTTGCGATCCGGGACCGCCGACCAACACGCCGTCGACCGCCGGCAGCGATGGCTGCCCGGGCAAGGACGGCGCGCAGGGCGGCGCGGGGCAGAGCGGCGCGGGAGGCGGCAGCGTCGACGGCGCCGGCTTCTTTGTTGGCGCCGCGGGTGGCGACGGCAAGCCTGGCGAAAACGGTGGCGGCGGTGGCGGTGGCGGCGGCGGCGGCGGATA
>JAGQIK010000681.1 GCA_020431405.1 Myxococcales bacterium
CCAGCTTGCGCCGCTCGGCGGGCGTGAGCTTCTTCTTCGGCGGCGGCGTGGGCGCGGCAGGCGTCGCCGCGGCAGCGGAGGCGCCAGCCGCTGCAGCAGCGACAGCGCCCGCGGCCGCGCTGCCCGGCGTGGCCGGCGTTCCGCCGAGGTGCTTGACGATCATCTCGGCGCGCGCGACCCACTGCTTCTGCTTGGAACGCTTTTCGAGGGCGATGTAGCGGTTGAAGGCGCGGATCGCGGCAGCCTTTTCGCCCAACGAGCGATAGGCGAGGCCCATGCCGAAGTACGGATCCGGATCATGCGGGCGCAGCCCGGCGAACTTGCGATAGGCGGCGATGGCCTCGCGCGGGCGCTTTGATTTGCGCAGCGCGTAGGCGAGGTTGTACCAGCCGAGGTGATACTCGGGGATGTCGCGGATCGAGACGCGGAAGATGCGCACCGCTTCGGCGAAGTCGCCCAGTCTAAAGAGCGTGCGTCCGGCGCGGTCGTAGGCCGTGGGGTAGCTGAAGTCGGCGGCGATAGCAGCGCGGTAGTAGCTCAGCGCGTGCTTGTAGCGGCCGCTGCTCGCGGCGCGATCGCCCGCACGCACGGCAGCGATGGCCTTCCTGCGTTCGGCGCTGACGGGCCCCGAGCTCTTGCCTTCTACGGCCGCGGCTTTGATCGTCGCGTCGCTCTTGCCTGCGGCGCCGCCCGACGCTGCGCCCGCAGCTGCGCCCGCAGCTGTGCCTCCAGCTGCGCCTGCGGCGGGTGCGGCAGGCGTTGCGGCCTTCTTGGCCGCCGGTGGCTTGCTCGCCGGCGCCTTCTTTGCCATGGCGGCGCTCGGCTTGACGCGCGCGCGCTCGGACTTGGCCAGCACCCTCGCCTTGCGCACCCAGGCCTGTCGCTCGCCGCGCTTCTCGAGCTGTACGTAGCGCTCGAAGCTCTCGGCGGCGCCGGCGTGGTCGCCGAGCTCTTTGAGCGCCAGGCCGATACCGTAGTAAGGATCCGCGCTCGCTGGTCGCAGCGCCGCGTAACGCCGGTAGGCCAGCACCGCCTTGTTCAGCTTGTTGAGCTTGCGCAGCGCGTAGGCGAGGTTGTACCAGCCGTTGGCGTAGCGCGGCGCCTTGCGCACGGCGCGCGCGAGCAGCGCCGCCGCGTCGCGGTATTGGCGCCAGCGCAGGTAGTGCGTCGACAGCGCGCCGTAGGCCGGCATGTAGGTCGAATCAGCGGTGATGGCGTTGAGGTAGGCCTTCACTGCGCGCCGATGAGCGCCCGACTGGACCGCCGCGTCACCCGCCGCCTTGTGTCGCAGCGCCGCGGCGCGATCGGCGCGCGCTGGAGTCGCCAGCCCGACCACCACCGCCGCCGCTAGCACCGCGAAGCGCGCGCTCCGACCGAGCCAGCTGCTCATGGTGTCTTTCCCCGTCGCAAAACGTAGGGATCTTAGCACGCTGGCCAAGCCCAGGCCCATTTGCTGCGCGGCGCTAGGGCGGCGGGCTGTTGGTCGCAGGCGGGCTCTTGGTCGCCGGCGGGCGCCGACGCCGCATGCGCAACATCGACTCGAAGCGCGCACCCGCGGTGCAGCGCAGTCGCGAGATGGTCGCGGTCTTGGGTGCATATCCGATCCGCCTCAGCTCGATGACGTGCTGTCGTCCCGCCTGCAGGCGAATTGGACGCGGCAAGGGCAGCGCCCCTTGGAGCTCACCATCGACGCGCACGGTCCAGCGCTCGTCGTTGCCGCGCAGCCTCACGTAGCAATACCCCTTCGGCTTTCTCCTCACCACGGCGACGGCGCTCCCCGAGCCCGCCCCCGACCCCGTGCCCGTGCCCGACCCCGTGCCCGTGCCCGAAGCCGAGCCCGTGCCCGAAGCCGAGCCCGTGCCCGAGGCCGAAGCCGACCCCGAAGCCGCTGCCAGCGTCGCGGAGTCCGAGGAGGACGAAGCGACAGCGCTGCCCGCCGATGCCGAAGGCATCGGGGCACCCGACGCCGAAGCCGACCCCGAACCGCCCCTCGCCTTGTCGTCACCCATCGCGACCCACGCCACCAGCCCCGCCGCCACCAGCAACACCACCGACGCCGCCACCATCAACACGCCACGTCGCCGTGGCGCGCGCATGTCGCGAGCCATCGCGCGCGACGTGTTCGACGGCGGCCGCGCCGCCCGCTTGTCGTCGGCTCGCACCACCGAGCTCGCCGCCGCCGCCGCCGCGGGCGCAGCCGCGGGCGTGTCGGCCTCGTCTTCGTCTTGAAGGTCCGACTCGAGGCGCACGGGCGAGGGGCTCTGACCGCGCAGCGACTGCGCCGATCGCACGTGCGTCGGGGCCGGCCGCAGCGGCGCCACCGTGCCCGAGAGGTTGGACAGCAGCTGCCGCTCGGACGCCAGCTCGCGCTCGAACAGGCCCGCCACGAAGCGCCCCACCTCTTCGGGGCTCGTACGCGGCGCGATGCGCGCCAGCGCCGCCGCGAGATCGTCGCGGATCTGCTCGGCGGTGATGTAGCGCTCCTCCGCTCGCGGCGCCATCGCGCGCAGGCAGATCGCGTCGACGTCCTCGGGGATGCCATCGGCCCGCGCCGAAGGCGGCTCCAGCCGCGGCCGCGTGACGTTCTTGAGCACCTTGGCGAGCGTCGGCTGGTTGAAGAATGGCTCGCCGGTAAGCATCTCGAAGAGCACCAGGCCGAGCGAGTAGAGGTCCGTGCGGCGGTCGATAGGCCTCGCCATCGCCTGCTCCGGCGACATGTAGCAGACCTTGCCAAGCACGACGCCTTCTTTGGTGGTCGGCGCGCCGCCGACACCGCGCACCAGCCCGAAGTCGATCAGCTTGACCGAGCCCTCGTAGGAGACCATCGCGTTGTGCGGGCTGACGTCGCGATGCACGAGCCCGCCGACGCCCTGCACCTTGACGCGATGGGCGTAGGCCAGGCCGTTGGCCAGCTCGCGCGCGATGTACAGACAGTGCGCCAGGGGCAGGCGCTCGCCGAGCTCCGACGCGCGGTTGAGCACGCGCCGCAGGTCCTTGCCGGTGACGTACTCCATCGCGATGTAGAACGTGTCGTCGACGCGACCGACGTCGTGCACCGTGACGATGTTGCCGTGCGACAGCGAGATCAGCACGCGCGCCTCGGCGAGGAAGCGCTCGACGAACTCCGTCTCGCGCGCCAGCTTGGGCTGGATCGACTTGATCACGCACACGCGGTCGAGCCCGTGAATGCCGGAGATGCCCTCCGCGCGCGCCAGGTAGATCTCGCCCATGCCGCCTTTGGCCAGCAGGTGCATCAAGCGGTAGCGCCCGAACTGCTCCGAGCCCGGCGGCGCGGCGGCGGTCTCCGTCTCCGTCTCCGTAGCCGCGACGGGCCGCTCGCTCGCCGCCAGCTCGGCGCGCATCGCCGCGGCCGTCTCGAAGCGCTCGCCCTGCTGCTGCGCCGTGACGATGCGCATCAGCCCGCCGCTCGGCTCGTCGTAGGGCGCGAGCGTGCGGTCCGCGCCGCCGGCGCCGATATAGTCGCCGCCCGCCGGTGGCGGCGCCACCTCGCGCGACGGATCGAGCGTCATGTCGGCGATGATCTCGGCGGCCGCGTGCAGATCGGCGCCGACGCTCGCGCCCGGCCGCTGCGCTGCCGCCAGCAGCGCGATGTCGGCGAGCGACAGCTGCAAGCGCAGCGCCCCATCACGACCGAAGACCAGCCGCAGCGAGGCGCTGGTCAGGCCGGCCGTGGTCAACCCTCGGCCGTGCAACAGCTCGAGCCCTTCGAGCAGCTGCGCTGCCAGCTCGTGCACCACGTCGTGGCGAAATCGCCCGCGCAGCGCCAGCTCTTGCTCGAGCGTGTGCCAGCCGTAGGGCTCGACGATAAAAAGCGGCCCGCCGGGCTCGATGCCGCGGTCGATGATCGGGGTCAGCGCCGGATGGTCGACCCGCTCGAGCAGCTCGCAGGTCTGAAAGAAATCTCCGAGACCGGCCTGCGAGATGCCCTGCGCCGAGAGCGTCACGACATTGACCGTCTCGGCGTTGGTGCCGTCGTTTGCGTGGTAGAGCCGCAGCGCCACCCCGCCCTCGCCGCCCGCCTGCCGGCGCCCCACCAGCTGCTCGACGAGATAGCGCTGAGCCAGCTTGCTGCCTACCAGCTCGTCGATCTCCGCGCCGAGCACCGTCCCGTCTCGCGGGCAGGTGCTGGCGTCGGCGGCGACGGGCTGCTGACACGTTGGACAGTAACGCACGGCACCGATAATAATGCGGGCCCCAACGCGAGGATTAAAGTATGCAGCGCGACACCATCGTCGACCGGTTGATCTCCAACGGTCTGCGGCTGACGTACAGGCCCGCTCTGTGGTTCGAGCGAGACGACGGCACCTGGCGTGCCGTCTCCTGGCGCGCCTACGTGCGCCGCGCGCGCTGGTTCGCCGGCGCGCTGATCTCGGTTGGCTACCAGCCGGGCGACTGCGTCGCGATCATCGGCAACAACAGCGTCGAATGGCTCATCGCCGACGTCGGCGCGATGGTCGCCCGCGCCGTTCCGGCGGGCATCTACCAGACCTCCACCGTCGAGCAGCTGGCCTACATCGCCAGCCACTGCAGCGCCAAGGTCATCGTCGTGGAGGACGAGGCCGCCTACGACAAGGTCTTCGCCGCACGCGACCGCCTGCCCGACCTCGAGCGCATCGTGATGATTCGCGGCGCCGAGCGCATCAGCGACGAGCTGGTGATCGGTTTCGAGGACTTCTGCCAGCTCGGCGCCGAGCTCGGCGGCGCGGTCGACGAGCGCATCGCCAGCATCGAGCCGGGCGATCTCGCCACGCTGATCTACACCAGCGGCACTACCGGCCCACCCAAAGGCGTGATGCTCAGCGCGTCGAACCTCGCCGAGACGGCTAGCATCGCCGTGGAGATCATCGGCCGCGACGCGAACCTCGACGACTCGGTGGTCTCCTACCTGCCGCTGTCGCACATCGCCGAGCAGATGTTCTCGATCCACGTCGCGATCACGTCGGGCTACGCCTGCTTCATCTGCCCGCAGCTCGACAAGCTCAAGGACACGCTCGTCGCGGGCCGCCCGACCTACTTTCTCGGCGTGCCGCGCGTGTGGGAGAAGTTTCACGCCGCGCTCGAGCAGAAGCTCGGCGAGGCGAGCGGGCTCAAGGCGGCGATCGTCAAGTGGTCGCGCGAGGTCGGCCTCGAGGTCGGCCGCGCGCGCCTGGCGGGCAAGCCCGTAAGCCGCATCGACGAGATCAAGTACCAGATCGCCGATCGCCTCTTCTTCTCGAAGCTCAAGTCGCAGCTGGGGCTCGACCGGCTCAAGGTCGCCGTCACCGGTGCCGCGCCGATCAGCCTCGAAGTGCTCGAGTTCTTTCTTTCCTGCGGCATCGTGATCTACGAGGTCTACGGTCAGTCCGAGGGCTCGGGCCCGACGACGTTCAATCGTCCCGAGCCTGGCGGCACCAAGCTCGGCAGCGCCGGCCTGCCCATGCCCCGCTGCGAGGTCAAGCTCGGCGAGGACGGCGAGATCATGCTGCGCGGCCCCAACGTCTTCATGGGCTACTTCCGCAACGAGCAGGCAACAGCCGAGACGCTGCGCGACGGCTGGCTCTGCTCGGGCGACATCGGCACCTTCGACGAGGATGGTTTTCTCCGCATCACCGACCGCAAGAAGGACCTGCTGATCACGGCCGGCGGAAAGAACATCGCGCCGCAGAACATCGAGAAGCTGCTCAAGAGCATCGACGGTGTGAGCCAGGCGGTGGTGATCGGCGACAAGCGCAAGTACCTCGCCGCGCTGCTGACGCTCGACCCCGTGGCGGCGCCGGCGCTGGCGCAGAAGCAGGGCTGGCCGGGCGAGCTCGACGTGCTCGCCGGACACGATGGCTTCCGCACGCACGTGCAGCGCGAGGTCGATCGCGTCAATCAGGGGCTCGCGCGCTACGAGACGATCAAGAAGTGGGTGCTGCTGCCCGAGGACTTCACCATCGAGAGCGGCGAGCTAACGCCCACGCAGAAGATCAAACGCAAGGTGGTCTACGAGAAGCACCACGAGGCCATCGAGGGCATGTACGGCTAGCGCGCTAGCGAAAGAACTGGTCGTAGACGATCAGCGCCGCGCTGGCGAGCACGGCCCCGAGCAGGATGTAGAGCAGCGGCGCGAGCACGCCGCGCTTCTGAGGGCGCACGCGCGCGGTGCCCGACGTGGGCGCGCGCGTGCGCGACGTGCCGGGGAGCGGCGTCTCGCCGGTCACGGGATACGAGCCGCTGACCGACGGGCTGAAGGCGGCCGCTGGCGGCTGAGCAGTCGGCGCCGCGGCTGCGGCGACGGCGGCTGCCGGCGGCGGTGCGTCGACGAGCTCGGCGACTGCCCCTTCGGCAGGCGCTTCGGTGTGCGGCACGCCGGCGTCGGCGACGAAGGCCAGCGACGACGCTTCGATCGGCTGCTGCGCCGGCGTGTCGTCGAACGACTGTAGGTCGCCGAACAGCGACGTCTCGGTCATGCGGATGCCGCCGCTGGCGACATCGCGGGTGGAGGCGGGCCCAGGGGGCGCTGGCGTTGTTGCTGCTGCCGGCGCGGGCGCCGCTGCAGGCGCAGGTGCAGGCGCTGGCGCTGGCGCCGCGGCCACGGGCGCTGGCTGTGGCGACAACACGGGCTGTGGCGCCGACGCGGCGCTGGGTGCGGGTGCGGCCACAGGCGCGAGCGCGGCCACGGGCGCAGGCGCGGCCACAGGCGCAGGCGCCGGCGCGGACACGGGCTGCTCAGGCACAGGCGCAGGAACCAACGGTGTGGGCGCAAAGACAGGCTGTGGCGCCGGCGAAAACGCAGGCGCCGGCGCAGAAGCTGGCTTCGGCGCAGGCTCGAATGCGGCCTGCGGCGCCGTTGCAGCCGGCGCGGGCGCCGTCGGCAAGCCGGGCAGCACCATGCCCGCGCTGGTCAGCGGTCCCTGCGGTGTCGGCAGCGCCCTGTCCGGCTTCGAGTCTCGAGTCGGCAGCGCGGGCATCAACGTGGCCGACGTCGCCAGGTCTTGCAGTCCCCCTTCCTGACGCGGATCGGTGTCGACCTCTTCGAGCTCTGGGAGCGCCTGCATCATCGTCGGCGCATCGAGGAACGCCTGCTCGCGCGCCTCGCGCCCGGCGGCCGCGGGTTGCACGCCGGCCTCGTCCTGCTCGTCGTCGTCGTCGCGCGCCCAGTCGGCGACATCGTCTTCGTCCTCGGCGGGCGGCCGGGGCGGTAACGCGTCTGGCGCTGCCGCGGCAGCGCTCACGGCGCCTTCGAACGAGTCGGCGAGCAGCTCGTCGGCGAGCGCCTCGATGCTCGAAGGCATCGCGTCGGGCAGCGAGTCGCCCGCAGCCGCCATGGGCTTTTGCGCTGGCCGCGCAGCCGTCGGCTTCTTCGCCGCCGGGGTGGGGTTGAAGGCGCGATGTGGCCCGGTGATCTTGGGATGCAGCGCCTCGGGCGGCACGGATGACGGCGTACGCGGCGGCTTGGCCGGCCGCGTCTTGCCTGGCTCGACCTGCACAGCGGGCAAGCCCGGACCGGTCTTGACCGGGTCGAGCTTGCGCAGCTTCTCCGAGATCTGCACCTTCGCGCTGGGCTTCTTTTCGCGTTTGGGAGCCGGCGGCTCCGACGCGACAGGGGCCCTGCCCTCGGCAAACGCTTGCGAGGCGAGCTGGTCGGTGTCGAGCTCGAGCATCGGCGGTGGTCGCACCATCGTCGGCGCGTCGAAGAACTTGGGCCGCTGGTCCCCGGTGGGCCGCTGCGGGCGCGACTGCGAGGCTGCCAGCGAAGGATCGCCGATGAACTGGCTCAGCTCGATGCGCAGCTGTTTGACGTGGGGTTGGCGGTTTTCGACGTCGCGCGAGAGCGCGCGCATCAGGATCGCACGCAGCGTCGCTGGCAGCGAAGCGAGCTCGTTGATCGCGTCGCCGAGACGCGCGTGACTCTGGCGCTCGCGATCGCCGTCGAAGGGATGACGGCCCGTCAGGCGCTCGAAGAGCAGCACGCCCACGCTGAAGACCAGCGCGCGTTCGTCGCTAGGCTCGTCGTTGAGCAGCTCCGGCGAGCTGTATTTCTCACCCGCGGTATCGGCGAACAGCGCCCGCAGGGTGAGCGGCTGGCCCGACATAGGATCGTGTACGCGGTGCGACTCGAAGGCGCGGATGCTGAGCAGCGCGTGCCGCACGACATCGGTCGCATCCTGCCCCTCGGGCACGGGCTCCGCCGCGTTCCAGAAGATCTCGACGTAGCGCTGGCTCGCCGCTGTGCCGCTCGAGTCGAGCATCATCCTGCGCTCCCGAGACGACCGAGCGCCGCCGCGTAAGCGTCGTACGTATGTTGGTCGAAGAGCACGAACCGCAGCAGCGCCGGCGAGCCCTCGAGCACCGCCTGCTCGCGCACTGTCGAGAGCGCCACCGCAGCCGCGGGCTCGACGGGATAACCGTAGATGCCGGTGCTCACGGACGGAAACGCAACCGAAGTGGCGCCGAGCTCGCGGGCCACCTCGAGGCTGCGCCGATAGCAGCTCGCCAGCAGCTCGGGCTCGCGGGCATCGCCGCCGTTGTAGACCGGCCCCACGGTGTGGATCACCCAGCGCGCGTCGAGCTCGCCCGCGGTGGTTGCCACGGCGTCACCCGTAGCGAGGCGGCCCTGGCGCGCGCGTACGGCTCGGCAGGCCTCGAGGATCGCGGGGCCGCCCTTGCGATGGATCGCGCCGTCGACGCCGCCGCCGCCCATCAGCGACGAGTTCGCCGCGTTGACGATCGCGTCGACGGACTGCGCCGTAATGTCACCGCGGACCAGCTCCAGCCGTGAGGAGCCGATCTCGAGCGCATCGAGCGTGGACGTCGCTTCAGCCATCCCGCTCGCATTATAGCGGGCTTGTGCGAGACGCGCCTACAGCGCCGGATCGTCTACGCTGGCCCGAGTGCGATCGAGGAAGGTCGCTCGCAGAAAGAGCAGGCTGCCGCGCATCAAGCGCCGGCGCGCGTTGACCACGGCCGCGCTGGGCCCCACCAGCCGCCCGCCGAGCCGCACCGCGTCGAAGCGGTACTCCACCGGCCCGCGCTGGGCTCGCGACGCGCTCTGCTTGGCAGCCGCGCTCGCCTTCTTCTGTAACACCGGCGCTGGCGCTTTCGCTGGCGCGGGCGCCTTCGCTGGCGCTGGCGCCTTCGCCGGCGCTGGCGCGGACGCGGACCGCAGCGCCGGCGTCGGCTCTGGCTCGTCGCGCGCGTAGGCAACGGGCGCCATGGCGCCGAGGCCCAGCGCCGTCGCCACGAGCGTGACGTGCAGCCTCATCGGTTGCCCGCCACCGCGGCGCCACGCGACAGCTCGCGCGCGCGCGTCACGTCGCCTCGTGCAAGCGCGATCGCCGCCGCGCCACGCCGCGCGCAGCTCGCGTCTGCCGCGTGCGCCCCGCCCATGGCGTGCCGCAGCTCTGCCAGCGCCC
>JAGQIK010000682.1 GCA_020431405.1 Myxococcales bacterium
CGCTGCGAGAGCAGCTCGAGCGGGTGCTCGCCGGGACGCACGGCGAGCAACACGCAGGCGCCGCGCTCGCGCAGCCGCGGCAGCACGCCGGCGCGCACGAACGAGCTCTTGCCCACGCCCGAGGGGCCGACCACCGGCAGCACGCAGGCGCGCCGCAGCCGCTCGACAAACGCGGCGACCTCGTCGTCGCGGCCGAAGAACAGCGCCGCGCGCGCCTCGTCGAACGGCAGAAGCCCCGGAAACGGGCTCAGCTCCTGCTCGTCGTGGCGCGCGGCGCTGCCACGCGGCTGCGTGACGATCGCCGTCAGCTCGTCGACGAGCTCTTCGGCGCTCGGGCGCACGTCGGCCTGCTTGGCCAGACAGCGCGCGATGAGCGCGGTGAGCGCCTCGGGCACCTCGCGCGGCGTCGACAGCGCGGGCACCGGCTTGTCGCTGGTCACCGCGCTCATCAGATCGTCGCGCGAGACGTCCTCGTAGGGCCTGCGCCCGGTGACCATCTCGCCGAGGATCAAGCCCAGCGCCCAGACATCGGTGGCGCCGCTCGACTCGACGCCGAGCCACTGCTCGGGCGCCATGTACTGCGGCGTGCCGCGCACGCCGGCGGCGAGGCTGGTGAAGGGATCGTCGACGGTCTCGGTCTCGGCGCGCGGTGGCGCCGGCTGCGGCGGCGCGCTCGGCCGGCGCCAGCGATCGCGATCGATGACCTTGGCGAGCCCGAAGTCGACCACGCGCACCACGCCTTCGAGCGAGATGAGCACGTTGTCGGGCTTGAGATCGCGATGCAGCAGGTTGTGGCGGTGCGCCTCGGCGAGCGCACGCGCGATGGCGAGGCCGATGCGCGCGGCCTCGCGCGCCGACAGATCGCCGTCGTAGAGCCGCTCCGACAGCGTCTGGCCCTCGACGTACTCGAGCGCGACGTAAGGGCGCCCGTCGTGCTCGCCGGTGCTGTAGATGGTGACGATGTTTTCGTGATTGAAGCGCGCGGTGGCGCGCGCCTCGAAGAAGAAGCGTTCTTTGGCTTCGTCCGAGCCGAGCTGCTCGGGGTTGACCAGCTTGAGCGCCACGCGCCGGCCGAGCTTGATGTCCTGCGCGAGGTAGACCTCGCCCATGCCGCCGCGTCCGATCAAACGGATCACGCGGAAGTTGTCGATGCGCGTGTGACGGGCGAGCGGCGCGGCCGGCGGCGGCGGCGCCACGCGCTCGAGCACGGTCGGGTTGGCGCTCGGACCCGGGTCAGCCATGGGCGAGAGCAGAATACCCGGTGGGACACGATCGATGGGGAACCACGCTCGAATCGGGGATGGATCCCCTCACCGCTTCGTGCGACATGTGCGTATCTTCAGCACCTTAGCGTTGGCGCCCTCCTTGCTCTTGTGACCGCGCAGCAAGACCTCAGGAGGACCCCACGTGCGTTGCACTTCATTCGTTTTCATCGCCGCCCTGGCGCTCGCCACCATCGGTTGCGGAGGCGGTGGTGGCGCGCCAGGCGGCTTTGCCGACGCGGGCACGACGCCCGCGCCCGGAACCATCCCCGACATCACCATCGACAACGGCTCCAACCCGTACACGCCGCCGCCTGCAGGCAGCGAGGCGGGTGTGCAGCCGGCGAGCGAGACGGGGACGCCGACGTTCGACAGCGGCAGCGGCGGCTGGCCCGTCGACATCGGCGTCGGCGAAGCGGGGACACCGCCGCCGGCCGACTTCGGCAGCACGCCGCTGCCAGGCGGCGCGTGCACCAAGCACTGCGACTGCGCGCAGGGCCAGCTCTGCTCGGGCGGAAAGTGTCTTGCCGGCTTCGCGCAGATCTACTGCTGCAGCAAAGCGGGCTGTCCGCAGGGCCAAGCCTGTGTCGACCAGAACGGCAACGCGGGCGTCTGCAACGGCAGCAACCCCAACCCCACGCCCGGCTCGTGCAACACCGACTGCGACTGCAGCACGGGACAAGCCTGCTACCAGGGCAGCTGCCAGTGGACGCCGTTTCCCGCCTACTGCTGCAGCAAGCAGCCCTGTCCGTGGGGCAGCCCCTGCACTACCGCGCAAGGCTCGATGGGCACCTGCGGTCAGAACAACGGCGGCGGCAACAACGGCTGCTACTCCGACTGCGACTGCCCGCAAGGTCAGCAGTGCGACTGGAACGGCAACTGCCAGCAGACGGGTTATCCGACCTACTGCTGCACCAAGGCGGGCTGCCCGAGCTTCCAGCCCTGTACGTATCCAGGCGGCGGCTACGGCCACTGCCAATAGCCGTTGGCGCGCGTGACGATCGACGCGACGCCGCGCGCCCTCAGCCCCGCTCGCTAGCTACTCGCCGCTGCGCTCGAGCTCGTCGAGAAACGCCTGCGCCTCGCGCACCGCCGCCGACGGCTCGCCCTGACGGCGATCGCCCGCGTCTCGATCGCCCGCGTGCCGATCACCGCGCTCGCGCGCCGCCTCGACGCGCGCCGATGACGCGCTCCGTCCCGCGGACGACGTGCGCGAGCCGGCGGCGTGGTAGTCCGGAGCGCTCACGGCGCGCGCACGCGCACGCGCCTGCGCGCGCTGGTAGACGGCGTTGTCTTCGCGCGTGGTACCCGATGGCCGCTGCACCTCGGCCGTCGGCGCGCGGCGCGCCGAGGCCGCCATGCGCGCGGGCGGCTGCTGCCCTTGCGCGCGCTTGCTCGGCTGTGGGCGCTGTTTGCCCTGGCTCTTGTGCGCCAGCGCGCTGGGCGAACGCCCGCCGCCGTTGACGCCCACGCTGTCGCCGACAACGAGGCGCTCGACGTGCGGATCCGAGCCGGCCTTGCGGCGCGCCGGACGCACGTGCATGTAGACGCCGTCATCACTGCGCGGATCGCCCACGTCGCCGAGCACCTCCTCGGAGAGGCTCTCGCGCAGCTTCTGGCTGCGCTCCGCAGCGCCGCGCGCCTCGCGGTTCATGCGCAGCTCGAAGAGCACGAAGTCGCGCATCAGCGCGCGCGTCGCGGGCGGTGTATCGGCGAAGGCGATGCCCCAGCCGTAGCGCCCCGCGTGCTGACCTTCGCGGGCGATGGCGCCAGCGAGGCGCACGCGACCGAGCCGCGGCAGCGCCAGCTCGACCGTCACCTTGAGCCCGGCGCGCGCGTGCACGGGGCTCAGCACGAAGACACCATCGGCGCCGAGATCGACCATCTCGCACTGCAAGTGATGGTTGCCGAGATGCACCAACGCACGTCCCTCGTAGGGAATGCGTGGCGTGCTACGGCGGTCCTCGCGCCTGGTCATGGCCCGTCTTTCGGGGAAACGCGCAGCGGAATCCCCCTACCTTTCATTATGATCGATCTATTTGTTGTCTCTACCACAAATAATATTCAGGGTGTATTTCGCGAAGCTGACAGCCCTCACATGCCAGAGAATTTCTGAGATCGCGCCCAGGGTTTTCCGTAGACGACGTGGGAAAAAAGGGAGACCATCTATCGTGGTGCTACGTGTCGCGTCGCGATGTCTGTGACGGACGCGTGGCGGGGACTAGCAGAGGAGCGGAGAATCGTGTCTAAGAAGCTGTTTGTTGGGGGTCTGGCGTGGGGGACGACGGAGGAAGGACTGAGGGACGCTTTCGCGAACTTTGGTGAGCTTGCGGAGGTCAAGATCATCACAGACCGGGAAACGGGGCGCAGTCGGGGCTTCGGGTTCGTCAGCTTTGCTGACGGCGCGAGCGCCGAAAAGGCGATGACTGAGCTCAATGGAACGGATCTGGATGGTCGCACTATCCGAGTCGACATGGCTCGCGAACAGCAGCGGAGGGGTGGACCGCCAAGGGGTGGTAGACGCGACGAGCGCTTCTAGCCCTCGCCGTGGGCCGCGGATAGTCTCCGCGGCGAAAGCACAAACGGCCTCGCGTCTCGTGCGCGAGGCCGTTTCTTTTTGTTGGGCGACCGTTCTTGTTTGACGACGACGCGGCCGCGGCCACGCGGCGCGCGAGCGCGTTAGAAGCGCTGACCGTAGGAGACGAACACGCCACCGACCGTCGGCACCGCGCTGACCTTGCGATCGGATCCAGAAAAGTCGGTCGCGATGAACGCAGCGAGGGTGCCGGCGGCGAACACGCCCGCCGCGATGAACGTCACGGTGGAGACGATCTTGAGCTTCTCGCCAACGTCGCGCAGGTCGCGCGCTTCGTCGTCAGGCGTGTTGAGGTCCTTGTAGCGCTCGCTCTTGTCGAGCGCGAGCGCACCGGTGACCGAGCCGACGCCCACCAGCGCGACCGTCAGCCCGAGCCCCGCGAAGAACAGCGCCGGGTGCCAGCCCTTGCGACGTTTGCGATCACCGCCTGCCCCATCGCCATCGCGACCATCGTCGACCGGGACGCGACGTCCGTCGTCGACCGGCGGTCGATCGGGTGCAGCGCCTTTGGCCGTCAGGTCAGAGCCCTTGGGCGGGTCGTCGCGCTGCTGCTGCTGCGCCTCGCCAGGACGTCCGGCGCGCTGATCATCTTCGGAGAGCTTGATCAACCGGCGCGCGCGGCGCCGCAGCTCGGGGCTCGTCGAGCCCTCGATGAAGGACGTCAGGTGCGAGATCGCCTTCGAGTACTTGCCGAGCTTGCGGTAGCAGAGACCGATATTGAAGTGAAAGCCGTTGAGCTGGCGCAGCTCGAAGGCCTTGAGATACAGCCGCAGCGCGCGCTGGTAGTTGCGCGCGGCGAAGGCCTGCTCGCCGCGCTTGAAGAGCGCCTTGGCGCGCCGCTTCTTGGAAGGCGCCGCCGCCGCGCTCGGCGCCTCGACCACGGCAGCGGCGAGCAGCAACGCGAGCGTCGCTGCGATGATACGCACGCTGATCGTCACTTGGGTGTCCCGGCGCTCCTTCGATACAAAGCCTACAAAGTGCAGCCGAGCAGGTAAAGTGCGCCGCTGCAGCGTGGTGACCGCCAGCACGAGGAAGGCCGTGGAGAAACTGTCGACGATGACCTACGAGGTCGATGGACGCATCGCGCGCATCACCCTCGATCGCCCCGAACGAGGCAACGGCATCACCTTCGAGATGCCACGCGAGCTGGCGCATCTCGTCGAGCGCGCCGATCTCGATCCGCGCGTGCACGTCATCGCGCTCTCGGGCAACGGCAAGGGCTTCTGCGGCGGCTACGATCTGCGCGCCAGCGCGGAGGCGCTCGGGCGCGCGGCGAGCTCGGCAGGCCAGGGCGCCAGCGAGGTGGGCGCGCGCGGCGCCGACGAGCTCGCGTCGGTGGTGGCGCCCGACGGCTCGGCGCTCGACCCGCTGGTGGTCGCGGCCAACCACGACCCGAGCGCGGTGTGGGATCCGGTCTGCGACTACCAGATGATGGCGCGCAACGTGCGCGGCTTCATGAGCCTGTTTCACGCCGACAAGCCTGTGGTGTGCAAGGTGCACGGCTTCTGCGTGGCGGGCGGCACCGACATGGCGCTCTGCAGCGACCTGCTGATCATCGCCGACGATGCCAAGATCGGCTATCCGCCGGCGCGCGTGTGGGGCGTGCCGACGACGGCGGTGTGGAGCTTTCGCATCGGTCCCGAAAAGACCAAGCGCCTGCTCTTCACCGGCGACTGTCTCGACGGGCGCGAGGCGGTGGCGTGTGGGGCTTGGCCTGCGAGCACGCCCCCGCCGAGCAGCTCGACGCGCGCACCGAAGCGCTGCTCGCGCGCATCGCGCGCGTGCCGATCAACCAGCTGGTGATGATGAAGCGCCTCGTCAACCAAGGCATACAGAGCGCCGGGCTCGGCGCGACGCAGCTGCTCGGCACGTTCTTCGACGGCGTCGCGCGCCACACGCGCGAGGGCTACGCCTTTCAGCAGCGCGCCTTCGAAGTTGGCTTCAAGCAGGCCGTGCGCGAGCGAGACGAGCCCTTTGGAGACTTCGGCGCCAGCAGCTACAAGGGGCCGCCGAAGGAGAGCTGACAAAGATCATTGCTTAGCGCTTGACGCTCTTCCGCCGATCACGCATCATCAAGAGCGATGAGTCATCGGTTTGTCTGCTGCTGTTGTTGTTGCTGTCCCGGCGCGGTTTTCGCGTCCGGCGAACGGTGATGGCCTAGCAGCCGACCGGCGACCGAGACTCTGCGAAACCCGCCCGAGCAACTGCTCCGGCGGGTTTTTTGTTTTTTCCGACCGACTACGACAGCACATCGAGACGGACCCGCGACGAGCCCATGACCCGCACCGCCCGAGACCTCAGCCAACACCGCACGACGAAGGCCTGCGCCTGTTGTTGTTGCTGTTGCTGTTGTCCGTGCGGCGCCGTCGCGCCCCGTCACGGACCGAGCAACGGAGGCTTTGGCTGATGGCCTAGACCCTTCGACGCAACGGTCCCAGACGAGACACCGACGGCCCGCACTCCCGACCAGGGAATGCGGGCCGTTTCTTTTTTCCCCTCTTTTCAAGCTGTGCGGAGAAAACCGATGAAACCTACAGAGGCCGACGCACTCGCCAACCGACTCGAGCACCGCCCACCCGAAGAGATCCTCGCGTGGGCGGCTGACCGCTTCGCCCCCGCCATCGCCTTCGGCACCGGCTTCGGCCGCGAAGGCTGCGTGCTGATCGACATCATCGGTCGCGCCAAGCTGCCAGTGCGGCTCTTCACCCTCGACACCGGCCTGTTCTTCGAAGAGACCTATGCGCTGTGGCGCACCCTCGAGGCGCGCTACGACATCACCATCGAGGCGATCAAGCCCGAGCTGACGCTCGACGAGCAGCAGCGCGCCTACGGTGACGAGCTGTGGCAGCGCGATCCCGACCTGTGCTGTCAGCTGCGCAAGGTCGTGCCGCTGCAGCGCGTGCTCGGCTCGCTCGACGCCTGGATCTCTGCGATCCGCCGCAGCCAGACCGAGATTCGGCGCAACGCGCGCGTGGTGGAGCTCGAGCCGCGCTTCGGGC
This sequence comes from Myxococcales bacterium, assembly GCA_020431405.1. GTDB lineage: Bacteria > Myxococcota_A > Polyangia > JAGQIK01. The sequence continues at coordinate 6,858 of JAGQIK010000682.1, forward strand.
GCGTCAAGATCAACCCGCTGGTGCGCTGGAGCAACGCCGACATCGAGCGCTACATCGCCGAGCACGACGTACCGGTCAACGCGCTGCACGAGCAGGGCTACCCGAGCATCGGCTGCTGGCCTTGCACGTCGCGCGTGCTCGCTGGCGAAGACCCGCGCGCTGGCCGCTGGCGCGGGCGCCAGAAGACCGAGTGCGGCCTGCACTTCGCGCCCGCCTCGCCCACCACCCACCACCACGATGTCGACGAGCCGCTCGTCGCCGACGGCACAGGAGGTATCTCGTGACCGCCACCGACAACAGCAACAGAGGCTTCATCCTGTGGCTCACCGGCCTGTCCGGTGCCGGCAAGTCGACGCTGGCGCGAACGCTGGCGCGGGCGCTGGCGCGCGAGCTCGAGGCCGTGGTGCTCGAGGACGAGCACGACGAAAGCGTCGAGACCCGCGTGTTGGCGCGCGCCGCGGCGAGCGCCGGCAAGCTGGCGATCAACGCGACGATCTCGCCGCTGCGCGAGGCCCGCGCGCGCGCGCGCGCCGAGGCGGCGAGCGCGGGGCTGGCCTTCGTCGAGGTCTACCTCGAGGCCGCACCCGAAACGCTGGTGGCGCGCGATCCGCACGGTGACTACCAGCGCGCGTTCGACAGCGACAGCGACAGCGACATCGCCGGCGTGACGGCTGCCTACGAGCCACCGCGCTGCCCCGAGATCCGGCTGCGCAGCGACCTCGAGAGCGTCGGTCAGTCGACGCGCATCGTGCTGCGACAGCTCGAACGGCGCGGCTTGATCGGCTTCGGCGCGCGCGAGCGCAGGAGGGCAGCATGAACAACCACAGTCCACTGGTCTCTCTCGTCGGCGCGGGGCCGGGCGATCCGGAGCTTCTCACGCGGCGTGGCGCGAGCCGCCTCGGCGCGGCCGACCTGGTGCTCTACGACGCGCTGGTCGACCCGGCGCTGCTCGAGCTGGCCCCGCGCGCGCGACGTTGGTTCGTCGGCAAGCGCGCCGGCAAGCGCGCCATGCAGCAAGAGACCATCGGCAAGCTGATGGTGCGCGCGGCGCGGCGCGGCCAGCGCGTGGTGCGCCTCAAATGCGGCGACCCGTGCGTGCTCGGCCGCGGCGGCGAAGAGGCGCTGGTGCTCGCCGAGGCGGGCGTGCCCTACGAGATCGTCCCCGGGGTGTCGTCGGCGCTGGCGGCGCCGGCGCTTGCCGGCATCCCGGTGACCCACCGCGGCTTGAGCTCGGGCTTCGTCGTGATCACCGGCCACAGCGCGGCGAGCACCGACCCGTTGCTCGACGGGCTCGCGCCCGGCCGCTACACGGTGGTGGTGCTGATGGGCCTTCGCCGGCGGCGCGCCATCGCGCAGCGGCTGATCGAGCGCGGCTGGCCAGCCGACACCGAGATGGCAGTGCTGACCTCGGCGAGCCACGCCGACGCCACGCGCTGGCTCGGCACGCTCGGCGCGGTGGCGCTGGGGCTCTGCGACGCCGACGAGTCGCGGCCCGGCACGCTCGTGATCGGCGACGTGGTGGGGCTCGCGCGCAGCATCGGCGGCGCCGAGGTGCCGCTGCAGGCGACCAAACAAGCGCAAGGGGGCTCGCGATGAGCTGGAAAGAACGACTTCACGACGCGATCGACCCGGCGCTGCGCGACGAGATCGACACGTTCGCCACGCAGATCGAGCTTCGCCGCCAGGGCAAGCTCGAAGAGACGGTCTTCGCCGAGCTGCGGCTGCGCCGCGGCGTCTACGGCCAGCGCTACGACAACGGCCAGCGCAACGACGGCAGCGAGACGCGCACGCTGCACTACCCGTCGGGCGATCTGACCAAGGGCCCCAACACGGTGTGGGACGCGCCGGGCATGATGCGCATCAAGCTGCCCTACGGCGCGCTGACCGCCGCGCAGCTCGAGGCGCTCGCCGAGGTGGCCGAGGAGTACGCTGACGACGTGGTGCACGCCACCACGCGCCAGGACGTGCAGCTTCACTTCGTGCACATCGAGGACACGCCCGACATCATGCGGCGTCTCGCCGCGGTGGGCATCACCACGCGCGAGGCGTGCGGCAACGTGGTGCGCAACGTCGCGGGCTGTCCGCTCGCCGGCGTCTGTCACGACGAGGCCTTCGACATCACGCCCTACGCGCGCGCTTGCGCGATGTATCTGCTCGGCCACCCCGACGCGCAGGCCTTCGGCCGCAAGTTCAAGATCAGCTTCAGCGGTTGCAAGGAACACGCTTGCGGCCTGGCGACGATGCACGACCTCGGCTTCGTCGCGCGCGTGCGCCCGCGCGCCGATGGCACGGTGCAGCGCGTGTTCGAGGTGCACGTCGGCGGCGGGCTCGGCGCGGTGCCGCACCAGGCCAAGCTCTACGACGAGGCGCTGCCGGTGCAGGAGCTGCTGCCGCTGACGCAGGCGATCTGCCGCGTCTTCGCGGCGCACGGAGAAAAGCGCAACCGCGCGCGGGCGCGCGTGAAGTTTCTGATCGCCAAGATCGGGCTCGACGCCTTCCGCGAGCTGGTCGAGGCCGAGCGCCAAAAGCTCGCGCCCGACCCGCGCTGGACGGCGTTTCTCGACGCGCTGCACGCCCACGACGACAAGCCGCTTCACGCGGCGGCACCGCTCGAGGCGCGCGCGCTCGAGGCGCTCGAAGACGACAAAGCAGCCGCCTTCGCGCGCTGGCGCAGCACCAACGCCTCGTCGCAGCGCCAGCCGGGCTACTCGGTGGTCACCGTCACGCTGCCGTTGGGTGACATCTCGGCGCGGCAGCTGCGCGCGCTGGCCAGCGCGGCGCGTGAACACTGCGGCGACACCATCCGCGTTACCGTCGAGCAGAACCTGGTGCTGCGCTGGGTGCCCGACCGCGCGCTGATCGCGCTATGGCGCGCCCTCGGCGCCGCAGGCCTGGCCGAGCCGGGCGCTGGCAGCATCGTCGACGTCACGTCGTGTCCGGGCACTGACACGTGCAAGCTCGGCATCAGCGCTTCGCGCGGTCTCGCCGCCGAGCTGCGCACGCAGCTCTCGGCGCGCAACCTGTATCTCGACGAGGCGGTCAAGGGGCTGCGCATCAAGGTCTCGGGCTGCTTCAACTCGTGCGGGCAGCACCACGTCGCCGACCTCGGCTTCTACGGCGTCAGCCGCAAGGTCGGAAGCCACGCGGTGCCGCACTTCCAGGTCGTGGTCGGTGGGCAGTGGAGCGAAAACGCCGCCAGCTATGGCCTCGCCATCGGCGCGGTGCCGTCGCGCGCGATCCCGCAGGCGGTGGCGCTGCTGCTCGGCGACTTCGTCGACAAGCGCGAGCGCGGCGAGCGCTTTCAGGCCTACACGCGGCGCGTCGGCAAGGTCGCGCTCAAGGCGTCGCTGGCGCCGCTCGCCGCGGTGCCGGCCTACGACGGCGACCGGAGCTACTACAGCGACTGGGCAGACCCGCGAGAGTTCACCATCGGCGACATGGGCATCGGCGAGTGCGCCGGCGAGATCGTCTCGCCCCTCGAGTTCGGCCTCGCCGACAGCGAGCGCGTCGTCTTCGAGGCGCAGCTCGCGCTCGACGAGCACAAGAGCCACAGCGCCGCCGAAAAGGCCTATCGCGCGATGCTCACCGCGGCGAGCGCGCTGGTGCGATCGCTGCCCGAGGGAGACGACGTCGCCCCGACCGCGAGCGCCGACAGCGACGGCGACGAAGGCGTCGTCAGCACGTTTCGCGCGCGGCTCTACGACACCAAGCTGTTTTTCGATCCCTACGCCGGCGGCAAGTTCGCCAACTACCTGTTTCGCGCCCACCGCGAGCGCGGCGCCGTGATCGATGTCGATCGCGCGCGCCAGCGTGTCGAAGAGGCGCAGTTATTCATCGAAGCCGCGCACGCCTGCAGCGCGCGCATCGCATAGAGGAGGAGACCCAAGTGGATCCACTGCTCAATATCGACATCCATCGCGACAGCGAAGCCGTTGCGCACCCAGCGCTCGCAACGCAGCGCATCTCGCTGGCGCTCGAGCTCGAGGCAGCGCTCGATCGCGACGCGCTGATCACGGCGCTGCACCGCTTCATCCGAGACGACCACTTCGCCGACGAAATCCCGGTCGATGTCGCCAACTACGCCCACCTCGCCGACGGGCCGCAGGTGCTGCTGATCTGTCACTACGGTCAGCTGTCCTACGACGTCGAGGGCGAGCTACACACCCTGCGCTGGAGCTCGCGCCGCACGCGCCAGCGCGACTTCGAGACGCGTCTGCGTCACGCCGCCGACGTGCTGCTGCGCGCCGCGCGCCTGCTCGGCGAGAGCGACGGTGTCGATCTGCGCGCGCGCCAAGGCGTCCTGCGCTTTGCCATCCGCGATCGCCTCGCGGCGCCCGACAGCGCCGAGACGCGAGCCGCCGTCGAGCCTTACCTCGCCTCCCTCGCCGAGACCCTCGGCGTCACCCTCCAGCTCGTCGGACACGCTTCGAGCCGTCGCGCGTCGTAGCGTGACCCCGGATGGCGCGGATGACGACGAGGTCGCCCGCTTGCCAGGTGAGCTCGGCGCGAAAGCCCGCGTCGGCGAGCCAGCGCAGCTGGTTGTCGGCGCGATCCGGCTTGTCGTAGTCGGGCGACAGCGGCGTGGGGTTGTCGACAGGCCGATCGCAGAGCACGACGTCGGCGAGCACCAGCAGCGCGCCGCGCGTCATCACGCGCGCGAGCTGTGCGAAGAGCGCGCGCTTCTCGGCGCCGTCGAGGTGGTGCACGGCGAGCGCCGAGACGACGAGGTCGAAGAGGCCGTCGCGCGGTAGCGGGTCTTGTAGACGCTGCATGAGCAGCCGCGCGGCGGGCACGCGCTGGCGTGCGACGGCGAGCATCTCGGGGCTGACGTCGACGCCGACGATCTCATCGGGGGTGTGCTCGAGCGCGGCGAGCGCGGCGAGCGTGGTCTCGCCGGTACCGATGCCGAGGTCGCACAGCCGCTGCACGCGAAGCTGCTGCGCCTCGGCGATGGCGCGCGTGATCGCCTCGTGCATCGCGCCGTAGGCGGGCACCTCCTCCGCCATCAGCTCGCCGTACGTCTCGGGCGTGAAGTGATACTGACCCATCGAGTCCTCGCTGATATCCGATAACCCACTAGCTCGCGGCGCTATTCCCAAGCGCGATCCACGCCGCTACCCCAGCACTTTCTGACATCGATGTCACGGTCTGCCGCCGCGCGCGCCGTGCTGCAAGCGGGATCACCCGCCACGCGAGGCGCACCGATCCGATGTGTGCCTGGCGCCGTTTCGTGCGCTTAGCATGCCGCGCGCGCGCGTGGCACCACCCTTGCTCTACCCCCGCAGCAGCTGACAGGGAGAGCCGCGATGAACAAGAGCCTCGCGCTGCTGCCGTTGCTGCTGCTGGTGCTGCTGCCAACAGCGGCCACGGCGCAGTCTGCCGCCAAGCGCGCCGAGCGCGCCAACGACAGCACCATCAAACGCACGCGCGCGCGCGTGTTCATCTACCTGATGCCGATCGTCGCTAGCGGCGGCGCCGGTGACGACCTCGCGCGCGTGCTCGGGCGGCTCGCGCGCGGTAAGCTCGGCGCGCTCGAAGCGGTCGGCGTCAAAAGCGCCAGCGACCTGCCGCGCATCGCCGAGCTGATCAACAAGCGCGGCGATCTCTCCAAGCTCGATCGCGTCTCGCTGATCGACATCAAGAACCAGACCGGCATCGATGGCCTCGTGCGCGTGCGCTATCGCTACCTCGACAAGCGCGGCGAGCGCGTCGAGCTGGTGCTGCGCTACGTCGACCTGCGCAACGGCCAGATCTTTCGCGACCGCACCATCGCGCGCGCCGTCGACGCCGAGCTGTTCGCCGCCGTGCAGCGCGATCTCGTCGCCTTGGCGACGAAGATCCGGCGCAGCTATCGCGTCACGCTCAAGATCAACGCCAACCCCGCCGGCGCCCGCGTCTATGTCGACGGCAAGCTCGTCGGCCGCACGCCGCTGACGCGCGAGATCAAGGCCGGCGAGTACACAATCCGCGTCGTCAAGAAGGGCTACCGCCGCTACGAGCAGCGCGTCAGCCTCGTCGACGGCGACACGCTGGCACTCGAAGCCGTGCTCTACAACCCGCTCGCCGCGCGCTTTCTCAATCGCGCACCTGGTCTGCGCGTCGACTCGCGGCAGCTGACCTTCGGCTACCGCTACGTCTACCTCGGCCTCGATGGCGCGGGCCTCGAGCACGCGCACCTCTTTTCGCTCACGGGCCTACTGCGCGTGGGCAGCTTCGACGTCGGCCTGCGCTTTCTCGCCAGCGGTGCGACCGCCGACAAGCCCATCGACAGCTTCGTCGGCCAGGGCGAGGCGCGCCAGCAGGCGGACTACAAGCTGCTCGCCTTTCAGGGGCTGACCAAGTACGTGCTGTGGGAGAAGTACAGCTTCCTCTCGGTGCGCGTCGGTGTGGCGGCGGGGCTGACCTACGCCAGCTCGGATCTCGGCGCCGGCCACCAGTTCACGCGCTGGTCGTTTTCGGCCGAAGGCTTCGGCGAGGTGGTGGCGCGCCTGCTGCGCAGCAAGAACTTCGCGCTCGAGCTGAGCGTGACGCTGGGTCTGGCCTACCTCGGGCAGCTGCCCTACAGCGAGCGCGAGATCGATCTGTTCGGCGCGCCCGCAGTCAACGAGCGCACGGCGCACATGATCGGCCCCACCGGCGCGCTGTCTTTGCGCATGAGCTTCTTCAACGACATCTTCTAGGAGGTCGCATGAGCACCAACACCCGCGTCGCGCTCTGCGCGGCGGTGATCCTGCTCGCCAGCGCCTGCGGCGCCGACGACGGCAACGCCAACGGCGGCGGCGGCGAGTTCGTCTTCAACAACCAGCTCTTTTCCAACACGCAGCTGCTCTCGCCCGCGGCGTCGGGCGACATGCACGCGCCGAGCTTCTCGTGGCCGGCCACCGGCGAGCGCCACGTGGTGTGCGCCGTCTTTCGCAAGCGCATCGCCGTTCGCCAAGACCGCATCGAAAACGAAGACGACATGGTGTGGGTCTGGCATAGCGGCATGCGGCGCGGCCGCGAGGGCAACGTGCGCTGGGATGACGGGCGGCCCGGGCCGAGCAGCACCGATCCGCCGCGCTCGCTGCCGGCCGGCACGTACTACTGGGCACTGTGGACGCTCGACGTGGCGGGCAATCCGCTCGGCTCGTCGCGCGAGCTAACGATGAACGTGCCCTAGCGCGTCACCAGGTGCGCACGATGTCGTCGGTGGTCGTGGTCGTCTTGGCGCTGCGCCGCCGCCGCGCCGGCCGCTGACGTCGGCGCACGGGCGGCACGTGCGCTTTGGCCTCGGCGGCAGGCCTCGCGATGACCTCCGTGCGCGCCGCGTGTTGCGCGCGCAGCGCACGCGACACTGCCGACGACGACGACGGCCGCAGCGTCGACTTCGGCGCCGGCCTGACGACCAGCGGCGGCGTGGCCGCTGCGTTCGCGCGGCGCGAGGCCGA
>JAGQIK010000683.1 GCA_020431405.1 Myxococcales bacterium
TACGCGGGTGCCTGCGCCCACGAGCTGTCGGGCGGCGCCTCGGCGCTCGACGCGCACAGCGAGCGGCTCGAGGCGCTCGCCGCGGCGTGGCGCAGCCTGGCCTAGCGCTCAGAGCGCTAGCCGTCGCGACCGCGCGCCGTGTACAGTGCGCGGCGATGAGCGTGCTCGGAATCGATGAAGCAGGCCGCGGCCCGGTGCTCGGCCCGATGGTGCTGGCGGGTGTCTACGTCGATGACGCGGGCCTCGCCGCGCTGTCGGCGCTCGGGCTGGCCGACTCCAAGGCGTATGGCTCGAGCGACGACGCGCGCCAGACGCGCGGCGAGCTCGCCGAGCAGATCCGCACCATCGGCGCGGTGGAGGTCGTCGTCTGCGCGCCGGCCGAGATCGATCGCTGGGTCGAGCGCGGCGGGCTCAATCAGCTCGAGCGCGAGCTGGCGCGCCGCATCATCCGGCGCTGTCCCGCCGCGCCGGCGCGCATCGTCGCCGACGGCGAGCGCTTGTTCAGCCCGCTGGCGCGCGAGTACCCCGCGCTCGAGGCCTTTGACAAGGCCGAGAGCCGCGAGGTGGTCGTCGCCGCCGCGTCGATCGTCGCCAAGCACGAGCGCGACAGCGCGCTGGCCGAGATCCTCGCGCGCTACCAGGAGTTCGCGCCGATCGGCGGCGGTGGCTATCCCAACGCCGCCACCGAGCGCTTCTTGCGCGCCTATGTCGCGCGCCACCGCCGGCTGCCGCAGGAGATCCGCCTCAGCTGGGGCTGGAAGGTGCTGCGCGAGCTGCTCGCCGAGCCGCTGCTGATGGGTCTCTAGAGGGCTATTCTGTAGAGCGCTATTCGGCGAAGCGGCCGCGGGGCAGCGCCGCGGTGGCGCCGGGAAGATAGAGCCCGCGTGGCCCGAGAAAGTCGGCGAGGATCATGCGCCGCACGCGATCGGTCATGTAGTAGGCGTTGATGTCGCTCAGCCCGGGCACCAGGATGCGCGCGACGTAGGCGCCCTCGACCGCTGGCGGCGTCAGGTCGCGCCACAGCACCTGCGTCACGCCGTTTCGCGCGAGGCTGCGCAGCGTCCACGACAGGTCGTCGCGCACGTCGCGCAGCGCCGCGCCGGGATCGGGCAGCTTTTCGATCGCCAGCGCGGTCTCGCTGTCGGAGAGGCTCAGCCGATAGGCGCGCGGCAGCGGCTTGGGCCGGTCGTAACGGCCGAGGCTGCGCTCGCTGAGCAGCAGGTCCTCTCGCGCGCCCGCCGCGTTGGCCGCACGCGTCTGCAGCGCCTCGCAGACGGCCGACTCGATGGCCACCTGGATGTCGGTGTGGCAAGCCCAGCCGAGGTGCTCGATCTCGTCGAAGCCGAACTCCACGTCGTGGCGCGGCGGGTCGATGCGAAACACGCAGGCGCAGACGGTGGGCACGCCGAGCTGCACGGTGGCGTCGATCAGTCGCACCGGGCCCACCGTCTCTTCGACGTTTTCGATCAGCGCGCGCCGCGGGCCGTCGAGCGACGCCGGGTCGATCAAGCGCACCGGCGCGGCGCCAGCGAGGCCCGGGTTTTGATGCAGCCTGCGCCAGCAGTCTTCCTCGTGGCGCTCGATGTACTCGTAGAGCGCGTGGGTGATCGCCTCGAGCTGCGTGAACGCCGCCGCACCGCCGTTGGTCGAAAAGACGCTGCGTCCGAGCCGCGCGCAGTAGGTCGGGTCGTTGAGGCGCTCGGGGATCGTGAGGAAGGCCAGCGGCGCGAGGACCACCTCGCCGTCGAAAAGGTTGCGCGTCTCGACCCACTCGATGGGCGTCTTTTCGGTCCACGTGCCGTCGTAGGGCATGCAGAGCGTGCGCGGGTCGACCACCGACCGTGCGCCGCGCGCCATCTCTTCGTACGACGCCACCTGCAGGTCGGGAAACTCGGCGTGCGAGTAGGACCACTGCTCGAGCATCTCGAGCAGCGCGCCGACCTCGGCGCCCTCGCGCGAGGCCGCCTTGCCCGAGGTGATCGTCGTCGACCACGTCTCGAGCGAGCCGAAGGCCTGCGCCACCGACCACTTGGCGCCGGCGTGCACCAGGCCCTCGATGAAGCCAAGGCGCGCCACGCCGATCAGCGACTTGAGCTCGCGCGCGCGCCGGGCCGCCTCGGCGAGGGGCATGGTGAAGCGGCGCGAGTCGGGATCTTTGGGCGCCGCGTCGAACAGCTCGCTGACGGCCTGCTCGCGAAACGATGCCGCCGGCGTGGTGCGCAGCATGGTGCGGATCGCGGCCATCTCGCGCGCGAACGCGCTCATCGCCGCGTTGTCGATGCCGCTGCGCTCGGCCTCGTCGAGCACGTCCTGCCAGAGACCGACGTTGAAGCGCTGCTGCAGGCGGCGCTGCACCAGGCGGCGGTCGGCGTCGTCGGCTACCACGCCGCGCGCGCGCGCCTGCTGGCGCAGAAACTCGAAGCAGCCGGCGCGCATCAGCTCGCGTCGAAGCTCGGCGCCCGAACGCAACAGCGTGTGAAAGACGTGCTCCTCGAAGACGGGGTCGGCGCGGCGCACCCACGTGCCGAGCAGCTCGAGGGCGGCGTCTTCCTCCTCGATGATGTCGTAGAGCGCCTCGAGGTCGGCGCCGAGATCGTCGAGGGTGACGCGCGCCTCCTCGGCGGCGAACCAGCCCCAAACGCGGCGCAAGGTCTCGACCCTCGGCCGCATCTCGACGGCACGCGCTAGCCGCTCGTCGTCCGCGTCGTCTTGGTCTTGGTCTTGGTCCTGGTCTTGGTCTTGGTCCTCGTCTTCGTCGTCTTCGTCGTCTTCGTCGTAGAAGTGAAACTGCGCGGCGATGGCGCGCAGCCCGCCGACTTTGGCCAGCCACTGCACCAGCGCCGTCCAGCTCACCACGTCGCCGGTCTCCCAGATCAGCGCCTCGCGGTGACGACGCGCGGCGACGATCGGCGTGGCCGCCGTACCCGAGACCTCGTTGGTGGAAAGGCGCATCACGCGCTCGTGCATCGCCGCGTCGAGCGCGCCCTGCGCGAGCGCCTCGAGCAGGCGTATGGCGTCGAGCCGCTTGAGATCGTGCTTTAACAGCATAGCGGCGAGGCGCTGCTTGGTCTCGGCGTCGTCGACGCCGGCGGCGGCGAGAATAACGGCATAGACGCGCTCTTGGTAGTTGAGCGCTTTGGCGCTGTCGACGATCTTCGCGCCGAGGGTCTGCGGGATCATCTCGCGCCGCACGAGCTCGCCGACCGCGTAGCGGATGTTGACCATCGCCTCCGACGCCGCGCGCCCGCTGCTCGGATCGAACGCGATGGCGACCTCGTCATCGTCGGCGAGCGTGCCGTCGCGATACATGCTGAAGACTTTGCCGTAGCCGACCATCGCCTTGGGGACCTCGGCCGCGCGCAGCGCGCCCATGCTCGAGCAGCCGACGATGCGCACACCGCGCCCGGCGGCGGCGATCAGCTCGCGCGGCGAGACGGAGCGGCTCTGCTCGAACACGCCGTCGATGATCGCGACTGTCGTAGGTCCCTCGATCTGCTCGAGGTCGCCGCGCCTGACGGGCGGCCGATACTCGGCCTGCAGGATCGACGAGGCCTTCTCGCGCTCGAGCGAAGGGCCCAAAAAGACGATCGGTAGGCTCTCAGACATGTCCGTCAACGTAACACCAAAGGTTGGTAGCCGGCAGGTGGGCTCGCGTCCTCTCGGCCCGTGTTAGTCTGCGCCACTGATGGACTTTGTCGCCGCGCTCGGCGAGCGCATCGAGAGCCGCTTCCGCCGCGAGAACTACGACTATCGCGTCTTCGGGCGCATCGCTTCGCAGGCGCTGCGCGAGGCCGACATCGTCGCGCACGTCTCGGACGCCGAGCTTCTGGCGCGCGTGGCCCTCGACCCGCATCCGCTGCCGGGCGAGGCGGAGTTTTCCGACTTCGCCCAGACGCTCTATCGCGGGCGCTACTTCTTTATCGAGGTGCTGCACTGGCTCTCGGCGACGACGGCCATCCACCAGCACTCGTTTAGCGGCGCCTTCTGCGTGCTCGAAGGCGCCAGCCTGCACACGCGCTTTCGCTATACGCCCACGCGCGTGATCAACGCGCAGCTGGCGCTGGGCGAGCTTGGCTGGCAGTCGTCGGTCTATTGCCCGCGCGGCACCGTGGTCGAGATCGAGGCAGGCGAGACGTTCATCCACTCGCTCTATCATCTCGTCGAGCCGAGCGTGACCTTTCTCGTCCGCACCTGGCAGGAAGAAGAACATACGCCGCAATATACCTATCTGCCGGGCGGTATCAGGATACCGGCGCGGCCGCTGGACGGACCGAAACGCGTATCGCTGCGCGCGCTGCGGATCCTCTCGCACGTCGACGGCGCGCGCTTCGAGCAGATCGCCCTCGATCTGGCACGCGAGGCGTCTCTCGACACCATCGGCCCGTTGATCGATGCCGTGGCCACGTCGGCGCCCGATCGCAGAGACGCGCTGCTCGCCGAGATCGCCGCCACCGCGCACGCGCGCGATGCGGCGTTCTTCGACGCGCTGCTCGGCGCACGCAAGACGCAGTATCGCCATAACAGGCTATCGGATATCCGCAAACGCATGACGGACCCCCACGCCCGGCTGATGGTGGCGGTGTTGATGAACGCGCCCAATCGCCAGGCCGCCATCGACTGCATCCGCAGCGCGCTCCCCGGCGAGGATGCCGTCGAATTTTTCGTGCGGCAGGTGCGCGCGCTGTGTCTGCCAGAGCCGCTGCTCGGCTTTTCCTGTCACGAGTCGAGCTGGCCGATGGTCGAGGCGGTGCTCCGCAAACAGAGCCTCGAGCAGACCATCAAGACGATGAAGCGAACCCTCGGCGCGCGCGAGGCCGCGCGGCAGGCCGACGTGATCGCGCGCAACTACCATCGGGCCAGCGCCTACGAGGTCCTGCAGCCGCTGGTCGTATGAGCGGCTATGCGAGCGTCTACTCGGCAAAGCGGCTCGGCGGCAGCGCGGCCAGCGACGACGGCAGGTACGCGCCGGCCGGTCCGAGAAAGTCTGCCAGCACGAAGCGCCTGACGCGCGCGGTGAGACAGAACGGGTTGACGTCGCTGAGGCCCGGAACGAGCACGCGCACCACGTGGCCGTCTTTGACCGCCGGCGGCGTCAGCTCGCGGTAGAGCACCTGCTCGACGCCGCGGCGCGCCAGCGCGTCGAGGGTCCAGCCGAGCTCGTCGCGGATGTCGCGCAGGCAGGCGCCCGGGTGCGGCAGCTTCTCGATGGGCAGCAGCGGCGCGTCGGGATCGGTGAGGGCCATGCGATAGGCGCGCGACCACGGCTTGGAGCGCGTGTGGCGGCCGAGGCTGCGCTCGGCGAGCACCAGGTCTTCGCGGCTGCCGGCCGCGTCCGCCGCGCGTGTCTGCAGCGCCTCGCAGAGCGCCGCTTCGATGGCGACCTGCACGTCGGGGTGGCAGGCCCAGCCGACGTACTCGCCCTGCTCGAGGCCGAACTCGGCGTGCGGCACCGGCATCGAATCGCGCAGGACGTAGACGCAGACGGTGGGCACACCGAGGTCGAGCGTGGCGTCGACGATGCGCACCGCGCCGGCGGTCTGCTCGGCGTTGTGTACGAGCGCGCGCAGCGGCGCGTCGAGCGAGGCCGGATCGATGAAGCGCACGGGCGCGGCGCCGCGAAGGCCGGGGTTTTGATAGAGGCGCCGCCAGCAGTCCTCTTCGTGGCGCTCGATGTACTCGTAGAGCGCGTGCGTGATCGCCTCGAGCTCGGTGAAGGCGGCCGCCCCGCCGTTGGTGGTGAAGACGCTGCGTCCGAGCCGCGGACAGTAGGTCGGATCGTTGAGCCGCTCGGGGATCGTCAAGAAGGCGACGGGGGCCCAGACGATCTCGCCGTCGAGCAGGTTGCGCGTCTCGACCCACTCGATGGGCGTTTGCGCGCTGAAGGTGCTGTCGTAGGGCAGACACAGCGTGCGCGGGTCGACGACGGCGCCAGCGCGCTGCTGCATCTCGGCGTATGAGGCGATCTCGAGCTCGGCAAACTCGGCGTGCGAGTAGGACCACTGCTCGAGCATCTCCATCAGCGCGCCGACCTCGGCCGCCTCGCGCGAGGCCGCCTTGCCAGCGGTGATGGTGGTCGACCAGGTCTCGAGCGCGCCGAAGGCTTGCGCCACCGACCAGGTGGCGCCGGCGTGCACCAGGCCTTCGATGAACCCGACGCGCGAGACGCCGACGAGCGCTTGCAGCGCGCGCGCGCGCCGCGCCGCTTCGGCGATGGGCATGCTGAAGCGGCGCGAGCTGGGGTCTTTGGGCAGCGCGTCGAACAACGCGTGCAGCGCTTCGCGGCGCGGCGCGGACGCCGAGGCGCCGTGCAGCATGGTGCGGATGGCGGCCATGTCGCGCGCGAGCTCGTCCATGGCGGCGTGATCGATGCCGCAGCGCTCGGCCTCGTCGAGCACCTCTTGCCACAGGCCGACGTTGAAGCGCTGCTGCAGCCGCCGCTGCACCAGCCGCCTGTCGTCGGCCGTGGCGGTGACATCGCGCGCGCGGGCCGCGTCGCGCAGCGCGGCGAAGCAGCCGGCGCGCATCAGCTCGCGCCGAAGCGCGCTGCCCGAGCGCAGCAGCGTGTGAAAGACGTGCGCTTCGAAGACCGGATCGGCACGGCGCACCCAGGTGCCGAGCAGCTCGAGCGCGGCGTCTTCCTCTTCGATGATGTCGTAGAGCGCATCGAGGTCGGCGCCGAGATCGCGCAGGGTCACTTGCGCCTCTTCAGCGGCAAACCAGCCCCACACGCGGCGCAGCGCCTCGACCCGCGGTCGCATCGCCATCGCGCGCACGTGCAGCTCGCTGGCCACGTCGTCTTGGTCCTGGTCTTGGTCTTGGTCTTGGTCTTGGTCCTCGTCTTCGTCGTAGAAGTGAAACTGATGCGCGATGGCGCGCAGGCCGCCGGTCTTGGCCAGCCACTGCACCAGCTCGGTCCAGCTGACGACGTCGCCGCTCTCCCAGATCAGCGACTCGCGATGCCGCTTGCGCGCCGCGATCGGCGCGACGGTGGTGCCCGAGACCTCGCCGGTAGATAGCTGCGCGAGGCGCTCGTCCATCGCCTCGCGCAGCTGGCCCTGGGCGAGCGCTTCGAGCAGGCGGATGGCGTCGAGCCGCTTGAGGTCGTGCTTGCGCAACATCGCGGCGAGCCGCTGGCGCGTCTCGTCGTCGTCGATGCCCGCCGCCGCGAGGATCACGGCGTAGACGCGCTCTTGGTAGTTGAGCGCCTTGGCGGCGTCGATGATGCGGGCGCCGACGGCGCGCGGGATGATCTGGCGCTGCACGATCTCGTCGACGGCGAAGCGGATGTTGACCATCGCCTCGGAGGTAGCGCGGCCGCTGCTCGGATCGAAGGCGATCGCCACCTCGTCGTCGTCGGCGATGGTCCCTGCGTGATACATGCTGAAGACCTTGCCGTAGCCGACCATCGCGCGCGGCACCTCGGCCGCGCGCAGCGCGCCCATGCTCGAGCAGCCGACCAGGCGCACGCCGCGGCCGGCGGCGGCGATCAGCTCGCGCGGCGAGACCGAGCGGCTCTGCTCGAAGACGCCATCGATGATCGCGACCGTCGCCGGGCCCTGCAGGGCGTCGAGATCGCCACGCTTGACCGGTGGCCGGTAGTCGGCCTGCAGGATGCAGCTCGCCCTCGCCCGCTCGAGCGAGGGGCCGAGAAACACGATCGGAGGTTGGTCGCGCATAGCGCGGTCAGCGCCTGGATGATGAACGGGTGGGCGCTGACCTAGGGGACGCTATCTGGGCTTCTTGAGCTTGGCGCAGCTGACGCCGCCAGGGATGCTCTGATTGCTGCCGCCGAGGTCGCCCTTGAGGCCGGGCTGCACCGTGCAGCTGACGCCGCCGGGGATCGACTGGTTGAGCTGGCCAAGATCGAGGCCGAGGCCACCGGCTGCGGCCGCCAGCTCCTCGTCGGAAAGCTCTTCGACCTGATTGTCAGCAGCTTGGGTCGCCGCCTTCTTGGTCGCCTTCTTGGCGGCCTTCTTCTTGGTCGCCTTCTTCTTCGCAGCCTTCGCGGTCGCTTTCTTTTTCTTCATTATTTCCAGCCCTTGAGGTTGGTTGCGGTCGTGCCTAGCGAGCGAACAAGTATGGATGAGATCGCCTACAAAGGAAACCGCCGACTTCGATACGATGCGGCCCCGCGCGCGTCGTCGCAGAATATCTCGCGCTCGCCGTGAGCGCGGCGCTAGCGCAGCGCCTGCTCCAGCTCGTGAAGCGGCGCGAGCGCAGCCTCGTCGAGCTCGAGCTCGAGCACCGCGATGACCTCGCGCAGCGCCACGAGCGCCGCCACCAGCGCCGCCGTCGTCGCCTCGTGCCACTCCGAGAGCGGCACGAGCAGCTCGAGATCGACGTCGACCTCGCGCTCGCGCAGCGCGCGCTCGGCGGGCTTGAGCTCGAGCTCGAGCTTGGGCAGCTGGTGCTCGAAGAAGTGATCGACGCGGCCGCCGGCGAGAAAGCCGCGCACGTAGGCGCGAAAGCGCGCCGCCACCTGCTCGAGCAGCGCGCGCCGCTCGCTGACCAGCGCCGCCACGCGCTCGGTGTGGTGCGACAGCGCGCCGAGCGCGCGCCCTGTCAGGTGGCGCGCCAGCGCGCTCTGCAGCGTGCGGCCCTGCGCCAGCAGGTCGGCGCGCGTGCGGCCGACCACGCCGTCGGCGAGGGTCACCAGCCGCTCCTCGAGCAGCTCGATCAAAAAATCGCGGTCGGCGCGCGAGGCGCGGTGTTGGCCGAAGTACCAGCGGCGTGGGCGCACGAACTCGAGCACCTCGTGGGCCGCCTCGCGGTAGAGCCGATCGAGCGCGCCGTCGAGCGCCTCGCGCTCGCGGATGCGCGCGTCGAGGGCGCGCGCGTCGCGCAGCGTCTGCTCGAGGGTCGCCACCTGCTCGCGCGCGTCGGCCACCGGTTGCAGTGCCGCCTCGAGCCGACGCCGCGCCTCGGCGCAGATGCCGGCCAGCTTGCGCGCCGAAGCCTCGCGTTTGATGCGCCGGCTGCGCGAAAAGATGCGCTCTTCGAGCAGCGCGCGCAGCGCCGGAAAGCGGCTCTTGTCGAGCGCCGCCTGGTCGCCGTGGGTCAGCGCGTCGAGCGCGGGGCGCGCGGCGACGGCGGCGATGGTCTCGCACAGCGCGCCGAAGCCCTGCTCGAGGTGGCGCAGCACCTGCGCCAGATCCTGCTCCGAGAGGTGATCGACCTTGTTCAGCACGCCGACGGTCTTGAGCTTCTGGCGCTCGATCAGCTCGAGCGCCGCCTGCTCGCTGTCCTTGCCGGCCTGCTGCGCCGAAAAGAGCCAGATGATGGCGTCGGCCTGCTCGATGTACTCGCGCGCGGTCTGCTCGTGCTCGTCGATCATCGAGTTGAGCCCCGGCGTGTCGACGACGTTGACGCGCAGCAGCTCCTCGGCCGGATAGAGCAGCTCGACGACGTGCACCGCGCGCGCGGCGCTGTTGTCGAGCCCGCGCAGAAACGGCCCCACGTCGTCCCAGCCGAGCGTCTCTTCGCGATCGTCGCGATAGATCACGCGCGCGGCGCGCTCGGCGCCGTACTTGAGCACGTTGATGGTGGCGGTGGTCGGGCGCACGCCCATCGGCGCGATCTCTTCGCCGATGAGCGCGTTGACGAAGGTCGACTTGCCGCTGTTGAACTCGCCCATCACCGCCACCAGCAGCGGGCGATCGACATCGGCCTGTACGCGCGCGACGGCGGGGCTGAGATCTTCGAGCAGCGGGCGACTGGAGAGCAGCCCCGAGAGGCGCCGCAGCGAGGCGACGAAGCCGCGCTCGGCGCTCGTCTCGTCGTCGCTGGCCGCGGCGGCGGCGGTGCCGGCTGCTTGCTCGCGGTAGGCGCGCAGCAGCAGCGCCCGCGCGCGCGGGCTGCGTGGCTTGGCGCGCAGCGCGGCGCGTAGCGCGACCTGTGCCTCGCGCAGGTGCCCGCGCTCGAGCTCCATCGTGCCGAGCGCCAGCCGCCCGGCGAAGGTCTCGCCGGCCGTCACGGCGCGCGCCGCCAGGTCGAGCGCCTGCTCGGGGCTCTCGGCGCGGCAGGCCATCGCGGCGCCGGCGAGGCCGAGGCCATCGTCGGCGCGCTCGGCGAGCAGCGC
>JAGQIK010000684.1 GCA_020431405.1 Myxococcales bacterium
CGCCTGGGCTGCAGGCCACGCTGCGCCCGTATCAGCGAGAAGGGCTCGACTGGCTGCAGCACCTGGCGCACCACGACGTCGGCGGCATCCTCGCCGACGACATGGGCCTCGGAAAGACGCTGCAGACCATCGCGCACCTGCTCGCCGAGCACGCCTCGGGGCGCGCCGCGGCGCGACCGTCGTTAGTGGTGGCGCCGACGAGCCTGACCACCAACTGGCAGCGCGAGATCGCGCGCTTCGCGCCGAGCCTGCGCGTGGTGCTGCTCACGGGCTCGCGCGCACGCCGTCACCCGCGCTACAAGGAGCTCGCGCGCGCCGACGTGGTGGTGACCAGCTACCCGGTGCTGCTGCGCGACGAGGATCGCCTCGCGGCGCACGACTTCCATCTGCTGGTGCTCGACGAGGCGCAGGCCATCAAGAACCCGCGCAGCCGCGTGCGGCGCGCCGTCTGCGCGCTCGAGGCGCGCCACCGGCTGTGCCTCTCGGGCACGCCCATCGAAAACAACCTCGGCGAGCTGTGGTCGCTGTTCGACTTTCTCAACCCGGGACAGCTCGGAGACAGCGCGCGCTTCGCGCAGGCCTTTCGCAAGCCGATCGAGCGCGACGGCGAAGAGGCGCCGCTGCGCGCGCTGCGCCGGCGCGTGGGGCCGTTCATCCTGCGGCGCACCAAGGACGAGGTGGCGCGCGAGCTTCCGCCCAAGACCGAGATCGTGCGCACCGTCGGCATCCGCGGCGCGCAGCGCGATCTCTACGAGAGCATCCGCGTCGCCGCGCACGCCAAGGTGCGCGAGGCCATCGCCGAGAAGGGCATCGCGCGCTCGACGATCACGATCCTCGACGCGCTGATGAAGCTGCGCCAGGTCTGCTGCGACCCGCGCCTGGTGCGCGTGCGCGCCGCCGCCGACGTGCGCGCATCGGCCAAGCTCGAGGCGGCGCTGACGCTGCTCGAGCACCAGCTGCGCGAGGGGCGCCGCGTGCTGCTGTTCTCGCAGTTCACCAGCATGCTGGCGCTGATCGCGAACGAGCTCGCCGAGCGCGACGTGCGCGCGCTGTCACTCACCGGCGCCACGCCCGACCGGCAGCGCCGCATCGACGCCTTCTGCGCCGGCGAGGCCGACGTGTTTCTGATCTCGCTCAAGGCGGGCGGCACCGGCCTCAACCTGACCAGCGCCGACACCGTGATCCACTACGACCCCTGGTGGAATCCCGCCGCGCAGGCGCAGGCCACCGATCGGGCCTATCGCATCGGCCAGACCAAGCCGGTGTTCGTCTACAACCTGATCGTCGCCGGCAGCGTCGAGGAGCGCATGCTCGCGCTGCAGCAGCGCAAGCGCCAGCTCGCCGAGGGCATCTACGGCGCCGCCAGCGGCGGGCTCGGCGAGGGCGAGGTCGAGAGCCTGCTCGCCCCGCTGGATTAGCGCGACAAAGCGCACGTTGCGCTCGGGCCGGGGCTATGTAAAAACCCCCGGGATGTATGGAGGTGTACGCCCGTGCGTTCCGTAGCTTATTGCCTAGGCCTGTTCCTTTCGCTTTCGCTGCTCGTCGCCTGCTCTGACGACAGCAACCCGCCAGCCGCCGACAAGCCGGTGGCTGCGCAGGACACCGGAAGCGCCGATGTTTACCCCGATCTCGGCACGCTGCCCGATATCGGCACCAAAGCGCCCTGCGAGAGCGAGTGGATCGACGCCGTGGGCGCCGTGGCCAAAGTCTCGACGGGCTCGGTGCAGAGCACGGACAAAGGCAGCGGCGTCACCGAGACGACCATCGACGCCACCGCCGGCGGCATCAACGCCGCCAAGAGCAACCCCTACGTCTACGTCTCGCTGAAGGACGGCTCGCGCGTGGACGTCAGCGACGTCGACGCCAAGAAGTCTTCGGCGTGGGATATCGCCATCCGCCGCTCGGTGATCCGCATCAACGGCGGCGACAGCGGCGCGGGGCAGGGCGGCGTGGCGATCCTCGCCGGCAAGACGCTCGATCAGGTCACGGCGGTGCCGCCGTCGGTCGACTTTCACGCCGACGAGTTCATCGACGACAGCTGCCAGGTCAGCTACGACCCGATCAACAACATCCTCACCGCGTTCGGCGGGCAGACCGGCCTCTGGTACGACTACGAGGTGGGCAGCGGCAAGCTGACGCCCCTCGCGCAGGCCTACGTGATCCGCCTCGCCGACGGCCAGACCCACGTCAAGCTCGTCATCGACAGCTACTACAGCCCGGGGAACACCAGCGCCTTCTACACCGTGCGCTGGAGCAAGCTGTGACATCGCGAGCGCTCGCGCTCGCTGCGGTGTTGCTCGTGGGCTGTGGTGTGCAGCAGCCTAACGACGTACACGTGCGGCGCGCGCAGATCCGGCCCACCGACGGCGACGGCTGGAACGGCAACGGCTACGCCGCGGGCACCACCGTCGACCGCGTCGACGCGCCTGGCGGCAAGGTGCGCATGCACTACGCGCGCGACGGCGCTGACGCCGTGCCCGCCGCCGACGCCGACAGCGACGGCGTGCCCGACTTCGTCTCGCGCTTCGCCGCCATCTTCGGCGAGGTCTACGACTTCGAGACGACGCAGCTCGGCTTTCGCGAGCCGCTCGACGACAGCGCCTACCACGATCGCCCCGACTTCGGCGGCGACGGCCGCTTCGACGTCTACCTCAAGGACCAGGGCGGCGGGGCCGACGGCTACGCCGTGAAAGAGGCCTGCGCCAGCGGCACGCCGCGTCGCTGCGCCGGCTACATGGTGGTGGAGAACGACTTCAAGGGCTACGCCTACCCCACGCCCGAAGACGGTATGAAGATACTCGCCTCGCACGAGTTCTTTCACATGGTGCAGGCCGCCTACAGCGACGCGCTGGGCAGCGCCTTCTCCGAGGGCACCGCCGTGTGGGCCACCGAGAAGCTCTACCCCGAGCAGAAGGACTTCGAAGGCTTCATCAAGCACTTCTTCTCGGACAGCGCGCGCCCCATCGACGACAAGCCCAAAAGCCCAGCCGACCTGTTCGTCTACGGCGCGGCGATCTGGCCGATGTTTCTCGACCAGCGCTTCGGCAAGGACATCGTGCCGGCGATCTTCGAGGAGCTCGGCAAGGGGCAGAGCAGCTCGGCCGCCGACGCCGCCGACGCGGTGCTGGCGCGCGATCACCAGAGCTCGCTGGCGGAGGCCTTCGGCGAGATGGCGCTGTGGAATCTGCTCACCGGCGATCGCGCGGTCAGCGGCAAGGGCTACAAGGAAGCCGCCAGCTACCCGCAGGTCACCGTCGAGGACGTCGCGGGCAGCCACCCGCTGCGCATCAGCGGCGAGATCGCCTACCTCTCGGCGCGCTACTACCGCGTCAAGGCCGACGACAAGACACGCATCACGGTCACCGTCGAGCGCGAGCAGCCGAAGCTGATGCTGCACCTCGTCACGGGCGACAAGAGCGACCCGCTGATCGTCAGCGGCAAGCCCGAGGAAGACGAGCTGTCCATCGACGCGCGCGGCGACGTGATCATCATCGCCGCCAGCACCGCGCGCCGTGACAAGCAGCTGCCGCTCTCGCTCGCCGTGCGTGGCAGCGCCATCGACAAGCCGCCGGTCAACCCGCCGCCGCCCGACCCCGACCCCGACCCCAATGGCGGCGGGGGCGGCTGCGCTGTCGCCAGCATCGCGCCCGCCAACACGCTAGTCTTCTTCTTTGCCGCGCTGCTGCTGCTGGGGTTTCGCCAGCGCGAGCGCCAACGTCGCCGCGTATCACGAGGTCGGGCATGACTCGCCGTTTCACCATCGCATTGCTCGCCGCGCTGCTGCTCGCCGGCGCCGGCTGCAGCGACAGCGCGCAGACCAACGACGACGCGCGCGTCACGCCCGACGGGGGCGGCGACGCCACGCCCGCCGATGTGGGCGTCGACGCGCCCGCGCCGCTCGCCCTGGGCGCCTTCTACGAGCTCGACGCCGACAGCAGCGGCAAGATCGCCGCCTCGCTGCCCGTCAACGGCGACGAGACGATGATGGTGCTGCTGCTCTCGCTCGACGACCAAGGCGTCGTGCAGCACGACTACACCGTCAATTCCAAGATCGCCGCCATGCGCGGCGCGCCGCCGGCGCCCGCCACGCCGGCGCAGCCGAGCTTCGCGGCCGCTTCGCCGTGGCCCGCGCCGCGTCGCTGCACCTTCGCGCAGCGCCTGCAGCGGCTGCTCGCCGAGGCCAAGGGCAAGAAGCTCGCCCCGCCGACATACGCCGCCGCCAGCGTGCCGCCCAAGGTCGGCGAGACGCGCGAGTTCAAAGTCGGCAGCGGCGGCGGCACGCCGGTCACGATCACCGCCGAGGCGATCCACGTCGACAACGTCGCCGTGTTCTGGATCGACAAGACGACCACGCCGCTGGCCACCATCAGCAGCGAGGACCTCAAGCAGCTCACCGACGAGTTCGCCAACATCATCGTGCCGCGCGAGCGCGTCTACTTCGGCAAGGAGTCCGATGTCGACGGCGACGGGCTGATCTCGGTGCTGCTCAGCCCGCTGGTGGCCGGCTCGGCCGTCGCCTACGTCTCGCCGTGCGACCTGGTCAACGCCAGCTCGCTGCCCGGCTGCGCCGCGAGCAACGGCATGGAGCTGGTCTACCTCTCGCCGCCGAGCTCGCTGCAGCCGCCCTACAACACGGCGCGCGCGCTGCTCGAGACCGTGGCGCACGAGTTTCAGCACGCGATCTATTTCTACCGCAAGTTCGTGCTCAACCAGACTGTCGGCACCAACGAGAACCCCTACGTCACCGAAGGGCTGAGCCACCTGGCGCAGGACCTGAGCGGCTATCAGTCGGGCAACCTCTACGTGCTCGCGGCGACCCTCGGCGAGATCGACCTCGTTAGCGTGCCCAACAGCGTGGGCGACAAGATCCTCAAGTACGTGCCCGGATCGGCCGACGGCGTGCTGCGCGGCGCCGGCTACATGCTGCTGCGCTACTTCTTCGACCAGGCCGGCGGCGACGCCATCGACAGCAACGGCGATCCGCAGGACAAGGGCGGCATCGCCTGGTTGCGCGGCTTCATGGACCAGCCCGAGACCGGGCTCGCCAGCCTGCTCGCCTCGACCAAGATGAGCTACGCCGACCTCGTCACGCAGTACTGGACCGCCGTGGCGCTCAGCAACCGCGTCGCCGGCGGCAAGCCGGTGAGCACCGACCCGCGCTACAACTACCTGCCGACCGTCACCGATTCCGTCACCGGCCGCCAGCGCGGCTGCGACCTCTTCGGCGCGACACACGCTGGCCCGATCCCCGGCCCCGCTACGCAGGACTTCGATACCGCCGACGGTAAGCTGCGTCCGGGCGGCGCCGAGCTGTTGGTGCTCAAGGTGGAGAAGGCCGGCACGCTCGAGGTCGAGGTTACGACCGCGGCGCAGGCCAAGGCGCGCGTGCGCGTGATCAGAATCCGTTAGAGAGGCCACGGGCCACAGGCCACGGGCCACAGGCGCTCGTGGGCCTCGGGCCTCGGGCCTCGGGCCTCGGGCCTCGGGCGCCTTGGGCCATTGCGTGCCGCAGCGACGTCGGAGTCGAGAGCCGAAGCACTCGCGCCGCCATGTCGCGGCAGAGCGCCCCGTGCAAAGCGTGCGCGGCGCGTGGAGCGACCGTGGCCTGTGGCCAGTGGCCCGTGGCCTTTCCGCGCAGACATCGGACTGCGGTACTTTCCGGGCCTGAGGCCGGAGGCCGCAGGCGGCGGCGCTAGCTAGTCGCCAGCCGCCGTCACGCGCTTGTAGTCGTTGCCGATCTCGAGGTCCCAGAGCTTGGCGAGCCAGTTGAGCTCGTGGCCTTCCTCGGGCGAGATGCCGCCGACCTCTGCCGCCTCACGCGACAAGTCGTACAGCAGGGCGCGCGCTTCGTGGCGCGTGATCTTCTCCGAGTAGCGCTTGATGTCGCTCGTCTTCTTGAACATCTCGTGCGCCGCGCGCGTGGTGTCGAGAAACAGCTCCTCGCCCATCAGCTTGGCGATGCGCCGCAGCTGGTCGGTCTCGCCGCTCGACAGCTGGTGGTCAGCGCGCACGATCAGCTTGAGCAGGCCCAAAAGCGCGTAGCGTTCCTCTTGGTTGAGCTCGGAGATCAGCATGGCGGCGATGGTACATCACATAGATCAGAGCGGGTAGCAGGTCTCGATGGCGTTGCTGGTGCCGCGCGAGAAGATGCGCAGCATGCCGCCATCGACCAGCGCGCCGGGTGCAGATGAGAGCACGCCGCCGTGGCTCTGCCAGCCCTGCCAGGCCGCGCCCACGCGCCGGTTGCTCCACAGCTTGTCGTCCATGCCGCGCACGAAGAGGCGCGCTTCGCCGCTGGCGTCGAGCGCCGCCGTCGGTGACTGCGGCGTGCGTCCCACGTTGTCGAGCACGCTGAAGCCGAGCCACGTCTTGCCGATGCGGCGCGCGCGCCAGATCGCGCCGCCACCGTCGCGCACGAACAAGCGCAGCACCTTGCCCTTGTCGACGACCACCGCCGGCGCCCCCGAGATGGCGGGTGTCGCGGCGATGGTCAGCGCGCTCCAGCCCGAGTAGCTCGACGTGCCGCGCACCGACTCGTAGATGCGGCTGCCCGAGTCGACGGCCAACACGTGCAGCTTGCTGTCGGTGTCGTAGTAGGCCGCCGGCGCGTAGGCGGCTGTCACACCCGCGAGCGGTTGCGCCTTGGCCCAGCTCGTCGCGCCGCGCCGCTTGGCGTGGATCGTTCCGTCGGCCGCGCGCACGAGGAGGTCGATGGTGCCGCCGCTCGAGACGGTCACCACGGGACCGAAGCTGGTCAGCGGCAGGTCGTTCGGCATCTTGGCCCAGCCGCTCCACGCGCCCGGTGCGACGCGAATGTTCTGCCAGGTCTCGCCGGTGGTGCCGACGACGAACAGATACAGCTGACCGCCGCGCACGACGCCCGCCGGGCGGCCCAACGTGAGGCCGTTTCCCGGCAGCGTCGACCAGCTCGGCGCGGCCGCGGCGCTGTCGGCAGGCGGGGCCGTGGCGTCCGGGGTCGACGGCGGCGCGCTGTCGACGCTGCTGTCGGGGCTCGGCGGCGCGGTGGTGTCACTGCTGGCGTCGGCGCTCGTCGCGTCGTGCTCGCTGTCGCTGGCGAGCGTGTCCGGCGCCAGCGGCGCGGTCAGGTCGAAGGTCGGGCTGGCGTCGGGGACCACCGAGCCGCTGAAGGTGTCGGCCGCCGGCGCGCCCGGCCCCGAGCCGCCGCAGCTTGCCACTAGCAACACCAAGACGAGCATCATCGAACGCATGGGCGGCGCAAAAGCAGCGCGCGTGCCAGGCAAAAGCGCTATAGATATCGTCTGCTCGACCTAGCCAGTGCGCACGGTCGTGGGCGTCGGTGACGCCGCCGCTGTGCACTCTGCGGGTCGCGCCGCGCACCACACGCACCAACACGACCAACCCGCAGGATTGAAGATGGGCACAGGCAAGCGCGCGATCGACACCGAGCTCGTACACGCCGGCGAAGCCGCCGCGCGCGCCGCCGGCTCGGTGGTGCCGCCGATCTACCAGTCGGCGATGTACGTCATGCCCAGCGCCGACGGGGATAGCGACTACCACGACATCCGCTACATCCGGCTCAACAACAGCCCCAACCACACGCTGCTCGCCGACAAGCTCGCCGCCGTCTGCGGCGCCGAGGCGGCGCTGGTGGCGAGCAGCGGCATGGCGGCGATCACATCGGCGTTGCTGTCGCACCTGCAACACGGCGAGCACGTGATCGTGCAGGACTGCGTCTACGGCGGCACGCACAGCTTCATCCACCACGACATGGTGCGCATGGGCATCAGCCACGACGTCGTCGACGGCGCCGACCCCGACAGCTGGAAGGGGGCTCTGCGCGGCAACACGCGCGTGATCTACGTCGAGGCGATCTCCAACCCGCTGATGCGCGTGCCCGAGCTCGAGGCCGTCACACGGTTCGCCGCCGAGCACGGGCTGGTCTCGATGATCGACGCCACCTTCGCGACGCCGATCAACCTGCGCCCCGCCGAGCTCGGCTTCGACCTCGAGCTGCACAGCTGCACCAAGTACATGGGCGGCCACTCCGACGTGGTCGCCGGCGCGGTGATCGGCAAGGCCAGCCACGTGGCGCGCGCCAAGCGCTCGCTCGATCACCTCGGCGGCTGCCTCGATCCGCACGCTTGCTTTCTGCTGACGCGCGGCCTCAAGACGCTCGGCCTGCGCGTGCGCCAGCAGTGCCATAGCGCCGGCGTGCTGGCGCGCGCCATCGCCGAGTCGCCGCACGTCGCCCGCGTCAACTACCCGGGCCTCGTCGATCACCCCGACCACGCGCGCGCCACGCGGCTCTTCGACGGCTTCGGCGGCATGCTCAGCTTCGAGCTCGCCGGCGGCCTGGCCCAGGCCGAGCGCCTCCTCGGCGCGCTGACGCTGCCGCTGCGCGCCCCGAGCCTCGGCGGCCCCGAGACGCTCGTCACCCGCCCGGCGCGCACGTCGCACGCCGGTCTCACGCCCGCCGAGCGCGCCGCCGCCGGCATCGCCGACGGGCTGGTGCGCGTCTCGGTGGGCATCGAGGGCACCGACGACATCGTCTCCGATTTTGTCTCGGCCCTCGACACGCTCTAGGCCCACCACACGCCACGGCCACGCCCATGAGCTGGGAAGACGAGCTGCGCCCCGGCGCGCCACCCCGCAACGTCACCGTCTCGCCGCCCGACAAGAAGGCGCACATCACGCCCGAGGGCTATCGCGCGCTGCAGGCCGAGCTCGACTACCTGTGGGGCGTCGAGCGGCCCAAGGTCACCAACGAGGTCTCGGAAGCCGCCGCGCTGGGCGACCGATCCGAAAATGCCGAGTACATCTACGGCAAAAAACGCCTGCGCGAGATCGACCGCCGCCTGCGCTACCTCACGCGCCGCCTCGACGCGGTGACGGTCTGGGACCGTGCGCTGGCGCAGCCGGGGCGCGCTTTCTTCGGCGCGTGGGTGACCCTCGAGCCGCAGGACGACGACGACGATGGCGACGGCGACGACGCACCCGCGGAGGTGACCTACCGCCTGGTGGGTCCCGACGAGGTCGACGTCAAAGCCCAGCGCATCAGCGTCGAGTCACCGCTGGCGCGCGCGCTGCTGGGCAAGTCCGAGGGCGACGAGGTCGTGGTGCGCACGCCTCGCGGGCGCCAGAGCTACGTGGTGCTAGGCGTCAGTTACGAGGGCCAAGACGCGAGAAAGTGAGCCTCTCCGCCGGTTCCTGTTACTATCGGAATGTAGGGAGGATTACGCGTGTCGGCGGCCAACGACGACAACGGCAGCAACGTTCGAGACACCGTGACGGAGGAGCTCCCCGTCGTCGGCGACGCCGCGGCGAGCGGCAGCAGCATCTTCGCCATCGGCGACGTACACGGCTGCGCCAGCGAGCTCAACGAGCTGCTCAACAAGCTGCCCATCAGCTCCGACTCGACGCTCGTCTTTCTCGGTGACTACATCGATCGCGGGCCCGAGAGCCGCGAGGTCATCGACACGATCCTCGACCTGCGCCAGCAGTGCAACGTCGTCACGCTGCTCGGCAACCACGAGGCGATGCTGCTCGACTTCCTCGCCGAGCCGCGCTCGGTGCGGGCCGGCCTGTTCATCTACAACGGCGGCAGCTCCACGCTCGCCTCCTACGCCAACGAGAACGGCAACTTCGACTTTCCGCCGAGCCACGTCGAGTTCTTCCGCGCGCTGCTGCCGTGCTACGAGACCGAGCGCTACTTCTTTTGCCACGCCGGCGCACCCGAGATCCCGCTGGCACAGGTCGACTTCGACGCGCACCGCGAGACGTTGATCTGGAGCCGCTCGATCATGCGCACCGAGTACCGCTGGAACAAAACGATCGTGCACGGCCACTCGCCGCGCCCCAACGTCGAGCTCTTGCCGTGGCGCATCAACGTCGACACGGGCTGCGGTTTTCGCGGCGGCGCGCTGTCGGCGATCGAGCTTCCCACGGGGCGCGTGTTCTCCGTGCCGCGCTCGGGCGTGCGCCGACGGGTCTATCTGCGCGACCTCGAGTCGCGCCGGCGCGCGCTGCGCTTCCGCGGCGGCGTGCCGGTACGCGTCAAGATCGGCGCGCGCGTGGTGCACTACGAGACGGTCGACTACTCCGAGATCGGCATGCTGATGCGCGGCCTCTCGGAGGTGGCGCCCGAGCTCGCCGAAGGCGACGTCATCGAGGGCGAGGTTGGACCGCAGGGGCTGCGGGCGGTGGGCTTTCGCGGCAAGGTCGTGCGGCGCGTGCGGGGCGGCAGCGGCGCACACTACGGCGTCGAGATCTTCACGCACAAGCCGGCCGAGCAGGAGCTGCTCGAAGAGGGCGACAGCAGCGAGGGCGCCGGGGAGGCCGACGCGACGCCAGCCGACAGCAGCAGCAAGCCGTCGCCGCCGCCGCTTCCTGGGCGGGCGCGCTCGGGCGAGCGCTCGGACGACCAAGACGCTTGAATAGGCGCCTCTAAGCGTCTAATCTCCCCCATCTTTCCAGCTGGGGTGTTTCTTATGATGTTCGCGAAGCGGGCGCGACGGGCGTCTCTCTTGGTCTTCACCGCGTCGCTGCTGCTGCTCTGCGCGGCGTGCAGCGACAGTACGCCGAGCGCGGATGTCGGCACGGACGGCAAGGTGGGAGACGCCAACGGCGACGCCACCGACGCGGGTGTCGACGCCCCGAAGATCTGCCCCGTTCCGTCGCCGCCGACGCCGGGCGCCTGTGCGCAGGACAAGCTCGAGGTCTTCAAGGGCCAGCACGTGGTCGTGATGAACACGCTGCAGATCGCCGATCAGAACCAAGGCTTCGACCTCAACAACGCCGACTGCGACGACGACAACAAGACCGGCGCGGACAACATCCTCTGGACCATCGGCGCGCTGGGCAACCCGTCGATCGCCGACTCGGTGAAGAGCGGCGACATCGTGCTGCCCATCGAGGTCTACGGCCTCGACGACGTCAACAACGACGACTGCGTCAACTTCTCGATCTACCTCGGGCGCTTCCCGCCTGACGCCGACGGCGACACGCGCAAGTCGGGCGGCCCGCTCGGCTCGGCTGGCCCCGACTGCAACGACACCGACATGGCGATCAGCGACAAGGCCGCCGAGATCCCGGGCAACGGCGTCGACGACAACTGCGACGGCCAGGCCGACGAGGACACCACGCAGACGCCGCCGGTGCCGAGCAACGACACCACCGACGCCGACGGCGACGGCCAGACCATCGCCGACGGCGACTGCGACGATCGCCCGACCTTTGGCGTGACGATCAAGAAGGGCGCCACCGAGATCTGCGGCGACGGCCTCGACAACGACTGCAACGGCAAGGCCGACGACGGCTGTCTGCCCTGGGACCAGGGCCAGAACTACCCGATCGAGAGCGGCTCGGTGGACGCCAACAGCAACGAAGGCTTCATCAACTTCCGCGGCGCCACCATCAAAGACGGCCTGCTGCGCGCCGGTCCCTCGGTGTTCTCGGTGAGCATCGAGATCACCCGCGGCATCATGTTCGACCTCAACCTCAGCAACGTCTTCGTCGAGGCCAAGGTCAAGATGGGCACCAACGGTCTCGAGATCGAGGACGGGCTGCTCGGCGGCGTGCTCAGCGCGCGCGTGGTCGACCTGGCGCCAAACTTCATCGCCGACTTCGGCTTCGGCAGCAAGGACGACTCGCTGCTCGACACGCTGCTCGGCCCCGCCGGCCAGGTGCTGGCGCTGCCCAAGGACGTGCAGGGCAACCGCATCCCCGACATCGATGTCGACGGCGATGGCATCGAGAAGTTCCTCGACACCGATCTCGACGGGGACAAAGGCGCGTTCCGCGTCGACACCTGCATCGACGGCGACGGCACCGTGATCAAGAACGAGTACGACGCCAACGGCAAGGTCACCAAGAAGTGCACCCAGGCGCTCGACGCCAACGGCAAGCCGCGCTTCGTCGACGGCTGGTCGATCACGCTCAAGTTCTCGGGCCTGCCGTCGCAGATCAAGGGCACCGTCAGCACCGGCCCGTAGGCATGTTCCGCCGGCTCGCAGCGCTCGCCGTCCTGGCGCTCGCGTCGACGGGCTGCAAACAGAGAGCACCCGACGCGGGCGCGGCCTCCAGCGCGCCACGCGTCGCGCGCGGCGGCTCGTCGAAGGACGCGCCGAAAGCGGACGCGCGCGCGGGCAAGGGCACTGCAAGCGCGAGCAGCGCGGCGAGCGTGCCGCCGTCGATCGCGGGCCAGCACGAGCCCACGGTGGCGCTGTCATTTCAGCCCGGGCACACCATGCGCGACCTCGAGCTCGTCGGCTGGACGCGTGATGGCCGCTATCTGGTGATCGACGCGGTCTACGGGCGACGCGCCGGTGGCCGCCTGACGAAGGCCCGCTACGAGGCGCGCCAGGTTCGTGACCTGCTCACAGGCGCGCTGGTCGAGTCCTTCTACACGTGGCGCGCTTCGGGCCCGCGCGCTGAAGACGAGACCGACAGGATCCGCAGCGCGCGCACGGCGTCGGAGTCGCTCCGCGAATGGAAGCTCTGGGCGCTGAGGCATCCCTTTTTCAAGGCTGCGCCCGCGCAGCGTGACCAGCACCTCGCGCTCGCCGTGGCGCGCCCGGTGCCCGGTCTCGTGCTGGGCACCGATGGGCGTGGGGCAACGTATCGCTGGCGAGCTTCAAAACAGCGGCCGCGCTTCGAAGTGCGGCTGCGCGATCGCGACCTCTTGCGCTTCGCCGTGCCGTTTCATATGCCCTCCATCACCACGCGCGACGAGGTGTTCGGACGTGTCGAGCTTCGGCGCCTACCGGGCGGCAAGCGCGCGCTGCTGGTGCTGCGCGCGCGCGCCAAGGGCCATCAAGACGCGCGCTTCTACCTGAGGTCGTTCGGGCCGCAGATCGAATTGGTGTGCGCGCGGTACGAAGAGCAGCGCGCGCGAAAGCTCGCGGCCGAGCTGCTGCGACGGGGGCTGCCGGTCGTCAAGCTCGTGCTCGCCGATGACGAGGCGATCCCGAGCAAGACCGAGGTCTCCTATCGCCGCGATTCGCGCAAGACAGCGGCTGCCGTGGCCGCCGCGCTGCACGGCAAGAAAGTCGCGATCCGCGAGCTGCAGAGCAACGGCTGGGTAGACGTTGTCGCGCGGCTCGCGCCGCTGACTTCAGCGCCCAAGCCATGCGTGGGCCCCAGCAACCCGTCGCTCGGCGGCGCATATCGCGACGGACGACGCGGCGTCACGTTTCGACTCGACGAGCCGCGGTTGCACTGGTCGTACCGCTACGATGTTGAAAACGATCGCTTCGTGCGCACGCGCTGGCGCACGGACAAGGCTTCATCCGAGCACACGAGCAAGGTGACGCGCGAGGTCAAGCGCTGCGCAAGCGACGGGCGCTGCGCGACGAAGAAGATCGCGGCCAGCACGGTGCGCCCGGATGGTCGCTGGTTCTTCGTTACGCGCGGACAGGAGGACCGCACCGTCGTCGACATCTACGACGCCAAGTCCGGGCGCAAACAGAGCACCGTGGCGGCCGGCGAAGGCTGCAAGAACGCGCTGTGGCTGCACGACCTGCTCTACGTCGAAAACAACGTCTGCGCAGGGCCCGGCGGAGAGGCAGCGATCTATGATCCCGAGACGGGCAAGAAGCGCCACGACGTGGGCACCAAGCTGTTCAACTGCTACGGCTGCAAGCCGCTCGACCTCGGCGGGGATCGGTGGCTCGTCGTGCAGGCGATGGGCGACTCGCTGGCGGTTCAGAACATGCGCAGTGGCAAGGTGCTCGCGTCGGTCAAGCTCGAGTACACGGTAAGCCACAACCAGACGTGGGTAGCCCGCTTCGCAAAGGGGCTCGTCGTGGTGCAGTCGCCGAGCCGCGAGACCGTCGCTGCCACGGTCAGGCTCGTCACGCTCGGCGGCAAGGTCACCAAGCTGCGCGAGCTGCCGCGCTGCAAGTAGCTGCGCGCTAGCGACGGCGGCGGCGCAGCACGGCGAACAGGCCGAGCAGGCCGAGCAGCACGCCGCCGAGCGGCGCGTCCGCGCCAGGGGCAGCGCTGCAGCCGCCGCTCTGCTCGGGCGTGTCGGGCTGCAGCGGCACGTCGGGCGCCGAGACGGTGAACTCGGTCTGGGCGATCTTGGAGAGGTTCTCGGCCTCGTCGCGCGCGGTGATGGTGACCTTGTATTTGCCGTCGGCGAGGTTTTTCAGCTCGAAGCGCGTCTGGCCGACGGTGAAGTCGATCTCGCGGTCGGTGGTCGGGCGTGGTCCGTCGACACGCTCGAGCACCAGGCGCACGGCGATGTTCTGTGGCGCGGTGCGGTTGTCGGTGACCGACGCCACGACCACGGCCGTGCGCGTGTCGAGCGTGTCGGCCGGCTTTTCGGCGAAGTCGATCATCGGTTTGACGCCGTCGACCTCGAGGTCGTAGCGCACCGGCGTGGGGTCGGAGTTTCCGTTGAGGTCGACCGCCATCACCTCGATCACGTGCGGGCCGTTGCCGAGCGGCTGCTCGAGGGCCGTGGCGAAGCTCGCCTCGCTCCACTGCGCGCCGTCGACGCGCCAGCGATAGCGCAGGAGCTCGCGCGGCGTGCCGGCGTCGATGCCGCTGGCGACAAACTGGAACTTGGCGGCCGAGCCGGTGAGCGGGCGCGGCGCGGCGATGAGCTTGGTGTCGGGTGGCGCCGTGTCGTTGTCCGGCTTGGAGAACAGCTCGGCGTAGAGCTTGAAGTGGTCGACGGTGTTCTGCCGCCGCTTGATCAGCACGTAGTAGCGCGACAGCTGACCGTCGTCGTAGTTGAGCACCTGCGGCAGCAGCTGCAGCTGCGAGAGCGCGTTCTTGGCGGTGGGCAGCACGAGGCTATCGAGCGCCGCCTTGACCTTGTCGGGCGACGGCAGCTTCATCGAGTCGCTGCTGGCCGTGATGGTGGGCAGCCCGCTGTCGACCTGCTTGACCTCGAGGCGCAGCCCGCGCGTGTTGGGATCGATGACGAGCTCGCCGCGCAGCGTCACGGGCGAGACCGACGTGATCGTGCCCTCGGCGCCGTCGGCGCCCGTGGAGCTGACGATCTCGACCTCGAAGGGTGCGTCGATGATGACCTCGCCCGCGGCGCCAGCCACCGCGCGCAGCGCCGGAGCCGACGGCACGCGACCGCGAACGCTCGTCACCGACGGGATGCCGAGCAGGGCGCCCGCGCTTCCGGCGAGCTTGTCGAGGCCGAGCGACTTCATGCGCGCTTCGTCGTAGCAGAGCCAGCCGGCGCGCCACGTCGCGTGAAGCCCCTGGGTCAGCGTGCGCGTGGAGACGGCGAGCCCGACGTGCTCGCTGAAGTTGCCGAGCTGCGGCACCGTGGCCGGCGCGGGCGGCGCCGGCGGCTCGGGCACTTCGCAGTAGCCGGTGGCCGGCGACGTCGGCTTGACCGAGAGCTGTCCAGTCGCGCGCAGGTTGCTGCCGGCCGCGTTGATCGAGCTGAAGGCGGCGTCGACGGTAAAGCCGTAGAGCGAGCCTCTGAAGCTCGTCATGCCGCGCAGGGTGTCCTGCAGGTACGGCTGGGTCTTGCTGATCGCCAGCTGCGAGAGCCACGTCTCGAGCTTGCCGATGATCCAGCCTTTGAGGCGCGGCACGACGACGTTGGCGACGCTCGAGATGCCGCAGCCGGAGACGTTGATCGAGGTGGCGCTCTCGGGGATGTCGAGCGTGACGTCGGGTTTCTGCAGCTCGACTTGTCCCTGGTTGAGGTTCGGCGTGAAGCTGGCGCTGGCGCGCACCTGGCTGGCCGAGAACGTGACCTTGCAGGTGGCGGTGCCGCCGATGCAGACGTTGAAGGTGGCGTCGATGCTGCCGTTGGGCACGCGGCCGTCGAGGTCGACCTGCAGGCGGCCGGGCTTGGCCGCGACCTGCACCTTGTCGATGACGATGTTGGCGTGGCCGGCGGTCAGCGAGTAGAAGGCCTGCGAGCTCGAGAAGGGGCAGCCGAAGAGGTTCTCCGAGTAGGACGGCCAGCTGAAGTCGTTGGGCATCACCTTGCGCAGCTCGTCACCGAGCTTGTTGAGGCCCGGCGTGGAGAGCTCCACCTGGAGATCCTGCGGCGCGGAGCGCGCTGCGCGCGGCGCGGCGATGACGAAGGCCAGTAGGGCGGTGGTGGTGACGAATCGACGCATTGGACAGCTCCCAGCTCCTACGCGAAGCTGTGCACGCGCCATGCCCGGCTGCTGCGACGCTCAAGCTGTTGATATTGCGGGGCCCTGACTGGTGCCTGGGGTCACCTGGGTGACCACGGCGGTAGTCACTTTCCGGGTCCCACCACCAGCGCCCAGCGCCCCCGCCGCTAGCAGAGGTGGTCGGCGGCGGCGCGCAGCGGATGGCCCTCGGCGAGCACGCCCTCGTCGGCCAGCTTCTGCACGGCCTCGCGAAAGAGCTCGGGGCGCGTCAGAAAGAGCGGCAGGTAGAGCGGCCCGCGGCCGTCTTCAGCGTCGATACGCCAAAGGGACGCGAAGGGCAGCCGCACGCGCCGCCCGCCGCGCATCGCGCTGAAGGGGATGAAGACGCTCTGGCCGAGGCGCCCGCGCCCGGCGAGGCCGGTGGGGCGCAGCGTGGCGGTCAGCACGCTGCGCAGAGAGAAGGTGGCGAAGACGAGCAGCGCCAGCAGCATGCCGCAGATCATCAGCCCCAGCGTGGCGAGCTGGCCGGAGAGCCCGCTCTCGCTCGCCTTGGCGACGATCAGCGCGATGCGCTCGCCGTAGACCAGGTAGCCCACGGCGACCAGCGTTGGCAGCAACAGCAGCGAGAGCAGGAAAAACAGTGGTCCGCGTCGCGCTTCGAAGATCAGCATGCGCTCGCCTCGTTGCCTCTACTTGCTCGGCCGGCGCCGCACGCCGCTCGGCGCGCGGTCGCGCGGCGGCTTGCCGAGCACGCGCCAGGGGCGCTCTTTGAGGTCCTTGGATGCGCGCTTGAGATCGTCGGCCAGCTCGCGGTCGCCCAGCATGCGCGCGAGCGTACCGTGACCGCGCGCCATGCGCCGCAGCACGTCGGCGAGCTGCGCGCGCGCGGCCTGCAGGCGCCTGGCGCTGGCTTGCATGCGCGCGATGGCCGCGCGTACGCGCGGGCGCTGCGGCGCGGGCACGATATCGAGCGCCTTGACCGCGGCGCCGATGGCGCGCCGGGCGCGCTCGGCCAGCAAGACCGCCTGGCCTCCGAGAGCCTCCCCACCCGCGACGGCCAGC
>JAGQIK010000685.1 GCA_020431405.1 Myxococcales bacterium
GCTCATCGCCAGCGTGCGGGCGCGGGCGGCCGGCGCGTGGTCTGCGGCCTGTCGGCTGCGCGCGGACCGACCGCCGAACAGCTCGCGCGCGACGCCGGCGAGCTCGGCGGCGGCGCTCGCGCGTTCGTGCAGCCCATCGAGCGCCGAGGCCAAAGCCATCGCCGACGCGTAGCGCATCACCGGGTGCGGTTGCAGCGCGCGGGCGACGACAGCATCGAGGGGGGCGGCGGCGGCGTAAATCGACGAGGGGGAGATTCGAGGCGGGTCGATGGCTTGCTGGATCAACTCCACGTCACTCTCGGCAGACAGCAGCGGGCGTCCCGTCGCGATCTCGAACAGCAGCAAACCGACAGCGTAGATGTCGGTGCGCGCCGTGATCGCCTCGCCCGTCGCCTGCTCGGGCGCCAGGTAGGCGAGCTTGCCCTTGAGCTGGCCCTCCGTCGTTCGCGTGCGCCGCGCCGCCGCGCGAGCGATGCCGAAGTCGGCGAGCTTGATGGCGCCATCGCTGCGCACGAACACGTTGTGCGGCGTGACGTCGCGATGCACGATCTGACGCTCGCTGAGGTGTACGTGCTCGAGCGCGTGGGACAGCTCACTGCCGACATAGGCGGCGACGTGAGCTGACAGCGGCCTCGCAGCGGCGCGACAGCGATCGAGCAGACGACCGAGGTCCCAGCCATCGACGAACTCCATCGCCATGAAGTGAACGCCGTCGAGACTGCCGAAGTCGCGCACCGAGACGATGTTGGGGTGGTCGAGCTCCGTGGTGATGCTCGCCTCGTCGATGAACATGTCGACGATCTCGGCGTTGTCGCGCAGACCGGGCAGCAGCACCTTCAAGGCGACGCGGTCGCCGTCGGCGTCGCGCGCCTCGTAGACCTCCGCCATGCCGCCCACGCCGATGCGGCCCACGATGCGGTAGGGGCCAAACTGCGAAGAGATGTCCACGAGCTGCTAGGGTAGCACTTCTAGCTCGGTCGCTACGGCAGCTGGATCGGGCGGTATGGGTCGTCGCGCCGCAGCGCGAGCGGCAAGACGATCGCTGCGGTGACACCGACGCCGACCAGCGTCCAGAGCCACCAGCGTTCATACCAGCGCGTGGGCCGCGGAACGCCGAGCAGCTGGTCGGTCAAGGCTCCTAGTGCAGCCGCTGGCGAGGCGGCCGCATTGACGACGGTCTCTTCGAGCGCGCGCGTCACCGCGCCGGCGTTGACGCCGACGAGCGACATCTGCAGCACGACCAGCTTGCCGACGCCGCCCACGGCGCCGATGACGATGTGGCTCGCGCCGACCTCGCGTCCGACGCGGCTCGCGCACGCCGCCGTGGCCGTGTCGGTGGGCGATGATGTCGGGCGGCCGCAGGCAGTGCGCGCGGCGTCGATCTTTTCGGGGGCGACGACCCGAGTGGCGCGAGCCGCGCGCTGGGCGATCATCGCGCGCAGGCGTGCGAGGCGCGCGCGTTCGACGCCGACGCCGTCGAGCGGAAACACGCCCACACGTGCAGGCACGCGCGCGGACGGCGCAGCGCAGCCTGATGCGAACGCCAGCACGGCGGTCAAGACGATGACGATAGGCGACGGCATGCGGCGATCATGCCGCGTCGGTAAAGCTCGGTGCAAACATCGCGGACTGGTGCGGCAGAGCAAGCTGCATAGGGCTCCGCCTGGGCTTGGAAGGCATAGCCATCGCTTTCGCGGTCACGGCGGGCTGCCGAAGCACGCGGCGTAGCGCGTGACCCAGTCGAGAAAGTCGATGTAGGTTTGCTCGCCCTTGCTCTTGATCTTCGGCCCACCGCCGTGCTGCACGCCGCCGACGGCCTCGTCGAGCGGCTTGGTCAGCAGCGGGCTCGCGGCGGGTGTCTTGAGGTTCACGGCGCCGAGGCCGATCAGATTGTACATGGCGGTCGAAGCGTCCGCGGCTTGGCTCGGCAGCCACAAGGGCCCCTTGGTCTTGCCAGCGCCGTTGGGTGCGTGGCAGCTCTCGCAGCGGCCGCGCCAGTTGTTGACCTTCTGCTCGAAGGCCGACAGCAGCGCCGCTTCGCTGCAGCCACCCAACATTGGTGTCGGCGTCGGCGCAGGTGTCGCGCCGCTCGCGCCGCCGCCGCACGGATCGGCAATCTCGCCGCAGACGGAGGCCTGGCAAGTCTTGCTGTAGCGGATCCAGTCGAGAAAGCCCTGATACTCCTTCTGGCGCACGGCGTTGGTGATTAACGCGCTCGCTGGCTTGCCCTGCGAGATGAAGCCGAGGATGCGGCTGGCCTCGGGCGCTTCGAGATCGACGAGGCCCTTCTGTACGAGGCAGGCCATCGACGCGCAGGCCGTCGGTTGCACGAAGATCGACAGATCGATGCCAGCGAGGTGGCAGCTGTTGCAGCTCGACGGCGCGCCCTGCTTGACCAACGGCTGGATGCGCTGCGCGAATAGCTGGCTGAGCGCCGACGGGCCGCAGCTCGGGCCGCTGTCCGCGGCTGCCGGCGCAGCGTCGGCGGCCGAGTTCGCAATCGCGTCGCCGCTGTCCGGCTGGAGTGCGGGCTCGGAGGGGTCGGCCGTCGGCGTGCGGCTGCTCGACATCGGATCGCCGATGCGGCCAGCGCCGCAGGCCGACACGACCAGCAGGAAGACGAAGGTGGACATGGCGGACAGTGGTTTGGGCATCGAAGAACCTCGACCTGCTCAGAAGCAGGCCACGTGCCAGCTGAAGGTCTGCGAGATCGCGACGCGCGGTGCGCGCCGCCGTCACCGCCGCGTGACCGATGGTGCGCGCGCGTGACCGCGCGAGTGCCGCCGTCACCTGCAAACGCGGGGTTGCGTGTCGGCCCGATGCTTGCTGTGCCCACGGCCAACCGCCCACCGCTTGACCGGAGAAAGTACCGATGCAACAGGCACTGAGGTTTACGATCATCGCAGGCGCCATCTCGCTCGTGCTCGTCGCGTGCGGCGGCGACGAGCCGACGACCGACCAGCAGCAACTGGCGGCGAAGTGCGCCGCGAGCGCCCACGATTCGCCGTTTCATCACCAGCACTGTGACGGCGTTCAGCACGAGCACGGCACCGGCTCTTCCGCGGCCGCTACCGATCCGCACGCCGCAAGCGACCCCCACACCAGCAGCGATCCCCACGCTGACAGCGGACCGCACGCTGACAGCGGTTCGCACGCCGACAGCGACCCGCACGCGTCGAGCGACCAGCACGGCAGCGACCCTCACGCGAACGCGCACGTCGACGCGGGAGCGCACGCCGATACAGGCAGTCACGGTGGGCACTAGTCCGCGTGCCGACGAAGGCTAGCGCGGCGAGGCCGTGACGCAGGGCGCAGCGGCAACGACGAAGTCAGCGAGCGCCTGGTAGGCTTCGCTGGCTCGCGAAAAGATGTCGCCGCCCTTGTGGATCCAGCCGCCCTCGCGCACCGCGAGCGGTCGCATGAGCAGCGCGCTGTCGAGAGGGTTGGCGGTGTCGACGAGACGCCGCAGCACGATCTGCTCGAACGTCCGCTGCGCGTCGTTGCCTACGAGCCACAGCGGTCCCGGATCCTGCAAGCTGCTCGCTGGCCGCGTCGCGTCGTGACAGTCACGACAAACATCCAGGTCCGATCGAATCAAGGCGTCCAGCTCGGCGACCACCGCGCCGAGCTCGCAGTGGCCGCTGTCAGCGTCCGCGCTGTCGCGCGTGGTCGCCTCGCGCGCGGGACCCGCGTCGACAGTCGGGGCGGTCTCTGCTTCGCAGCCAGCTGCGAGAAGCGAGACACATATCAGAAACCTCGCCCGCATGCGGCGACCGTAGTGCTGTCGACGATCTCTGGCAAGGGCGCTACGCGGTGGGAACGGTCCTTCGCCGCCATGGTGGGCGCTGGACCGTTCTGGCGGCTCCTCGTCGTCGGCGTCGCGCTGCGGCTATCGAGCGTGCGAGATCGCCGACGCACGTTCCCACCGACATCATCGCGGGTGAAACGTGGCCTGCCGCAGTGACGTCGGGTCCGCGCATTTGCCTTCCACGCGGTGGCGCGCCGCCGCGCGGTCGGCATCGGAGTCGATCCTCACCAGCTCGCCGTCTATGAGCGTAGTCGGTACGGCGCGGATCCCATGCTCCTCGACGAGTTGGCGCCCGGCGGCGCTCTCGACATCCACCTCCTCCAGCCGTAGCTCGCGTCCGTCCTCTCTCATGCGATCCCGAACGTCTCGCCAGAAACGGCGCGCCTGCGGGCACCGCGGGCACCAGCTCGCCGTCAGGAGCTGCACTCTGACATCCCGCTGAGCGCCGGAGCCCGAGTCTGCGCAGCACGCCTTCGGTTGCGTGCT
The DNA here is from genome assembly GCA_020431405.1 of Myxococcales bacterium. Lineage (GTDB taxonomy): Bacteria > Myxococcota_A > Polyangia > JAGQIK01. The sequence goes on from JAGQIK010000685.1 coordinate 4,295, forward strand.
GCCGTGGACGGCTACCTGAGCTGGCCTCGGTCGTCCGAGGAGCGCATCGCGGATCAGTGCCCGATCGGGAACTGATTCGACGACCCCGCTCTGCGAGACGTAGAGCCGGCAGCGACGCCCCGCAGCCTGGGGCCGGGCCTGGGCCTCGATGTCCTGTCCGTTGACGCGGACGGTCGGAGACCCCGGAAACCCGAGGCTGCGAGCAGCGTCGTCACTTTCGACATCGACCTCAGACACCGTGGCCGCGATCCCGAGCGCTGCCAGCTCAGCGTCGATGTTGCTACGGGTCGGCTCACGGGCGGGGCAGCCCTCGAAGTAGAGCAGCTCGATCTTCATCGCGACGAGTCTGCGCTCTGGACCGTGGTCCAGGGTCAACCCCTATCGCGGCAACCTTGACCTTGGACTATGGTCCACCCTTCAAGCTCCATTGGCAGCCGCGGTTGCTCGATTGCCCAGGGGACGAGGAGACGAGACGATTGGTGCGCGACGGCGAAAAGAGGAGGGGCATGACGATCGGTCAGGTCGCGGCGGCCGCGGGCGTGGCTATCGACACCGTGCGCTACTACGAGCGCCGGAACCTGCTGCCCGAGCCAAAGCGCACAGCCTCGGGCTACCGTATCTATGGCGACGAGGCGCCTCAGCTGATCCGATTTATCAAGCAGGCGCAGCAGCTCGGCTTCACGCTCACCGAGATCGACGAGCTTGTCTCGCTGCGCGACACGCGCGGGGCATCCTGCGATGAGGTCCGAAGCCTGGCCGAGAGAAAAGCCGCGGACATTGACAGCAAGATCGTCCAGCTACAATCCATGCGGCGCGCTCTTGGCGGCCTCATCAGGGCGTGCGAGACGGCCGAAGAGCCCGAGTGCTGTCCGATCTTGGAGAGCCTCGACGACAAAGCGCACGGCGACCTCGAAACGTGCTGACGGTGCGAGGTCGACGGCGAGCTTGACCCTGGTGCATGGTCCAGCCCCTACCATCAGCGTCGATGTCGCAGGAAGTGACCATGGCTGACGACACCGCACGGCAGACGGAAAAGACGCTGCGCCTGGCCACGATCGGGGGCGCCGTCCTATCGGCGCTGGCGGCGAGCGTGTGCTGCATTGGTCCCCTTGTTGTAGCCGCACTGGGCGTCGGCGGCGCGGGCCTTATGCACAAGTTCGCACCCTATCGGCCCTACCTCATGGTCCTGACGGTGGTGTGCCTTGGAGTCGGGTTCTTCCTGGCCTACCGACGCGGTGCGCAGGACGACTGCGGCTGCGACGCTCGGCCGCGAAGGCGAAGGCGCCGCATCGGGATCTGGGTTGCAACGGTCGCCGTCGCGGCGCTGTCGGCGGCGCCCTACCTCGTTGGCGGGGGACGAAATGCTCCTGCGCTTGCAGCTGCGAGCGCCGGTGCGAACGCGCGAACGGTCACGCTCGCGATCCAGGGCATGACGTGCGGGGGCTGCGCGGCCACGGTGCGCAAGGCGCTCGGCCGCCTGCGCGGCGTGGTATCCGTGTCCGTGAGCTACAAGCAGCGGCGGGCGGTCATTCGCTATCGGCCGGACGCCGTGCGCGTCCAGGCTCTGGTCAAGGCCATCGAAAAGCTCGGCTACAAGGTTACCTCTCGGTCATGACAGCGACGCGACTGTGCCACTGGCACGACGATGTGGTATGGGTCTGCTGATGCCGTCTCGCGCCATAGCTCTGACGTGCGCCATCGCTACGCTGGGCTCGCTGCCCGTGGTCGGTGCCTGGAGCTACGTCTGCCGCCTCAGCGGTCGCGTGATGAAAGCGCCGTGCTGCGGTGGACACCAGCAGCGTGTCGCACACCGGCAGGTTCAGGACGAGTGCTGCGCCTCCCGAGATAGGGTGGCGATTCGGTCGCAGAGATGCTGCGACATCAAGAGCCCCACTGGCCAGCCACCTGCTCGTCTCGGGGAGGTCGAAGTCCGTGCTGCTGTAGCGTTGGTCGTAGTGGTCGCCGGCCGTTCCTTCGACCCTCGACCCGAACGCGGTCGAGAGCCTGGCCGGGCCGAACGGCCGCGTGCAGTCGGGCCGCCCCTCTTTGTCCTGCATCGCTCTCTTCTGATCTGAGCCCAGCTCCTCCGAAACAACGGATGTGAGTTTCGACGCGCGGCGCCCGTGCCTCGGGTGGCCGCGTGCTGTTGGCGAAGAACCATCGGCAGACGAGCGTCTGCCGCACGGAGCGATCATGATGCGACGACTCAAAACACTCGCGCTGGCGTCGGTTGCCGTAACGATGCTGGCGTGCGCCGCGCCGCTCGAAGCGGGCGGCGGCAAGACCCTCGTCCTTTCGCTTCAAGACATCAACTGCCAAAGCTGCGGCGCCCGTGTGGCCACGGCGATCCGAAAACAAGCGGGGGTGAGGAGCGCCAGCTTCGACAAGAAGGCGGTCGAGGTCACCGTTCGATACGACCCGAAGAAGGTAGGACCCAACAAGCTGGTGGCTGCGGCCAAGCAAACAGGCTTTCGCGTCGTCGCCGGGCGGGGCAAGGGCCGCTACGAAAAGGACACACGGTTTGACCCAAAGCTCGACGTGAAGTGGATCTCGCGCGCAGGCGAGGGCGTAGACATCGAGAAGCATCGGGCCAGCGGCAAGGTCACCGTGTTCGACTTCTACGCCAAGTGGTGCGGGCCGTGTCGGAAGGTGGACGCCGAGATGGCCAAGATCCTGGCCAAGCACAACGACGTTGCGCTGCGGAAGATCAACATCGTCGATTGGGACAAGCCCGTCGCACGGCGCTACCTGCGCAAGGTTCCCAAGCTGCCCTACGTCATCGTCTACGGCCGCCGCGGCAAGCGCGTGGCGGCGATCTTCGGCCTCAAGCTGGCAGCGCTTCGCAAGGCGATCGCGGCGGGGAGGTCCCAATGAAGACCGTCTCGCTGCTGATCGCCGCGTTGACGCTGCTCGCGCCAGCGTCCGCACTCGCGGGCGCCTGAAGCGGGTGAAGCAACCCAAACCTCCCGGCGGGAGGTTCAACCGCAGGACAGCGCGGGCTGCTCGCGCGTGGGCGGCTCGTTTTGAGCTTTCAGTGGACGACGACGTTTCTGCACGCCGAGCACGATGTCGATCACGACCAGTTCGAGCCCGGCATCCCCGACGACGGCCAGGCGCGCCGCCACGTCCTCGACTTCTTGCTGATGGACTGGAACGTGTCGGCGCTCTACGGGTTTCATCGGCGCTTTGGCGTCGAGCTGAGCGTGCCGATCCGCATCAACGTCGCCCGAGCCGCCTTCGAGGATGCCGGCGGCACAGAGTTGCCCGGCTTTCGGAGCATCCACCACCGCGAAGAGACGTTGTTCGGTATCGGCGACGTTTCGGCGGGCGTTCGCGTGGGTGTGGTGCGGCCGACAGGTCCCCGAGGGTGGTATCTCGACCTGAGAGCGGGCGTCTCGTTTCCCACCGGAGGCACAGAGCACAACCCCTTCGAGCTTGGGCGCCAGGGCAAGGACCACCAGCACATCTTCTTTGGCACTGGCACCTTCGTCCCCGTGCTGGGCTTCGAGACCTCGTATGCGTTTCAGCGCTTCCAGCTGATCGGATGGGGCACGGCGCAGCTGTCGCTGTACTCGAACTCGCGCGACTACCGAGCCAGCACGCGCATCAACGCCGGTGTCGGTGCGCAGAGCGGGTTCGGGCTGAAGACTTGGCGCTTTCTTCTCCAGCCCGAGGTGTTTCACGAGACCCCCGCCAAGTGGGGTAACGAGGACGCGCGCAACAGCGGTCGCACCGACCTGATCATCACAGGCGGCGCGTTCTTTCGGCCGACGCCATCCTGGCAGCTGTTCGCGATGGTCAAGGTGCCTGTGTACCGACACACGGTGGGCGGGCAGCTCAACCTGCCGGTCGTCGGCCTGCTCGGGTTCAACTTCGTGGTGGATGTGCTCGGCCACGGTCACTGATGGCTGCGGCTTCTCGATCCGCCCTTGGCCCCGTCAAACCTCACCGCGCGATGGAGCGTCTCCAGCTCTTGGTCGCTTCCAGGCCAGTGCTCGCGGATTGCCGGCAGGCCGGCGCGCCTGAAGACGGTGCGCAGGACGTTGCAGGCGACGATCGCATCGTCAGCGTGGCCGACGAGGTGAATTCTGTTGGGTACGATCACATTCCACGGCCATCCCAACGACACACCAGCCCCGACCCCACAGGTGGAAGCCTAACTGGGCATCGCTGGCTGGCATGTGCGAGCCCGCCTGCGTCGGCATCACGCGCTGTTGGGGCCGTGCGAGCACGCGCCCCGGCCCTTTTTGTGGTCCACGGTATTTCGCTCCAACAGCCGCAGTCCGTTGAAGATCACCAGCAGCGACGCTCCCATGTCCGCCGCGATCGCCATCCAGAGGGTCGCCATGCCGAGCGTCGCCAGCACGATGAAGGCGAGCTTGAGGCCGAGCGCGAAGACGATGTTCTGTTTGACGACAGACAGCGTGCGGCGCGAGTGCGCGATGAGCCAGGGTAGGCGCTCGATCTCGTCGGACATCAGCGCGATGTCTGCCGTCTCCACCGCGGCAGCGGTGCCGACGCTACCCATCGCGATGCCGGTGCTCGCCGCCGCCAGCGCGGGTGCGTCGTTGACGCCATCGCCGACCATCGCGACGTGCTGGTGCTCGCGCGCTAGCTCGGCGACGGCTGACACCTTGTCCTCCGGCAGCAGCTCGGCCCGCACTTGGTCCACACCCGTCGCCGTAGCCACGGCCTGAGCTGTCTCGTTGTTGTCGCCGGTGAGCATCACGACCTTGCGCACGCCGAGCGTCTTCATCGCTGCAATGGCGGCCGCGCTCTCGGTGCGGATGGTGTCGGAGACGCTGATGAGGCCGCAGACGTGCCGGTCGTTGCCGATCGCGACCACCGAGTGTGCCGCGTCTTCCATGCGCCGAGCAGCCTCGCGTGCCTCCGGCGTCTCGATACCGCGCTCCTCCATCAGCCGATGGCTTCCGATCCAAAAGCGAGTCTCTCCGATTGCCGCCGTTGCGCCCTTGCCGGGCAGCATCTGAGAGTCCGATGCCGCTGGGACTTCGACGCCAGCCTCCTTGGCGTGCGCGTTGATCGCTCGGGCGAGCGGGTGGGTGCTATGGGCTTCGAGGGCCGCCGCGATCGCGAGCAGCTCGTCGTCGGTGTGGTCGTCGAGCGGCACGACCGATTGCACGGCCGGTGCGCCGTGGGTCAACGTGCCCGTCTTGTCGAGGGCCACCGCCTGAAATCGAGCGGGCGCTTCTAGGTGAACCCCGCCTTTGATCAGCACGCCGTGTCGCGCGGCCGTCGTCAACCCAGCGACGATGGACACGGGCGTCGAGATCACCAGCGCGCACGGACAGGCGATCACCAACACCACCAGCGCTTGGTAGAGCCAGGCCGTCCAGCGACCGCCCTGTATCAGAGGTGGGACCACCGCGATGATCACTGCGAGCGCGAGCATCACAGGCGTGTAGTAGCGAGCAAAGCGCTCGACCCACTGCTCGCTGGGCGCTCGCCTTGTCTGTGCTTCCTCGACGAGTTTGATGATGCGGGCGACCTGGGTGTCTGCTGCCGGGCGTGTAGTGCGCACCTGTAGAGCACCGACACCATTGACCGTCCCGGCGAACACCTCATCGCCTTCCTGCTTCGACACGGGCACAGATTCTCCGGTGATGGGCGCCTGGTCCACGGCGCTGCGGCCACTCTGCACCATGCCATCGAGCGGGATGCGCTCGCCGGGTGGGACCACGACGAGGCTGCCGACCGAGACCTCATCAACTTGCATCTCCACCGTGCCCTCGTCGGTGCGCACGCGGGCCACCTGCGGCGACAGACCGACGAGCGCCTTGATGGCGCGGCGGGCTCGGCCCACGCTCCACGATTCGAGCAGTAGCGCGACAGCGAACAGAAAGCTGACTGCTCCGCCCTCGAACCACTCGCCGATCGCGATCGCGCCCGCGACGGCGATGACCATCAGCAGGTTCATGTCGGGGCGCAGCCGTCGCGCGGCAAACCACGCCTTGGGGGCCACGAACCAGGCACCCGCGGCGATCGCCCCGAGGTAGCAGGCCATGGTCCACGGCGGGGGACGCAGGACCTTTCGAGCGATGGCAGCCAACAGGCCCCCGGCGGCCAGGGCGTGCGTTAGCACCGCGACGACGAGCAGCACGCCGCTGGCGAGGCACATCGCCGCCCGGCCGCGACGCTGCCAACAGCTTTGCTCGTCGGCCTCGGCGTCGTCGGTCCATGGCGCGGCGCTCATCCCCGTCGCCGCCACGGCCCGCTGGATCGCCTCTGGGGTGGCCTGGCTGTCGTTAACGCGCATCCTGCCGTTCACGATGTCAAAAGACAGGTGCTGTTCGCCGCCGACCAGTGGACCGACCTCGGCCTTGAGCGTGGCTACCTCTTCGGCGCAATCTATGCCGCGGATGCGAAAGATCACAGTGGTGCCGTCGTTGCTCATGTCCGGCCCTCCTCCTGGCCCATGGGAGCAACTTGGCGCGACGCACCCGAAAACCAGCCATAGATCGCGGGCACCACGAGCAGCGTCAGCAGCGTGGAGGTGATCAGACCGCCGATGACCACGGTGGCCAGCGGACGCTGAACCTCGGCGCCAGCGCTCGTGGCCAGCGCCATCGGCACGAAGCCCAGCGAAGCGACCAGCGCCGTTATCAGCACGGGTCGCAGGCGGGTCTTCGCAGCCTGCGTGGCGGCCTCCACCGGCGCCACGCCCGCTCGGCGTCGCTCCACGACGGTGGAGACGAGAACGACGCCGTTGAGCACAGCGACGCCGAAGAGCGCGATGAAGCCGATGCCCGCCGAGATCGAGAATGGATAGCCGCGGATGGCGAGGGCGACGATGCCTCCAGTCACAGCCATCGGCACGTTGAGGAAGATCAGCAGCGCCAGCCTGCCCGAGCTGAACGTGCTGTAGAGCAGCACGAAGATCAAGAGCAGCGCCAAC
>JAGQIK010000686.1 GCA_020431405.1 Myxococcales bacterium
CGCCCGCGTCGCGCGCATCGGACGGCGGGCCGACGTCACCCGGCGCGGGGCCATCGGCCGGCGGCCCGTCGGCACGCGGAGCATCGACCGCGGCGTCGAGACCCCCGTCCGCGTCGGGCGCGGACTGACTGCAGCCGCAGACCAGCGCGGCGAGCACAACCCAAAGACCGACCGTCGACCGCTTCACGAACCGACGATATCACGGAGTCGCGCTCGGAAAGAGGGCTGGCGCGATTCGTGCTTCTCGCAGCCGCGGGAGGTGCCCGTCTGTGAATCGACGCCTTGTGATAACCCACGTCTCTTCCGTGGTCCTGCTCGTCTCGGGATGCGCAGCGCAGTGGGACCCGATCAGCAGCCGAGACCTGCTGCTGTTCGAGTCGTGCCTCGACGACATATCGAGGGGCTCGCACTGCGACGCTCCGATGCGCAGCCGCGGCAGGCTGGTCGCCGCGGCGGGCGGCCACTCGTGGCGATACGGGCGACGCAGAGCACACGGCGCGACGCTGGCCTTCGAAACCGGCGAGTGGTGCGAGGCGATGTCGCGCGACTCCGAATATGTTCGCTATCGCCTGTTGGCCGAGTACGCGCGCGTGCGCGCCGTGCGGCGCCCGACGTGGTTGCTCGAGCGCGGCTGTCCGACGTTGGTGGTGAAACGCTTCGCGCCGAATGCTGGGCGCTAGTGCTTGGCTTGCCGCTGGCCTTTGGCTACGCGCTAGCGGCGGCCACGACCTTTTTTCGCGGTCGGGCTAGGCCATAGTAGTCCATCTTGTAGCAGAGCTTGCGCCGCGACCAGCGGAGCAGCTTTGCCGCTCGCGACTGGTTGCCGCCGCAGCGCTCGAGTGCGTCGATGATGCTCTGTTTCTCGAGCTCCTGGATTCTCGAGAGAGCCACCTTCATCGGGTCGCGGCTTTCGCTGCGCTGGTGCACCTGCTCGGGCAGGTGCTCGGGCTTGATCGTTCCCTCTTTGCAGAGCGCTACCGTGGTTTCCATGAAGTTGCGCAGCTCGCGCACGTTGCCTGGCCAGCAGTAGACCTCGAGCGCTTCGAGCGCAGCAGGCGACAGCTCGGGCAGCCTGGTGCGCCCGAACTGATGGCACGCGGTAGCGATGAAGCGCTTGGCCAACGGCTCGATCGCTTCGGTGCGCGCGCGCAGCGGCGGCAACGTCAGCGATAGCTGTGCCACGCGGTAGTAGAGGTCCTTTCGGAAATGCCCGTCGGCCATGTCCCTATCGAGATTCTGGTTGGTCGCGGCGATGAAGCGCGCGTCGAAGTCGCGCGGCGTGTGCTCCCCGAGGCGCGTCACCTGACGTTGCTCGAGTACGCGCAGCAGCTTGGCTTGGATCTCGGGCGACAGCTCTCCGATCTCGTCGAGAAACACAGTGCCCTTGTCCGCTGCCTCGAAGAGGCCCTCGCGGTCTACGGCTCCGGTGTAGGCGCCTTTTACGGTGCCGAATAGCTCGCTCTCGACGAGGTCCTTGTTGATCGCCGCACAGTTGAGCGGCACGAACGGCCCGCCGGCACGGGACGAAGCTTTGTGGATCGCGTGCGCGAACACCTCTTTGCCGGTGCCAGTCTCGCCGAGCAGCAGGATGCTGAGGTTGGTGTCGGCACCCTGCTTGGCCTTCTCCCAGAGCGCGAGCATCGCGTCCGATCGCAGCACGATGGCAGGCGATGGACCTTGCGTTTGTGGTGGGGCCGTGGGGCGGCCGATGGCCAGCGCGATCGTGTCTTGCCGATCGAGCCGCGCCTGGATGGCCGCGAGCAGCTCCGCGCGCGTGTACGGCTTGGGCACGTAGTCGTCGGCGCCGCGATTCATGCCCTCGCGAATGTCGGCGCGCTCCGTGCGGGCCGACAGGAAGATGAACGGCACCGCCGCTGTATCGGGGTGGTCGCGCAGGGTGTCGAGCACCTCGTAGCCGCCCATCTCCGGCATCATGATGTCGCAGATGACGACATCAGGCAGGCGCTTGAACGCGGCCAAGACGCCAGCTCTGCCATCGGCTGCGGCTGCCGCCTCGTAGCCTTCTTCCTCGAGCAGCTCGAGGATGTTGTCGCGGATCACCTCGTCGTCCTCTATGACCAGCACACGCTTTCTCAAGCCTCCACCTCCTCCTGCGGAACGAACGGTACGCGCACCGTGAAGGTCGTACCGCGCCCCAGCTGACTTTCTACATCGATGGTACCGCCGTGAACGTCGAGCGATCGTTTGACGACGGCGAGTCCCAGGCCGGTGCCTGGGATCATCCCCGTGTTGCTGCCGCGGTGAAACGCCTCGAACAGGTGCGGCAGGTCCTCTGGCGGAATGCCGAGCCCCTGGTCGCTAACCGTGAAGAGCACGGCACCTTCATCGGCTTGCACGGCAAAGCGTACCGACGTGTCGTCGCCCGAGTATTTGAAGGCGTTGATCAGCAGGTTCGAGAGCACCCGGTTGAGCAGCTTCTCGTCGAGCCACACGCTGGCGCCGTTGACGGAGACATCGTAGTCGAGCTGGCGCTCCTCGCCGACGAGGTTGCGGGTGGCCTCGACGATGCCGTCGCAGACCTCGCGCAGCGCGAGCTGCTGCGGCTTGAGCTCGAGCAGCCCCGTCTCGGCGTGGCCGATCAGCAGCACGTCCTCGAGCATCTGCGTCATCTCCTTGACCGCGTCCTTGACGCGTCCCATGTGCTTGTCGCGTACGGCCTGCGGGCGCTTGCCGTTGCCGCTGTGCAGGCTCTCGGCCGACGAGAGGATGCGCGCCAGCGGCGTACGAAACTCGTGCGACGCCATCGAGACGAACTTGCTGCGCAGCTCGGCGAGATCCTTGGCTCGGTCGCGCTCGATGCCGAGCTCGGCTAGCGCCGTCTCGAGTCGTGCGGTGGCCTCGCGCAGCGCGCTCGCGGTGCGCCTCAGGCGCCCGATGATGTAGGCCGCCGTCAGCACGGTCAGCACCAGCGCCAACGCGAAGATCACCAGCCGCTGCGTGCGCCCGCTGGCGAGCGCGCGTCGATGCGACATCTCCGAGATGTCGAGCGCCGCCATCGCAGGCTTGGCCACCGAAAGCGTGACGATGCGGCGCACGATCGAATCGATGCGCGGCTGAAGCTCCACGATCAGCCGCGCGTGCGAGAGCGCGATCGCCAGCTGGCGTGCGATCGCGCTCGGCGTCTCGAGCTTGGCCACGGTGCAGCCCGCCTGCGGCTTCTCCTTGGTCTTCGCCTTGACGCCTACCGCCGCCAGCGCGCAGCGCGCCTCGCGCACTCGAGCCCGCGTCGAGCCGACGACGAGCAGCGTGACGGCACGCTCGAGCCGCGTCAGCTTCCGAGCGAGCGGCTCGGTCTGACGCAGTTTTCGCGCGGCTGCAAGAACTCGCTGTAGATTGTGCGGAAAGGCCCGCACCGAGTTTCGCAGCACCGAGTGCGCCGTCTTGAACGTCTCGACGAGCTGGCCCTTGGTGTCGCGCGCCGACCGATAGCTCGAGAGCTGAGCCTTCACGTCGCTACGCGCGTGTCCGTCTATGAAGGCCGGAATGACCGCGAGCTGGCGGCTGACGTCGGTCATCTTGTCGCCGACGGCGACGAGCGCGTCGTAGTGCGTCACCACACCGAGGCGCGACTTGGCGATCTCTTCGTTGAGCCGCGCGTCGAGCTCGAGCGAGCGCCGCAGCGCGCGCGCGAAGCGCATCTGGTCGGCGGGGTTGTCGTCGCGGCGCAGCCTGAGCACGATCATCGCGACCAGCGCCACGCCGACGACCAAAGCCGCCGCTCTGAGCGTCCCGATCCTCATCGGCGTGTGCCTGGCTGCCGGCCGGTGAGCGTCTCGAGGAACGCGACGATGGAGTGCACCTCGTGCTCGGTGAGGATGTAGCCGAGCTGCACGCGCCCCATGTGGCGCACGGCGTCGTCGAGCGTGGCGGCCGAGCCGTCGTGAAAGTAGGGCGCCGTGAGCGCGACGTTGCGCAGGCTCGGCACGCGAAAGACGCGCATGTCGCGTTGTTTGCCGGTGACCAGGAAGCGCCCCATGTCGAGGCGCGTCGGCTGGCGGCCGTCGAGCGCGTCGGCCATCACGCCGAAGCGTTGAAACAGGTTGCCGCCGACGTTGATGCCCTGATGGCAGGTGATGCAGCCGACGTTCTTGAAGATCTCGTAGCCGGCGCGCTCTCGGTCGGAGAGCTGCGTTTCGCCGCGCAGATAGCGGTCGAACTTGGCGTCGGGTGTCGTCAGCGAGCGCTGGTAGATCGCGATCGCCGACTCGATGCCATGGCGGGTCACACCGTCTCGATAGCCGGCCGCGAAAAACGCGCTCGCGTAGGCGCGCTCGAGGCGCGCGACGACGGCCTTCCAGCCGCCGCCGTTCATCACCACGGGGCTCATCAGCGGCGCGCTGAGGTGCTCTTCCAGCGTCTTGTACTTGCCGTCCCAGTTGTAGCGAAAGTCGAAGGCGACGTTGAAGACGGTGGGCACGTTGTAGGGGCCCGGCGCCGCGCGCGGGTGCGTCGAGCGCGCCTCACCCGGCACCACGCCGCCGCGGGCGAGATCGTGACAGGTGGTGCAGGCCTTCTTGCCGTCGCCGGAGAGGCGCTTGTCGGCGAACAGCTGCCGGCCGAGGGCAACCCTACGCGGGTCGAGCGACGAGCCGCGCGGGATCGGCTCGATGGGGTCTTCGCGGGTCGCCAGCTGCTCGTGCGGGATGCGCGAGGCCAGCGGAGGGGCCTCGTGTGACTCCGCTGCAGCGCAGCCAACCAGCGCCAGCAGCGGCGCCGCGAGCGCACCTCGCCTCCAAGTCGTCCAACCCCATGTCGTCCAACCCCATGTCGTCCAACCCCATGTCGTCCAACCCATCGCGTCCGCCGTCGTCCTCGTCCAGCTCGCCAGCCCTCGTCTCATAGTGCACGAACGCTTTGCACGAACCGAGCCGAAATGCGCACGACGTGCGACGCTCTGCAATTCAAGCGCTTTGTGCGACGCTCGATGTGCAGGCAGTTGCGCAACCTGTACAGATCGCGCATCCAGTTGCGCAACCGGCGTCCCACGAGCTGCGATATCGCGAGGAAGCGCAGTGTGTTGCGCAGGCTCTGATCGTCGCGTGCAGCGCGATGCACAACCTCCGCGCTCGAGCTCGAGCCGCGCCCGCCGCATTACGGCGCGTTGGCTCGTCGCTCGGCGTTGGCCCGGCTCGTGCTCTAGGGCCGAAGCTATCGGAGGAATCGTGATGAAGGTTCGTGTCGTGGTCTCGTCAATCGCTCTCGTCTCGCTGCTCGCCCTGTTGGCCGGCTGCAATCGCTCGCCGGTCAACACGTTGGCCCGCTGGGAGAAGGACCGCTGGGGGATGTGCGTCGACGCGATGCTCGCGCACTCGGGCTGTCGCCCGAACCAGCCTCGCCAGCGCGCCGCGCTCGGCGTGCTCGTCGCCGACGCCAACCCCACCAACATGGGCGCCTACAACGCGCCGCGGCTAGCCGAGCAGAAGCTGGCCTTCGACCCGCTGGGCTACTGCCTCGAACGCAAGCTGCCGATGGACGACTACGTCGCGCAGGCGACCGACGCCGATCGGGTCGAGTGGCTGGTGCGGCACGGCTGCCCGCGGCACGTCGCCAGCGGACGCTCTAGAGCGCGCCCGCTTCGTGCAGAAGCTCCGCGATCTGAATCGCGTTGAGCGCGGCGCCCTTGCGCAGGTTGTCCGAGACGATCCACATGTTGAGCGCGCTGTCGTGCGACGGGTCGCGCCGGATGCGTCCGACGTAGACGGCGTCCTGTCCCGCGGCGCGGCGCGCCAGCGGATAGGCCGCGTTGGGCGCGTCGTCGATGACCTCCACGCCGTCGGCTGCGCGCAGCAGCGCACGCGCCTCGTCGGGGTCGATGCGCGTGCGCGTCTCGACGTTGACCGACTCGCAGTGACAGCTCATCACGGGCACGCGCACGGTCGTCGCGCTCACGCGCATGGTCGGCACGTCGAAGATCTTGCGCGTCTCGTTGATCATCTTGCGCTCTTCGGTGCTGTCGCCTTCGTCTTCGGCGAGAAAGTCGCCGATCTGCGGCAGGCACTCGAACAGCATCGGGTGCGGAAACTTCTTCGGCTCGGGCAGCGGCGCCGTCGGATCGGCGGCCCAGTGCTTCATCTGATCGGCGAGCTCGGCGATGGCTTTGGCGCCCGCACCGGAGACGGACTGATAGGTCGAGACGATCACGCGCTCGACGCCCACGGCGCGGTGGATCGGCGCCAGCGCGACCACCATCTGGATCGTCGAGCAGTTGGGGTTGGCGATGATGCGGCGCGCGCCGTCCTTGACGGCAGCCAGCGCCGCCGAGCCGTTGACCTCGGGCACCACCAGCGGCACGTCGGGCGCCATGCGAAACGCGCTCGTGTTGTCGACCACCACGGCGCCAGCCGCCGCGGCCGCCGGTGCGAAGGCTTCGCTCACCGAGCCGCCCGCCGAAAAGAGCGCCACCTGCACGCCCTCGAAGCTGTGCTCGTCGAGCACGCGCACGGGGTGCTGCTCGCCGCGAAATGTCACCGTCGCGCCCGCCGAACGCGGCGAGGCCAGCGGCACCAGCTCGTCGACGGCGAAGCGTCGCTGCTCGAGGATCGCCAGCATCTGCTGGCCCACGGCGCCGGTGGCGCCGACGACGGCAACTTTGTAGCCCATCAGGAAGCTCGCTCGCTGCTGCGTTGTTGTTGTCGCTGCTGTTGTTGTTGGCTCTCGCTGATCGCATGCGAGAGCTCCGCCACGAGCACCTCGAGTCGACCCAGGTCGGCCGTCTCGTCGGGCGCGTAGCGCGCTTGATAGTAAGCCGAGGTGACCCTGTCAACGACGTCGGCGGGTAGCTTCGGCGCGGCCTCGTCGGCGTGCGAGCTGAGCGAATCGGCCAGCTCGCGCGGCGTCTGGTCGGCTGCGCGCTCGACGCCGACCTTGCGCAGCAGGGCCAGCGCGCGCTGGTAGAGCGCCGTGGCGCTATGATCCGAAGGCCGCGCGGCGATGGGGCCTCCGGCGTCGCGCGCGCGCCGCCGCCGCCGCCGCCAGGCGACCAGCAGCGCGACGAGCAGCAGCAGCGCGCCGCCACCGAGCAGGACCGTGCGCCGATAGCGCGCCCACAGGCCCGACCCGAGGCCGCGCTGGCCTTTGCCGCGCTTGCCCGAAAACCAGCGCCCGATGCTCTTGAGCAGCGAGACCTGCTTGCCGAGGTCGTATTCGATGACCCAGCGAAACCAGCGCAGGCGCAGCGCGTCGATCATCTGTCGCAGCCGCGACATTACACCCGTGACAGCGCTGCGCCGCGGACCGGCGCCGGAAGGTGTTGGATCAAAAGCGACCCAGCCGATGCCGGAAAACAGCACCTCGGTCCAGGCGTGCGCGTCGCCCTGGCGGACCGCCAGGTAGCGGCCGTAGGCGTTCCACGCGCCGCCGGCGAAGCCGTTGACGTTGCGCGCGTGCACACCGATGGAGCGCAGCATCAGCGTCATCGACGAAGCGAAGTACTCGCAATGGCCCGCGCGCGTGGTGAACAAGAACTCGTCCACTGGCTCGCGCTTGGGGTCGTGCGTCAGCTCGAGCGTGTAGCGGTAGCGCCGCTGCAGGAAGCGCTGAATGGCGCGTACCTTGGCGTAGACGGTCTTGGCGCGGGCGGTGATCTGCTCGGCGAGCTTTCGCACGCGCGCGGGCAAGGTGGTGGGCAGCTGCAGAAAGCGCCGCCAGCGGTCGCTGCGGATCGGCGGCGCGGCAGCGAGCTTCGCCGCGCTGGGCGGCACGATCTGCGAGAAGGCGACGTAGCGCACGCCCGAGCCGCGCATGCGCTTGCCTCGGATCTCGCCCAGTGGGCCGCGGCGCGGCGTGAACATCGGGCGACCGCTGACGCGGCGGCGCGGCACCTCGATGGCCACCGGTCGATCCGCCGCGAAGACGAGCGTCGAGTCGAGCGGCTCGAGGTAGATCAGCTGCCGCAGCAGGTTCTCGCGCAGCCAGCGGTCCTTCGCGCCGCGCGGCACGCCGGGGACGTGGTTGAAGCGATAGAGCCCCGTCGGCGAGGGATCGACGCGCTGCGTGCGGCCGCTCAGATCGGGGCTGTGGCTCCACTCGCCGGCCGAGTAGTGGTCGAAGGCGGAGCCACGCCACAGCAGCTTGGGCGGCAGCTTGCGCGGCGAGTCGACCATCACGCGCATCACGACGTTGGGGTTGTCGCGCACGGTGCCGTGGTGGCCGAGCTGCACGCGGTCGCGAAAGCCGACCATCGTGGTGCCGAAGCGCGAGTGGCTGATGAACAGCCCGAAGCCGATGCGCGGGAAGAACGTGAAGATCACGACGGCGCCGAGCAGGATGCCCAGCGAGAGCATCGAGGTGCCGAGCAAAAAGCGCCCGCCGACGATGCGGCGCGAGCTGAGGATGCGCTCGACCTCGACCTTCTCGCTCTGGTCGCCGCCGGTGTGCTTGAGCAGGTAGTTCTCCTCCATCTCGCGCCGCAGATGAAAGAGGATCAGCGTCCACGTGGCGAAGAGCACGTAGAGCACGAAGCAGACGGCGTAGGAGAGGCCGGTGTTGAGCGTCGTCGCTGCGACGAGCATCAAGAAGCTCACCACGTAGGCCTGCTGGTAGTCCTTGCTCGAGCGGCGGTTGAAGAGCTTGTTGATCAGCACGAACAGCAGAAAGTGCACGCCGGCGGTGATCACCGACTCGCCGCGCAGCACCATCAGCACGAGATAGCCGAGGAAGCCGAGCGTGGCGATGTTCCAGATGGTCGTCAGCTTGTGGATCGGGACCCGCTTGGGCTCGGCGAACCAGCTCAGCGCCACGCCGGCGAGCCCGAGGATCGAGGCCAGCATCGAGATGTCGGGGCTGAGCACGAGCGAGAAGACGGCGGCCAACACCATCAGATAGGACGTCGCCTTGTGCGTCGCCGAGAATCTCATCGTCGCTAGGCCGCCTTGGCCCCGTCTTCGACGTCGGCGTTGGGCGCCGGGCGCACGCCGACGTAGACGGTCTCGCCAGCCCAGTGCGCCGGCGTGACGTAGGGCTTCTCGTCGCGCGGAAACTCCACCAGCGCTAGGGCGCGCAGGATGCGATCGAGCTGGGCGGCGCCGGCCGCGGCTTTGACCGCGCTCTCGCGCGTCACGAGCGCGACGAGGTAGCCAGCGCCGATGTAGTAGGCCGCGAGCGACGCCGCGCGGCTAACCGCCTCCTCCTGGCGGTCGAGGTCGCTCGGCGCGAGCATCTCGCCGCGCTGGCAGTTGTCGAGGAAGATGGCGATCTGGCGCGCCGCCGGGTCCTCGTTCTGACGTACTACGGGGCGGCCGGTGTGGGCGCTCTTGCGCCAGTAGATGTCGCCTGGGTCGTCGCCGTCGCGATACTCGCGCAGCGCGACGAACTCCCCGCGACGGCCGAGCCGCAGCGAGCGCCGCTCGCCGATGCCGAGACCGCGGCCCGCCGGCGGCGTGATCGGGTAGACCGCCGGATAGACCAACACCTCGGTGTCGGCGCGCTGCTGGCGCGACTTACGAAAGAGCGCGAACGGGAACTTGGTGCTGATCTGAAAGCCGGTCAGCACGTAGCGTCCGCGTCGCGTGAAGGCGTGCCGATAGGACGTCTGCTGCGTGCGCGCGGCGGGCACCTTGAGGAAGTAGCACTTCTTGTCGAGCGGCTCGTGAAGCTGCATGTCTTCGACTTCGATCGAAAACGACGCCTGGCGCTTCTTGTTGTTGGTCAGCGCGATGCCGATCAGCACGGGCTGGCCGCAGAAGATACGCTCTGGCACCTGCCGCGAGACCTCGAGCTTGTAAAGCGCCACCTCGGAGAGCACGCCGCTGCCGACGATCAGCGTCAGCAGCATGCCGAGCACCAGATAGAGCAGGTTGTTGCCGGTGTTGACGGCGGCGAAGCCGATGGCGAGCGTCAGCGCGACGAAGTACTTGCCCTCGCGCGTGAAGCGCAGCCGCCGGCCGCGGCGGCTCATCGTACGCGCCTTCTTCTTGTGCTTGCTGTTCGCCTTGCTGCTCGTGGTGGCGGCCATCGGTCAGAGCGGGATCGCGACGCGCTCGAGCACCTCGGCGAGCGCGCGCTCGGCTTCTTCGCGGCTCTGGGTCAGAGAGTCGTGGTGGCCCATCAGGACCACGCGATGCGCCAGGCAGGGGCGCGCCAGCTTCTTGAAGTCGTCGGGCACGCAGTAGTCGCGGCCGTTGACCAGCGCGTAGGCCTGCGCCGCGCGGTACCAGGCGATGCCGCCGCGCGTGCTGACGCCGAGCGCCAGAAACGGCGAGCGCCGCGTCTCGGCGATGACGGCCATCATGTAGTCGAGCAGGGCCGCGTCGACGCGCACGCTGTCGACCATCTTCTGCGTGGCGCGGATCTCGACGTGGTCGACCACCGACTCGACGCTGGTGACGGGATCGAAGCCGCCACGCTCGGCGATCACGCGCCGCTCCTCGTGTGGCGCCGGGTAGCCGACGACGAGGCGCAGGAGGAAGCGGTCCATCTGCGACTCGGGCAGCGGATAGGTGCCGAAGTGCTCGGCGGGGTTCTGCGTGGCGATGACCATGAACGGCGCGTCGAGCGCGTACGTCTCGTTGTCGACCGTGACGTGGCCCTCGTTGAGCACCTCCATCAACGCGCTCTGGGTGCGCGGCGAGGTGCGGTTGATCTCGTCGGCGAGCACCACGTTGGCGAAGATCGGGCCCTTCTTGAAGTCGAAGCTGCCGTCGGCTTGGTTGTAGACGCTGACGCCGAGGATGTCGGAGGGCAGAAGGTCCGACGTGAACTGCACGCGGCGGAAGGTGCCGCCCACCGCCGCGGCGATGGTGCGCGCGAGCGTGGTCTTGCCGACGCCCGGCACGTCTTCGATCAGCACGTGGCCGCGGGCGAAGAGGGCGGTGAGCAGCAGCCGCACGACCTCGTTCTTGCCGCGGATGACGCGCCCGACGGCTGCCTCGATGCGCGCGACGACCTCGTCCGGCTGAAGCTGCGGCTGGGGCTGCGGGATGGCGGACCTCCGAGTGGCCGGGCGCTGGGCGCCTCGGCCAACGATCACCTCAGCTTATCACCGTCGGGCGCGTGGATCACACTTGCACGGGCCTCAAGCGGCCGATGGCGCGGCGCTGCTCGAGCGGCAGCTCGGCATAGAAACGGTTGCCCTCGGCGTCCTCGCGCGGCTGCAGCGTCAGGCTGCCACCGTGGCGCTCGACCACGGCGCGGGCCAGCGGCAGATCGAGCCCCAGGCCGCGCCGTCCCTTGCGCCGGCGAAAGCCGACGAACAGCTCCTCGGCGGCCTCGGCAGGCACCGAGTCGCGCGACGTGTCGGTCACTTCGAACCACAGTCGCGGCAGCTCGCGGCGCTCCTCGTCGCTGCCGTTTGTGCCGTGGCTCGTGTCGTCGCGGCTGCCGCTGCCGCTGCGGGTTGGCCGTTTGACGCCCAAGCGCAGCGCGACGTGGCCGTCGGAGGCGCAGCCGGCGCGGCAATAGACCACCACGCGGGCGATGGCTTCGGCCAGTCGCCGCGCGTCGACCTCGAGCACCGGCATGCCGGCCTGCAGCTCGCTCGACACCTTGGCGGCGCTGCGGTCAGCGGCCGCCTCGGCCAGCTCGAGCGCTTTGTTGAGGAGCGTGGTCGCTGGCACGGGCTCGCGGTGGATGACGTAGCGGCCAGCCTCGAGCTTGGCGGCATCGAGCACGGAGTCGATCAGTCGCAGCAGATGGCGTCCGGCATTTTGCATGGTCAGCAGCGTCTCGCGCTGCGCGTCGGCGAGGTCGCCGTCGTGCCCAGTGAGCAACAGCTCGGTGAAACCGAGGATCGAGTTGAGCGGGCTGCGCAGGTCGTGGCTCATGTTGGCCAGAAACTGCGTGCGCAGCTGGTCAGCCTCGAGCGTCTTCTCCACGGCGACGTAGTGCGCGACATGCATCTCGGCCATGCGCTCGAGCAGGTGGTTGACTGCGCCGGCGAGCTCGCGAAGCTCGGCGAACTGCAGCGAGGCAGGGGCCAGCGGTGCGCTGGCATCCGGCGTCGCTGGCGCCGCGTCGTCGGCCGGCTCGGCGCCTGCGGTCGCCGCCTCGTCGGCCAGCGCGCTGACCGAGGCGCTGATGTATTGCACGTCTCGCTCGAGCGTCCAGCCGATGTCGCTTGCCAGGTAGGCCGCCAGCCCGACGAGCAGCGCGACGAGCAGCAACAGCACCGCCATCTCGCGCGGCGGCCCTTCGGAATCTGTGCGGTCGCCGCGCTCGACGCGCAGGTAGACGGCGCCGTGCGGGTCGGAGGGAAGGGCGATGCCGCCCTTTCCCGGCCGGCGGCTGAAGAACACGTGCAGCGGCGCCTTGAGCGCGGCGACCTGCTCGCGCAGCGCGTCGGGGCCCGCGAAGGCGGCGCCGTGAGCCAGCACGCGCGCGAGGCGCTGGCGATCGCCGGCGGCCGAGCGCAGCGCGGGATCGTCAGGCTCGTCGCGCCCGGCGCCGCCCACGGACGCCGCCGTGGTGGCGCTGCCGAGCATCATCGTCGGCACGCTCGCGATCAGCGACAGCGCCACCAGCGCGAAGACCACGCGCGCGCGCACGCTAACGGCGATGCCCTTGGGCACCGCTTCACGCGGCAGGTGCGCCAGCAGCGGGCGCGTCCATACGCGCAGCAGCATGTAGAAGACCACCGCGCAGGCGAGGCCGAAGGCGGTGAGACGCGCCAGCAGGGCCAGGGCGAGCTGCGTCGGCAGCTCGAAGTAGACGATGTCGACGAGCAGCTTGACCGGCAGCATCGCCGCGAAGAGGCTCAGGCCGAGCAGCACGAAGCCGGTGGGGAAGCGCAGCGCCGCTTCGCGTGCCGTCTCGAGCAGCTGCGTCTCCTCGTCATGCGCCTCGAGCGCGCCGGTCTCGTCGTGGTCGTCGTCGGGGCGTGCGTCACGATCGCCGGCATCGTCGTCGGCGTCGTCGGCGTCGTCGGCGGCGTCATCGGCGGCGGAACGCAGCCGCTTGAGCAGCTCGCCGACGGCGCCGAGCGCCGAGCGCGAGTAGAGCGCCATCGGCACGAGCCAGATCGTCGCGAAGAGCAGCAGCGCCCACAGCTGCAGCGACGTGTCGCGCGGCGAGAGCGCCAAGCCGTAGCGGTCGATCGCCCAGCACAGCGCGGCGACGACCGCCATCAGCGCGCCGGCCGCGAGGACCACGCGCGTTCGCAGCCGACCGACAGCGAGATGCAGGCGCGAGGCTTTCATCGCGGCTCCTCCGCTGCGACGGCGGCTTGATCGTCGCGCGCGCCGGCGCGCTGATCGATCTCGCCCGACGCGGGCGGTGGCGCCACCACCACGGCCGTAGTGCCCGTGCGCGAGGTGGCAATGCTGCGCGGGATGCGCACCATGAAGCGGCTGCCTTTGCCGAGCTCGCTCTCGGCGTCGATGTCGCCGCCGAGCGCGCGCGCCAGGCGACGGCAGATGGCGAGGCCGAGGCCGCTGCCTTGTTGTCGGCGGCGCGCCGAGCCCGACTGGCGATACTGCTCGAAGACGCGCTCGAGCTCGTCGGGCGCGATGCCGATGCCCGTGTCCGTGACGGTGGTGATCACGTCGCCGCGCTCGTCCACGCGCAGACTGAGCGTGACGCTGCCTTCATCGGTGAACTTGAGCGCGTTGCTGAGCAGGTTCTGCAGCACTTGACGCAGGCGCCGCGGGTCGCTGTCGACGACGAGCTCTTCGGGGTCGAGGTCTGCAGCGAGCGCGATGGGGCGCCCGCTGCGACGTACTACGGCGCGCTTCTCGGTGACCAGCGCGCGGCAAAGCTCGGCGACGTCGAAGCGCATCACGTTGAGCACCAGCCGGCCGCTGTCGATCACCGACATGTCGAGCACGTCGTTGACCAGCCCCAGAAGCTGCTTGCCTGCGCTCTCGATGACGCGCACGTCCTCGGTCTGCGACTCGCTGAGCTCGCCCTCGATGCCGGCGAGCAGCAGCTGCGAATAGCCGCAGAGCGTGTTGAGCGGCGTGCGCAGCTCGTGGCTGACGTCGGCGATGAACTGCGTCTTCTGCGCTTCGGCCTCGCGCGTGCGGCGCACTGCCTCCGCTTCGGCGCGCAGCTCGTGGTCGAGGCGATGACGCAATCGCCCGACCGCCGCGGTGAGCTCGCCGACGGCGTCGATCGAGCTGACGACCACCGCCTGGTGCAGGTCGAGGTCCTCGCGGCGTGACATGGCGCGCAGCTGCGCGGCGAGCGAGGAGATGTCGCGCGAGGCCTCGCTGCCAACCCGCCAGCCGATGAACGCCGCGAAGATCAACACGCCGAAGCTCACCAGCGCGAGGGTTGGCGCGACATCGAGCGCGTCGCGTGCCGCGTCTTCGCGCTGTACGACGAGCAGCGTGCGGCCGCCCGACAGCGGCGCGCGCGCGCAACGCGCCGTGCGGGTGCCGACGCGGCAGCGCCCACGGGCGATGCGCTCGACCTTTTCGCCGGGGTCGGCGGCGCCGCGCGAGCGCGCGACGATCCGACCGTCGGCGCCGAGCACCAGCGGCGCGGCGCGACTGCTGGCCGGAAAGGTGCGCGCCCAGCGCGCGAGCTGTGCGTCGCTCAGTCCCGCGAGCTGCAGCTGGCTGGCGCGGGTGACGAGCGCCAGGTGCTGGGCGGCGCGGTGCTCCTCGCGTGCAAGCGCGCGCGAATAGACGTGCACCGCTGCCATCGAGGCTGACAGCGCGCCGGTCAGCATCGCCAGCACGGTCAGCGCCGAGCGCAACGACAGCGCCACTTTGCGCTCGCCTCGTCGGGGGTCGTGGCGCTGCGCTTCGTCGCGCGCGGCGGCCAGCGTCATCGCCTCGGCGACGAGCGACGGGTGGACGAGCGTGCGCAGCACCAGCGCCATGGCGACGCTCAGCCCGGCGGCGCCGAGCGGCGTTGTCAGCGGGCGCGCGCGCGTCAGCTCGCTGTCTCCGACGCTGGCGCCGATGAGCACCACCAGCAGCGCGCCGCCGGCGAAGGCCAGGGTCTGCCAGCTCGACAGGTCGCCGAGCGACGAGAGATCACTGCTGTCTTGTCGCACCGCGGCATGCACGCGCAGCGTCACGAGCGCCGCGGCAGCAGCGGCGGTGAAGGGCGCGATAAAGACCCACAGCGGCGCCGTCGCTGGGCGCGGCGCGGAGACGAGCGCTGGCAGCGCCTGCTCGAGCGCCAGCAGCAGGCCGACGGCGGCGGCGACGATGCCGAGAAGGAGCGTGGCGAGGCGTCGTCCGGACATAATCTATCGTGATCGCGCGGGCTCGCTGTGCGGCTGGAATGCGGGCCCGACGTTCGCCATTATATCTATGCCGGCCCTTCAAACGTGACGTACGTTACGGTTCGCGAGTTTTCATAGCTTGGAAAATATCGAATTCTGCGCGACAGTCCGTGCGACACGACGCTCCCGAGGATGTGAGGTGCTTCACCGTGCGCCACCCGGCGGGTGGAGTATCCTCGTCCCCTCTCGTCTTAGATGCGGAAAATATCGGAGGCGATCTGATGAAAGCTAGGTCTTGGGCCGTATTTGCGGCGTTGGCGCTTGCACTGATCATCGTCCCAGGCTGCGGCGACAGCACGCCGGCCGCGGACGCCGACATGAAGAAGGACACCGAGGCTGGCCCGCCGCCCGACGGCGGTGACATGGCCGGCCCGTGCACGCTGACGGTCACGACCATCAACGGGCGCGACGTGGGTCAGGTGACCGAGATCTCGGCCACCGACGATCAGGACACGGCGGCTCCCGGCATCCAGATCGACGTCGAGGTCAGCGGCGCCAACCTCAAAGACGACGAGGACGTCGAGCTGAGCGTCAGCAACCTCTCGCCCAATCCTTCGGTGAAAGCCAAGGGCGGCAAGGCGACCTTCAGCAAGATCACCGTCTCCAACGACCTCACCAACGTGCTGATCACCGCCTCGACGCCGTCGGGCGCTTGCTCGTCGGACTCCGAGACCTTCAGCGTCAAGCCGGGCCCCGAGTGCTTCTTCGCCGACCCCGGCAGCGGCGCCGCGCTTAGCCAGAACGACGACTCGTCGACGGACGCGGGCTTCCAGTACACCGTGGTGGTCAAGACCAAGCGCGCCGAGAGCGGCAGCGTGGCGCTCGAGGTCGTGGGCGGCGCGGCGGTCGGCAGCCAGAACGTCGACAACAACGGTGACGCGAGCTTCGTCGACACGACGCTGCAGCCGGGGACGGTGACGCTCAAGGCCACCGTCAAGG
The DNA here is from genome assembly GCA_020431405.1 of Myxococcales bacterium. Classification (GTDB taxonomy): domain Bacteria; phylum Myxococcota_A; class Polyangia; genus JAGQIK01. Next base: position 16,130 of record JAGQIK010000686.1, read on the forward strand.
TCGGCAACGTCGAGGCGATGTGCACGTCGACGTTCACGGTCAGCACCAGCATTCCACAGTGCAACCTCACGTTCACCACGGCCGGTGGCCCGGTCATCTTCGGCGGCAAGAACGGCCTCGGCGCGGCACACGACGTGTCGAGCGCCACGGCCGGTCTGCAGACCGGCGTGGAGGTCACCACGGGACAGCTGGTCAACTCGGTGGAGTTCTACCTCGACGGCACCAAGGTGCGGACGGAGACTCCGACGGCCGGCAAGGTCACCATCGCCGACTTCGACTTCGGCAACCCCAGCCCCGCCAAGCTGCAGCGCGACCTGAAGGTGCTGTGCATCGAGAAGGGCAGCGGCAACACCGGCCAATACGGGCTCCTGCTGCAGGTCGACATCGAAGCGCCGGGCACGATCCAGCCGCCGGCCTGCGCCATCAGCGACGGTCGCGCGGGCGACATCGAGTGCTGCTGGACGACGGTCGCCGATCTGCCGGCCGGCACAGCCGTGGGCATCAAGGAGTACGAGGTCCGCTACAGCACCGCCGGTCCGATCACCAACGCCAACTGGGCCAACGCAACCGTCGGCATGACGGTCTCGGCCAAGCCCGAGGGCCAAACGCAGTGCGCCACCGTCCCTGGCCTCGGCCTCGCCAACAACTACTACTTCGGCGTGCGTCTCTCCGACTGGGTGGGCAACCTCAGTCCCACCGCGACGCCGCCTAACGCCGTGGCCCTCGACGTCTCCATCGCGCCGCGCGCCAACGCTGCCTCGGTGGCCGTCGGCGACTTCAACTGCGATGGTCACGACGACATCGCTGTTGGCCGCCCGAGCGCCAACAGCAACGTCGGCGAGGTGCGTATCTACCTGGGCAACCCCAACGGCGTGCTCGCCAACCCCGAAAAGCGCATCGGCGGCAGCATCGCCGGCGGGCACTTCGGCGCCAAGCTCGCGGCGCTGAAGAACTTCGATGGCGGCACGACGCCGGCCTGCGCCGACCTCGCCGTGCTCGCTGACTACGGCGGCACCAACCAGGCGCGCGTCTACCTCTATCTCGGCAACACCGGCTTCAACGATCGCACGGACGTGGGTCAAGGCGACGGCGCCGAGGCCTACTGGGCGCTCGGCGGCAGCGCGGGCGCGGGCGAGCGGCTGGTCAACATCGCGCACGGCGGCGACTTCGACAACGACGGGCGCAGTGAGCTGGTCGTCACCTGGCACGACACCGGCTCCGCCGACTCCGCCGAGATGCTCGTGATCTACGGCGACCAGTCGATCCCGATGATGGTGCCGTTCTCGACGCAGACGCCGGTGGCGCGCGTGCTCCCCGACGACGTGGGCGTGCGCGTGCAGGGTGGCAAGGCCTCCGAGGGCTTCGGTATGTCGGCTTGCGGCGCTGGCACGCTCGACAACGACGCCTTCGGCGACGTGGTCGTCGGCGCCGGCGGCTACATGGACAGCGGCAGCACCCGCGGCCGCGTGTGGGTCGTGCGCGGCGGTGCGCGCGCTGGCACGCTGCCCGAGGCGCTGATGCTCAGCAACGCCCGCGTGGACACCATCGCGGCCGGCACCAGCAACGGCGGCTTCGGCGGCGCGGTCGGCGTGGTCGGCGACATGAACGGCGACGGCATCCCAGAGTTTGTCGCCAGCGACACCACCACTGCCAGTGACACAGGCACGGTCTACATCTTCAACTACGGCAGCGGCGCCACGGCGCCGACCAACGTCGCCGGCGCCGCGGCCACGGTGGACAACAACGTCACGGGCGCGGCTGGCGACAAGCTCGGTATCGCGCTCGCGTGCCCGCTCGATCTCCAATCGAGCAACCTCGACAAGGACCCCAGCAGCAATGGCGGCTACCAGGACCTGGTCGTGGCGGCAGCGGACCAAGGCACCACCGGCGCCGGCGTCGTCTACCAGTTCAATGGCAAGTCGGGGGCGCTGACCAACCTGATGACCGCCGCGGCGTTCTACCGCTACCTGCCGCGCGCCAACCCGGTCACGGCCTACGGCGTGGCGCTCTACGTCTCCAAGGACGTCGACAAGGATGGCTACGCCGACGTCATCGTGCTCGATCCAACCCACAGCAGCACCGGCCAGTTCTTCCTGTTCCACTAGCCGCGATCGTTTAAACCGCGATCGGATAGACCGCGATGGGCGGTCGTGCGTTTAGTCCGGGCATCCACTCAGCACAACGCGGCGGAGGCCCCGGATGCCCACCAGGAAAAGACGCACGATCACCATTGCTTTGCTCTCCTGCGCGGGAGTCATCGCCGCCGTAGCGGCGGCGCTCGCGGCGCGGGGCGGCGGCCAGTCGCTGCCTCAGCCCCCGCACATCGCCAAGCCCACACCCCAGCGCAACATTCCGCCGGTGGTGCAGCACAACACGCCCACGCCGCCGCCCAAGCCCACGCCGCCCGTCGTCAAGAAGGTCGATCCGCCCAAGCCGAAGCAGGTCGAGCCGCCCAAGGTCGACGTCGTCTTCGCGCTCGACACCACCGGCAGCATGGCCGGGCTGATCTCCGGCGCGAAGCGCAAGATCTGGTCGATGGCCAACAAGATCCTCAGCGGCCAGCCGCGCCCACACGTTCGCATCGGTCTCATCGGCTATCGCGACATCGGCGACGCCTACGTCACGCGCCGCTACCAGCTCACCGAGGACATCGACGACGTGCAGCGCCATCTGCGCGGGTTCCGCGCCGCTGGCGGCGGCGACACGCCCGAGCACGTCAACCGCGCCCTCGCCGATGCGATCTACAAGATGAAGTGGCGCCAGGGACAGAACGTGCTGCGCATGATCTTCCTGGTTGGCGACGCGCCGCCGCACGAGGGTCGGCAAGGACTCTACTCGCGCACCCTCGCGTCGGCCGCCAAGACGCGCGGCATCGTGATCAACGCGGTGCGCTGCGGCAGCATGACCAGCACGGCCGTGGCGTGGCGCCGCATCGCGCGCATCGCCGGCGGCATGTACGCCAGCATTCGCCAAGACGGCGGTATGTACGCCGTGCGCACGCCGCTCGACAAGCGCCTCGCCAAGCTCAACGCGGAGCTGACCAAGACGCTGGTAGTCGCGGGCTCCAGCAGCGCCCGCCACGCCGCGGCCGCTCGCGCGAAGGCCAACGCGAGCCTCGACACGTGGGGCGGCGCCGAGAGCGCGACGTACCGCGCCCGCAGCGGTCGCGTCGACAGCAAAGACCTGCTCACGCAGATGGCGCGCGGCCGCAAGCTCTCCAGCTTCAAGAAGACCGAGCTGCCGCCGGCGCTGCAGGCGATGAAACCCTCCGCGCGCGCCCACTACGTCGAGAAGGTGCGAGCGAAGCGCCAGCGCATCCAGAGCGAGATCCTGCGCCTCGCCAAGAAGCGCGACGCATACATCAGGCGCAGCCGCCGCGCGAAGCCCAAGCGTGCCTTCGACGACAAGCTCATCGACGCCTTCCGCGCCGCGGGTGGCAAAGCCGGAATCAAGTACTAGGCCTCGAACCCCGATCCGAGCGACCATAGTCCTCTAGGGCACTGGAGGACAGCTTGGGATCGCTACAGGCACAGGTGCAGCCGGGGGCGCAGAGCCAGCCGACCCGGGTGATTCTCAGCGGCGCCATCGACGAGCGCTGCGAGCTGGATGAGGCCCTCGGCGGTCTCGCCGAGTCGGAGCCCATCGAGCTCGACCTCGCCGGCATCTCGCGCATCAACTCCATCGGTGTCATGCGCTGGATTCCGGCGCTCGAGGCGCTCTGCAAGGGGCGCGACGTGCGCGTGGTGCGCGCCTCTTACGTCGTGATCAATCAAGCCAACAGCGTGGCCAACTTCTTCGCCGACGCCCAGGTGCGCTCCTGTCTGGTGCCGTACTTCTGCCCCGCGTGCGGGGACAACAAGATGCTCGAGATCGAGGTCGACGAGGTGCGTGCCGCTGGGTGTTCGGCGCCGGCACGGCGCTGCGACAGTGATGACGCGCAGCTCGAGTTCGACGAGCTCGACTCGTACTTCACCTTCGCGCGCGAATGACGATGGGCGGCGAGACGCGCGATCCTCGTCGCGCCGTGGCCGTGCTCGATATCGGCGGCGGCGGGCGACAGCTCGTCGACGCGGTCGTCACCGCGGATCTCGACACGCTCGAGGTGCGCTCTCTCGACGAGCTCATCGCGGTTGTTGCCGAGGGCAAGGCGCGCGTGGCGCTCGTCGCGTTCGAGGCGCTGTGGCCGCAGAGCCAGCAGAACTTGGTGCGACTGCGCGAGGCCAGCGGCAGCAAGACCTGCCGCCTAGTGGTGGCCTATCCGCGCGAGCGTCCGCGACTTCGCTTGGGGCGCAAGCTGTGGTCTGTCGGGCTGATCGACCACCTGGTGGCGCGCGCCGATCCGCCGCGTCACGTGGCTGCGCTGCTGAGGCAATCGCTCGCCGACGTGGTCGCCGACGAAGCGCCCGCGCCAGACACGCCGCTCGGCGTCGCGCACCGGTTGTGCGGTGCGCTGACCAACCGCGGCAGCGTCGAGGCGCTGCTGCGCGAGCTGGCGCTGCGTTTGGCCAAGATGCTGCCGCTGCGCGCGATCCAAGTGCTCGTCGTGCCGGGCGGCGCCAAGCTCTACATCTTCCAGACCTGCGCGGTCGATCACGAGGTGCGCCTCGAGATGGCGCGTCGCGTCTGCGACGCGGTCTCGCCGCTGGCGCGTGAAGGTCTCGCCCCAGAAGACCTCGTCTTCGTCGACTCGCCGCCGATCGTGTTCGAGGGGCAGGCTTCTGCTGCGCCAGTCGAGCTCGAGGCCAACGATGACACGGTGCTGACCTGTCCGCTGGTGCACTCCGGCGACCTCGTCGGCTGCGTCGGTCTGCTGCTCGACGACGCCGCGCTCTCCACCGAGCAGCGCCTCGCGCTGCGCGTGGTGATGCTGCAGCTGGCCACCAGCATCCGCTACGCCGACGCCATGCGCGTCGCCGAGCGCAACTCGCACATCGACGAGCTCACCGGTGTGGCCAACCGGCGCTTCATGAGCCGCACGCTGACCGTCGAGTGGCGGCGCGCGCGCCGCTACGGCCACCCGCTGACGGTGGCGCTGCTCGACGTCGATCGTATGGGCGAGATCAACGAGACGCGCGGCTACACCGTGGGCGACGCGGTGCTGCGACGGCTCGCTACGCTGTTGCGCCAGTCGGTGCGCGACACCGATCACGTGATCCGCTATGGCGGCGACCAGCTGATGGTGCTGCTGCCCGAGACGGGCCCTGGCGAGGCGGTGCTGGTGCTCGAGCGTTTCACGCAGATGCTGCGCGCGCGGCCGCTCGAGGTGCCCGTGCGCGACGTGCAGGCGACCGCAGGGGGCTCGGCGTCGGCGGCGGTCGCGTCGATCTCGCTCTCGCTCTCCACCGGCGTCGCCGGCATTCCGCTCAGCCGCGTGCGCTTCGCCGAGGAGCTGGCGGACCTCGCCGAGCAGGCGCTCGCGGTGGCCAAGCGCGGCGGTCGCGGGCGCATCTGCTTGGCGCATCGCAGCGGCGTCGAGTCGATCGCGGGCAGCATCGAGCGACCCGAAAAGCGCCGCTCGCCGCGCGTGGGCTCGACCATCGGTGTGCGCTACCTCGAGCTCGCCGACTTCGGCGGCCGCGCGCTCGAGGCGCAGTCGAGCGACATCTCCGCCGGTGGCATCGCGATCCGCTCCACCGGACAACTGCTGCGCCGCCACTCGTTCGGTCTGGTGTTCCTCGAGGGCAGCGATCGGCCGGTGCTCTCGCAGGTGGTCTGGACGCGCGACGTGCAGCGCGACGCTGGCGCCGAAGGCGAGCGCCACGCGGGCCTGCGCTTTATCCGCGGCGAGGAGCTGTCGGGCATCGTCGCGCGCGGCGAGGCGCATCGCGCGCCCGGGGAGCGACTGCCGCGAGCGCTGGTCGTGGCCGAGCACGCGCGCACCAACAGCATGGCGCGGCGCGTGCTCACCGCGGCGCGCTACAGCGCCGACTTCTACAGCATCGAGGACGCGCTCGAGGCCATCGAGCATCACGAATACGACGTGGTTGTCATCGGCGAGTCGCTGCTCGCCTCGCGAGGATTCGACCTCGTGCGCGAGACCACCGAGCGCGGCGGACGGGTCGTGCTGGTCAACGAGCACGCCGATCGCAGCGCCGCTCTCGAGCAGGCGCGCCGCAGCCGCATCGAGCACTTCGTCGGCTACGACGCCAGCTCGGAGGAGGCGCTCTTCGCGACCCTCAACAAGCTCGTGCTCGGCGAGTACTTCGGCCTGCGCAAGTACCTCTCGTGGGGCAGCGAGCCGCTGAGCTGGCCGGTGGACGGCGCGCCGAGCAAAGACCGCGTGCTCGATGGCATCCGTGCGCTGGCCAAGGAGGTCTGCTGCCACCCGCGCATCACGGATCTTCTGATCTCGGCCGTCGACGAGATGATCGTCAACGCGCTCTACCACGACGCCGACACCGCCAAGCTCGAAGAGGCGACGCTGCGTCCGGTCACCGTCGAGGCCGGCTCGGACGGCCGTTTCCTCGCGGTGGCGGTGCTCGACGAGCATGGCACGTTCAGGCCAGACCAGCTCTTCGCCAGCCTCGGCCGCGCCGTCGACCGCGAGCGCTACGGTCTCCCGAGCGACGCCAGCAGCGCCAGCCTCGGCTTCCGTATCATGCTCGGCGCGCTCAGCCAGCTCGCGATCAACGTCGAGGCTGGTCGGCGCACGGAGATCATCGGCATCGTCGACCTGCGCAAGTCGCTGCGCGAGTATCGATCCTCAGTGCCCAGCTTCGGCATCTTCGAGCGCCCGGGGCAGCTCTCCGGCGGCACGCCGAGGGGGAAAGAAGCGAAGAAGTAGCAGCCCCGCAGCGCTAATCTACGGCCAACGGAGGTTGACCACATGGTAGCTCTGACGAGGGCTGAGCTGGCGGCGCGCGCGGCGCGCGTGCGGCTTTTGCTCACCGACTGCGACGGCGTGCTCACCGATACCGGAGTGTACTACTCGGCGCAAGGTGAGGAGCTGAAGCGCTTCTCGATCCGCGACGGCAAGGGCATCGAGCTGTTGCGCGACGCGGGAGTGGAAACGGGCATCGTGACGGGCGAGAAGAGCGGCACCGTGGCGCGCCGCGCTGAGAAGCTGCGCATCACGAAGCTGTATCTGGGGGTCAATGACAAGCAGGCGCTGCTCGAGCGCATCTGCGCCGACGCCGGATGCGAGGCGGCAGAGCTCGCCTACATCGGTGACGACGTCAACGACCTGGGGATCATGAGGGCCATCGAGGCTGGGCAGGGGCTGACCGGGGCGCCACAGGACGCGCTGCCCGCGGTGAAAGAAGCCGCGATGTACGTCGCAGACGCGCGCGGTGGACATGGCGCGCTTCGCGCGTTCGGCGACTGGATCTTGCGGCTCAGGCAGGGACACGCTTAGCCGCTAGATCACGGCGGCGCCGAGCAGCACGGCGGCCGTGACGAGGTGCACCAGGCACACCAAGGCCGTTGGCAGCTCGAGCGCGCGCAGGGCCGGCCAGGCGCGCCGTACGCGCGCGAGCTGTAGGGTGCGGTCGGTGGCTCGGTAGCTGCGCTCGTCGATCTCGCTGCCGTGCGCCACCAGGCGCGAGCCGATGGGCGTCGGCAGACGCTGGCGGTCCCATCCGCCGACGAGGCGCCAGCGTATGCCCGCGTCGGTCTCGACGACGAGCGCACCGTGCTCGACCGCGTGCAGCGCGCCTTCGACGCGAGCCAGGTCGGGTCGCGGCGCGCCGTGACGGCGCCAGCGCAGCAGGCGGTAGAGCACAAACGCCAGAGCCCAGGCGCCGCTGATGGCGAGCGTGGCGATCCAGTGACTGTGGCTCGCTGCCTCGAAGCTGAGCTGCTGGGGCATGAACACCTCCTGCGCCAGCGCGGTGCAAGCGCCAGGCCACGGCCCTCGCCGCGCGCGCTTTCGCCGATCTCGCGCCCGGCCGCGGCGGCCCTGCCACAACGGGGCGTGGCAGCGCTGACGCGAGCAGCGTCGATGGCGCTCGGATCGGGCGATGGCGCCGTTCTGCGGGCATCTCGCGGGTGGCACTCACCTTGCTCTACACGCGGCACACCCCCCATCGCCGCATCGCAAGGAGAGCCCGTGGACGACAACGCCGAGAGAGCCCGCCGCCGTCGCCGCCTTCTGTCGCGCCGCGCCCTGCGCGCCTGGCTGCGCGTGCGGCGCGCGTGGAGGCGCGTCTTCGGGCGGCTTCGCTGGGAGCGGCCAGCCTGGATGGAGCGCGCCGATCGGCGCGTGGTCGCCGTGCGGGCGGCGCTCAACCGCAACCCACTGACGACGCTGGCCACGCTGACGCTGGTGGTGTCCTTGGTGCTCGGCACGCACTGGCTGCTGCGGCACGGCAAGCCGCCAGCTCCGGCGCCGCGCCAGGTGGTGGTGAAGATCGACGGCCCCGGTGCGCCCGATTGGTCGCGTGGCGGCGCGCCGCGCCCGCTGTGGGTGACCTTCGGCACGTCGGCTGCGCCGCTGGCCAAGGTCGGCAAAGTGGTGCAGCAGGGCATCGCGCTCGAGCCGCCGCTCGCCGGGCGCTGGCGTTGGGCTTCGGATCGACGGCTCGTCTTCGTGCCGCGCCAGGCGTGGCCCATCGCGCAGAAGATGCGCGTGCGCCTGGCGCTCGGCGCGTTGGCGCCTGGCGTGCTGGTCGACGCCGACAAGCTGCGCTTCGAGACCGCGCGCTTCGTAGCGCGCGTGCGGGCGTTGCGTTTTCACGAGGATCCTCGACAGCCCACCGACCGGCGCCTGATCGCGACGCTCGGCTTCTCGCACCCGGTTTCGCTGGCGAGCCTGCGCGAGCGCGTGACGCTACAGATCGGCAAGCGCGCGGTGGACCAGCGGGAGGTGCGGGTGTCGCTGCGCGCCGACGCGCGCCGGCTGCAGGTCTTCGTCACCAGCGAGTCGCTGTCGATCCCAGCGCGAGATCTCCCGGCGCTGTTGCGCGTGGCGGCAGGCGTTCGCGCCGCCGCCGGCGGCAACCCCAGCGCGAAGCTCGACGCGCGCGGCCAGGTGCCCGGCATCTACAGCCGCCTGCGCGTCGCGAGCGTGCGCTCGCAGGTGGTCGAGCGCGCCGACCGCGCGCCGCAGCACGTGCTCTTTGTCGAGGCCAACGCGAGTCTCGAGGCGGCCGCGCTGGCGAAGCACCTGCGCGTGTATCTGCTGCCGCGGATTCACCCCGACGACGCCAAGAAAAAGGGCGCCGCCGACGCGCAGCCGTACAGCTGGAGCGACCCTTCGCGCATTGGCGAGGACCTGCTGGCGAGCAGCAAGCGCCTCGCGCTGACGCCCGTCGAGGGCGCCAGCAAAGACGGCCGCATCCACGCGCTGCGCTATCGAGCCCCGGTGGGACGCTGGCTCTACGCGGTCATCGCACGCGACATGCCGAGCGCGAGCGGCTACCGACTGGGCCAGGCACACACCACCACGCTGGTCGTGCCGGAGGTGCCGGCGCGGCTCAAAATCCTCTCCAAGGGCGCGATCCTGCGCCTCGGCGGCGCGCGCCGGCTGGCCGTCTACGCCCGCAACGTCGACGGTGTGAAGCTCACGCTATGGCGCATCCTGCCGCATCAGCTGCACCATCACGTGCGCGCCAACCGCTACTCGCAGCTCGCCGCCTTCACCGGCGGCGACGTCAGCTCGCTGTCGGAGGTCTTTCACGAGCAGCGAGAGATCACGAAGGTGTCGTCCAAGTCGGCGGCGGCCGCGCGCGTGCGCGGAACCACCGTCGCCTTCAACGTCGGGCGCTACCTGCGCCACGGTGGTGGCGTGCCGCGTGGTGTGTTTGTCGTCGAAGCGCGCGCGCTGCGCCGGGTCAAAGGCAAGCTGCAGCCCGCAGGCACCTCGGAGCGACGGGCGATCCTCGTCACCGACCTCGGCCTACTGGTCAAGCGTGTGGCCGACGGCAGCCGCGACGTGTTCGTGCAGTCGCTGTCGCGTGGCGGGCCGGTGGCCGGTGCGAGCATCGAGGTGCTCGGTCCCAACGGCCTGGCGGTGGCGCGCGCGCGCACCGACGAGCGTGGTCACGCGAGGCTGCAGGCGCTCGACAAGCTGCCGCTGGTCAAGCTGCCAGGGCTCTACGTGGTGCGGCACGGCGCGGACCTGACCTTCATGCCCTACGACCGCTACGACCGCCGGCTCGACCTGTCGCGGTTTTCCACCGGTGGCCGGGTCGGGGCTGCCGACCCGCGCAGCCTCGACGGCTTCGTCTTCTCCGATCGCGGCCTCTATCGTCCCGGCGAGACGCTGCGCCTCGGCGTCATGGTCAAGCGTGCTGACTTTGGCGGCGACCTCTCGCGGCTGCCGCTCGAGCTGACCCTCAGCGATCCGCGCGGCACCGTCGTCGCTCGTCACAAGCTGCGTGTCGATGAAAACGGCTTTGCCGAGCTTTCGCACGACACCAGCCGTACCGCGCTCAGCGGGCGTTACACGGCCGAGCTCTACATCGCGCGGGATGGCAAGGCGCGCGGCCTGCTCGGTTCGACGACCGTGCGCGTGCGCGACTTCGCTGCCGACCGATTGGCGATCCGCGCGTGGCTGCCGTCGAGCGGCGGCGCGGAGTGGCTGCGGCCGAGCGACCTGCGGGCTCGTGTGTCGCTGCGCACGCTCTACGGCACGGCAGCCGCTGGGCGGCGCGTGAGGGCGCGCGTGGTCTTCTCGCCGGGCTCTCCGATATTCAGCAACTTCCCGGGCTACAGCTTCCACGACCGCCGTGCGAGCCGCGGCTACCGCCGGTTCGCGCGCGAGCTCGGCGAGGTGCGCACCGACAAGCAGGGAAGGGCGCAGTTCGTCCTCGATGCGCAGAGCCTGCTGCCGGGTATCTATCGGGTGCGTTTCATCGCCGAGGCCTTCGAAGCAGGCGGCGGTCGCAGCGTTGTCGGGGAGGCAAGCACGCTCGTCTCGTCGCTGAAGATGGTCGTCGGCTACAAGGCACGAAAAGGCGCACTGAACATGATCCCGCGCAAGAGCAGGCGCACTCTGCACGTTGTTGCGGTGGGGCGCGACGGCATGGCGCGGCGCGCTGCGGGGCTCGTATTGGAGCGGGTGCGCCGCGCGCACGTCTCGGTGCTGACCAAGCAGTACGACGGCTCCTATGCCTACCAGTCGGTGGCGCGCGAGACGCTCGTCGAGCGCCGGCGTGTCGACATCGGCGCCCACGGACTAGACTTCGCGCTCGACACGAGCAAGCCAGGCGACTACCGGCTGCGGCTGCGCAACGCCGAGGGCGAGGACCTGATGCTCGTCAGCTACGGCGTCGCAGGAGAGGCGAACGTCGCGCGCTCGCTCGAGCGCAGCGCGCAGCTCGACGTGGTGCTGGCCAGCGGCGACGTGACGGCCGGGCAGCTGCTGCGCGTACAGGTCAAAGGGCCTTACGCGGGCTCGGGCTTGATCACCATCGAGCGCGACCGCGTGCATGCCTTCCGTTGGTTCCGCGCGCGCAAGGGCAGCACCGTGGCCACCATCCGCGTGCCGCGCGGGCTCGAGGGCAACGCATACGTCGCGGTCACGCTGGCGCGCGACCCGCGATCGAGCAAGGTGTTCGCTTCGCCGCTGAGCTACGCGGTGCAGCCGTTCTCGATCAGCCGTCGGCGTCGCACGCTCGCGATCGACCTCGACACCCCCAAGCGGCTGCGCCCCGGCCAGCAGCTGGTGGTGCGCTACAAGGCGCCGCGCCGAGGCCGCGTGATGCTCTTCGCCGTCGACGAGGGCATCCTCCGCGTGGCGCGCTACAGCACGCCTGATCCGCTGTCGCACTTCTTCCGCAAGCGCGCGCTGCAGGTGCTCACCGAGCAGACCCTCGACCTCGTGCTGCCCGAGGCGCGGCAGCTGATGCGCGCCCCCGGTGGCGGCGCAGACGGCGACGGCGCGGACGTCCCGGGCGGCTCGCGGCGAAACCTCAACCCGTTTCAGCGGCAACGCCGCGCGCCGGTGGCCTTCTGGTCGGGTGTCAAAGCTGTTGGTCCGCGCGCGCGCGAGTGGCGTGTCACGCTGCCCGACCACTTCGACGGGACGCTGCGTGTGATGGCGGTCTCGGCATCGCGTGCCGCCGTCGGGTCGGCGGCGCGGCGCGTGGTTTCGCGCGGAGAGCTAGTGCTCTCGCCGAGCGCGCCGCTGTTCGTCGCCCCGGGAGATACCTTCGTGGTCGGCGTCGCGGTCTCCAACCAGAGCGCGGGCTCGGGCAAGCAGGCCCAAGTCACGCTGCGGCTCCGGCCGAGTAAGCACCTGGAGGTTGTCGGCTCGCCGTCTAGGCAGCTGACGGTCGCCGAGCGCGGCGACGGCGTGGCGCACTTCACGTTGCGCGCCCGTGACACACTGGGCGCGGCACAGATGACAGTGGAGGCGAGCTTGACGGGCGGCGGCAAGCACGTCACCCGCCGGGCGCGGCTCGACACCAGCGTGCGTCCCGCAGCGCCTCGTGTGACGACGGTACGCACCGGCGTGGTGCGCGATGGTGTGGTGCGCGTGCCGCTGCCGCGCGCGCTCTACCCCGAGCACCGTCGTCAGCACGCGGGCATCTCGGCGCTGCCACTCGGCTTGGCGCCGGCGCTGGTCGGCTTTCTACGCGACTTTCCGCACGGCTGCACCGAGCAGATCGTCAGCCAGGGCTGGCCCGCGCTGGTGATGTTGTCGCGCAGCGCGCGTGCCGGCGCGGCTGGCAAGACGCTCGACTTCGCCGCCACCCACCGCGCGCGCGACCCGAGCGAGTCGGTGCGGCTGCTGCTCGCCCGCCTCGCGCGCCGGCAAAACAGCGCCGGCGGCTTCGGGCTGTGGGCTTCATCGCCGCGAACCGAGCGCTTCGCCACGGTCTACGCGCTGCACTTCCTCGTCGAGGCCAAGCGCCACGACGTGACGCTGCCGCCAGGGTTGCTCGATCGCGGGCTGCGCTGGGCGCGGCGCGAGCTGCGGCGGGCCTCCGACGCGACCATCGCGGAGGAGCGTCTGCGCGCCTACGCCGCCTACGTGCTGGCGAGAGCCGGACGCGTGGTGGGTGGCGAGGTCGCCGCGATTCACCAACGCCTCGAAAAACACCACCGGGGCTACGCACACGACCTGGCAGCGGTGTACTTGGCCGCGACCTACAAGCTGCTGCGACAGCACACGCTGGCCAAGGAGCTGATCGAAAAGGCCGTCGACTTCGGTCGCACGCGCGTGCCCGACTATCAGGCCTACTACGACGCGCTGATCCACGACGCGCAGCTTCTGCATCTGCTCGCGGAGCACTTCCCGCGTCGCGCGGCAAAGGTCAGCGCTGCCGCCATCCGCGCGCTGGTCGGCGCTCTCGGTCGCGGTCGCTACAACACGCTCTCGGCCGCCTACACCGTGCTGGCGCTGGACAGCTACTCGCGGGCTGCACGCCGGCAGGGCGTGCAGGGGCGCTTCTCCTTGAGCGAGGTCGACGCGAGCGGAAGGGCCAGCGCGCTTTCGTTGCCGCGGGCGCTGCTGCCGCTGGTGTCGTTTTCGGGCGCCGCGCGCGCGCTGTCCTTCGAGGCGCGCGGCGGCTTCGAAGGCTTCTACTCGGTGCTGCAGTCCGGCTACGACCGCGGCGCCCCGCGCCAGGTGATTCGTCGCGGCCTCGAGGTGCATCGCGAATACATCGACGCGGCAGGGCGCCCTCTGGCCGGCCGCGGCGTGAGGCTCGGCGAGAGCGTCTACGTGCGCGTGCGGCTGCGCTCCACCGACAAGCGGGTCCATCGACGCGTGGCGATCGTCGATCTGCTCCCCGGCGGCTTCGAGGTGCCACGATCCATCGTCGCGCCCGATGCGCTCGTGCAGGGTCGGCGCCTGCACCTCGACTACGTCGACACGCGCGAAGACCGCGTGGTGCTCTACACGACGGCGCGCCCGCTGGTGCATACGACGGTTTACCGGCTGCAGGCTACTAGTGCGGGGCGCTTTGCCGTGGCGCCGATCAAGGCCGAGTCGATGTACGACCGCAGCCTGGTCGGACGGTCCTCCGCGGGCGTGATCAAAATCATGCACAAGATGCGCTAGTACGATGAGATATGTGCGCATTGTGCACGAGCGTGTGCGCGCTGGGTGGCGGTTTGCCGGGCGCCGCCGGTGGGCGCGCTGGCTTCGCAACGGGCTGCTGGTGGTCGGTATGCTCTACGCGGTGCTCGGCGTGGGGCCGCTGGTCGCGCACGGGCCTTCGCTCGCCGAGCAGCTGGCCGAGTCGCGCCTACTGCGCGACAGCGCGGGCGAGCCGATGCGCCTGACCCTCGCATCTGACGGCATCTATCGCCGTTGGGTACCGCTGTCGCGAATTTCGCCGCGGCTCGTGCGCGCCTTCCTGCTCTACGAGGACCGCGCGTTCTTTCTGCACCCCGGCGTCGATCCCGTGGCGCTGACCCGCGCCGCCCTGACGACCTATCTGACCGGCGGGCGGCGCATGGGCGCCTCGACGCTGACCATGCAGCTGGCGCGGCGGCTCTATCGTATCGACTCGAGTCGCCTGGGCGGCAAGCTGGTGCAGATGGCGCGCGCCCTGCAGCTGGAGCTGCGCTACCACAAACGAGAGCTGCTCGAGGCCTATCTCAACCTGGTACCCATGGGCGGCAACATCGAGGGTGTCGGTGCGGCGGCGATGATCTACTTCGGCAAGCCCGCGAGCGCGCTCTCGCTCGCCGAGGCCGTGACGTTGGCCGTGATCCCGCAGAACCCGCAGGCGCGCCGACCACGGGCGGGGCGTGCGCCGCGCACCTTGCTGCGAGCGCGCACGAGGCTGCTGGCCGCTTGGGGCCGCGCCTTCGACGCCTCGACGACCGCGCTGCAGCGCGCGGCCATCATGCCGCGCATCAGCAGCCGTGCCGCGCTGCCGTTCGTCGCACCGCACCTGTCGCGCGATGTACTCGCGCGAACAGCCTCCCGCACGGTCAACACCACCATCGACAGCGGGCTGCAGCAGCTGCTCGAACGGCGCATCGCCGACACGCTGAGGGCGGCGAAGGACCGCGGGCTTCGCAACGCGGCGGCGCTGCTCGTCGACCATCGCGACATGAGCGTGCGCGCGCTGGTGGGGTCGGCGGACTTTTTCAACAAGCGCATCGAAGGGCAGGTGGACGGTACGGCGGCGTATCGCTCGCCAGGCTCGACGCTCAAACCCTTCATCTATGCGCTGGCCCTCGAGCAGGGGCTGATCACACCGCAGACGTTGCTGCGTGACTTGCCGCTGCGGTTCGGCAAGCAGGCCCCCGAGAACTTCGACCGCGGTTTTGTCGGCCCCATCGCCGCCTGGCGTGCCCTGGTGCGCAGCCGCAACGTGCCGGCCGTGGCGCTCGCCGCGCAGCTGGCGGCAAAACGCGACGATGGCGCTGACGGCGCCGGAGCCGCCGCCGCCGCCGACCTCTACGGGCTGCTGCGGCGCGCCGGGCTCGCGCGGCTAGGGTCGCGCTCGCATCACGGCCTGGGGCTCGCGCTCGGCGGTGTCGACACCTCCATGCGCGAGCTCGCCGAGCTCTACGCGACGCTCGCCGCCGGTGGTCGTCTGCGCCGACTGCGCCTGACCGACGCCGCGCCCTACGAGCGTGGCAAGCAGCTGCTCTCGCCAGAGGCCGCGTTCGTTACCCTGCAGATGCTCGGGCGCAATCCGCGCCCCGAGGCGCTGCGCTTCACTGGCCGCGGCACAGTCGGCGGCTCGCGCGTGCGCGCCTACTACAAGACGGGCACCTCGCAGGGAAACCACGACGCGTGGAGCGTTGGTGTCGTCGGGCCCTACGTGCTCGCCGTGTGGCTAGGCAACTTCAACGGAGAAAGCTCGCCCGAGCTCGTCGGCGCGCGCGCCGCAGCGCCGCTCTTCTTCGCCATCGCCGACGCGCTTGTCGCGGAGCGCCCCGCCATCGCGGGCTGGTCGCCGCGTCGGCCGCCCGGTGTGCGCCACGAGGTAGTCTGTGCGCTTAGCGGGCACCTGCCGAGTCCAAGCTGTCCGCACCATATCCGCACCTGGTTCATCCCCGGACGCTCGCCCATCGCGCGCTGCGCCGTGCACCAGCGGGTTCGTGTCTCGCTGCGCGACGGGCGCCGCGTCTGTAGCCGCACGCGCGGCATCGCCAGCAAGCGTGTGGTGGTCGAAGCCTGGTCCTCGCAGATGCTGGCGCTGTTCAAGCGCGCCGGCGTCCCTCGACGTGCTCCTCCGGCTGCCGGCCCCACCTGCCTCGACGACAGCTACGCGCGCGGAACAGCCCCGACGATCACCTCACCACGCGACGGGGCCAGCTACCTCGCCAGCGCGCCCAGCACCAACGCCCGCGTCGCCCTAACCGCCGGCGTCAGCGGCGACGCGCGCCTCGTCCACTGGTTCGTCGACGAGCGCTACGTTGGTCGCAGCGTGCCCAGCAAGCCGCTGTTCTACCTCGCCAGCATCGGCCGCCACGTCGTACGCGCCGTCGACGACGCCGGCCGCGTCAGCGCCCGCCACCTCGAAGTCCGCCCCGCGCAGTGAACGCGCTCGAGCGCGCGTGACGTGCAGTGATCTAGAGCTGTGGACATCAGGGCAGCGCGAGGGGGCGCGAGCGTGGGAGGACGCCTCCTGCATTGGGTGACTTGGGCGCGTTTCGGGCGCGGCTGGGCTGAGATGGGAGGGGGAGGTTGGTGGGCCTGCGGGGCGCTCGGCGCGCGTACGCGGGGCCTGGGAGGCGCTGCGGGCGTGCCTTTCGCGGGCCGTGGCGAGACGCCTCGGGGCGCTATGCGCACGCGGGCGTTGGCGGCGCGGCGCTGATGGACTGTCGTCTTGGCGCGGCGGGCCGAGTTGCAGGCGTGGGGCGTGGGGGGACTGCGTTAGTGGCGCTTGCCTGGGATGTCGTTGACGCTGAAGCGGCCGCCTCGACCGCGACGCCAGCCGGTGGTGAGTAGGAACGTGCGTGCTGTGGGCCAGGGGTTGGCCTCGTTCGGCTCGCGGTCGCGATAGCCGTCGAACCAGCAGGCGGTGGAGAGCGGGTCGAGCCAGCCGGGGTGCGCTTGGCGCTGGCCCTGATGTCTGCGCCGATTGTTCAGCACGTAGCGCAGCGCGTTTCGTACCTGCGTTGGCGTGCGAAGGATGTGCGCGTGGTAGCGCTGCGCGAACACCTTGCCCTTACGCTCAGCGGCGCGGTTGATGGCACGCGCGACGCGGACCGAGAGCGCGTGGATGCCGCGCGAAAGCGCCCGCCAATTATCCGCCTCGACGACGACGTGCAGGTGGTTGCTCTGGATGCTGAAGTGCACGAGGCGAAAGTCCTCGCGTCGGGCGCCGAGCCACAATGCGATAGCGACTTTTCGCGCCACCTCGCGCGCGCGCAGATTGGGCACGTCCTCGTGCACCTTCGTCGTGACGTGCACGGCAGCGGGGCGCGAAAACCGTTCGCGCGCGACCTTCTGCTCGGCTCCAGGCTTACGCGGCCGCCCAGCTCCCGGTCGCCATCCGCCCCAAGTGGCTGGCGGTTTACGCCTCAGCTCGAGTTGGCGAGGCTTGCGGCGATTTGGCGCAGAACTAGCCATTTAGATATCCGCTAGCTTATTTCAAAAGGCTGCGAGCGTCAACCACAAACGACATGAAGAGACGTCTAAACACGCTGCGAAGTCCCCGACGCTGCGAACCCTGCAACTCGGCCCGCCGCGCCAAGACGACAGTCCATCAGCGGCGCGCCCGCCAAGGCCCGCGCCCGCAGAGCGCCCCGAGGCGTCTCGCCACGGCCCGCGAAAGGCACGCCCGCGCACCTTCCACGCCGGCCAACCACGCCAAACGCCGTCAGGCCGCCAGCCTCCCATCCCGTCGTTAGCCCAGCCGCGCCCGAACGCGCCCTAACCACCAACGCACGAGGCGTCCTCCGACGCTCGCGTTGCGCCCCGCCCCCCGTCCGCGGGTCGGCGTTCAGAGCCCTAGTAGAACAGTGAGCGACGCTCAGCGCAGCGCGTGCACGCTGCTGATCAAGTTCGTCGTCACCAGATTCACCGTCAGGTCCGCGCTCACCTTGTGCACGACATGATCGCGCTGGCCGACGGCGAGCACGACGGCATCCGCGGCAGGCGGCAGGGCGTCGAGCACTTGCGCGGGGATCTCGAACGCGCCGGCGGCGAGGTCGGCGCTGCAGCGCACGCCGTTGCCGCTGGTGCGGCCGTTGACGGCGCCGATGACGAGCACCCAGACGGTGTCGCTGGGGCTGGGGCTCGGGTCGGGTGTGGTCCAGGCGAGCTGCGTGGGCTTGCCGCGGGTGAGGGCGCCGGGGAAGGTGACGTCGAGGTCGTAGACGCCGTGGACGTCGGTCTTGAACTGGGGCAGCTCGGCGCCGTCGGCGATGACGGTGATCGTGTCGCCGCCGGCGAAGTAGTCGGGGTTGAGCAGGCCGGGATAGAGGTAGGTGCCCGGCTTGGGCGGGCTCTGTTTGGGCGCGAGCTCGAAGGCGAGGGTGCCGCCAACAAACTGCAGGCGCCCGGCGGAGAACTGCACGGCGCTCTCGCCCTCGTCGCCGTAGACGCTGCATTGGGCGGTGATGGTGCGCTGCGCGGCGAAGAACGGATGCGGCGCCTCGGTGAAGGTGGCGAGGGCGGTGCCTTGCTGCGAGCCGGGCGCGCGGCTGTCGCGGATCTCGGCGATGTAGATCAGGCCCTCGAAAGGCCCGCGCGCGGCGTCGGGTGTCGCGATCACATCGGGCGCGAGCGCGTCGGGGCTGGCGCTAGCGTCGGCGTTGGGCGTCGGGCGCGAGGAGCAGCCTACGCAGAGGCACGAGCACGACCAGAGACAGAAGCAGAGGCAGAGGATGACGCCGGGACGGAGCTGCACCCCGTCAGTGTATCTCCGGCAGCTTCACGGGCAACGCCGCGGCTCGGCGGCGCAGCGCGCGCGCGCGCGCGAGGCGGGCCTTGCGCTCGATGTCCACCGAGGGGCGCTGGAAGAAGACGTAGTAGACCAGCGCGAAGGCCGCCGCCACGCCACCGACGATGAAGCCGGTAGTCGACGCGTTGGCCAGGCCGTTGCCCACGCATGGGTCGTCGTTGTAGGCCTGCGGCGTCACGCCAGCCTTGAGGTTGCCCTGGTCGTCTGCGTCTGACTTGAGCCACATCGTCGAGAACTCGCCCGTGCGCGAGCCGCCGTCGCTGGTGCAACGGCCGTCGGCTTGGCCCTTCCCATCCGCGTTGCCGACCCAGTAGTCGTTGGCCTCGTTGGCGTTCTTGAGCGCGATGGCACCGGCGATGGCGCCCACGGCGAGGCCCGCGACGGCCACACCCGCGCTGACCCAGAACGGCCACGAAGGGCGACCGAGCTTGATGTCGGCGTCGATAGTGTGGGTGTCGTCGAACGCGAGCTCGCGGCGGAACGCGACGCGCCCGGGGTGGGTGACCTCGACCTTGTGCTGGCCGATGGGCACGAACACGTTGCTCAGCGGCGCCGCGCCGAGATCGCGCGGGCCGACTTTGACCGTGGCGCCCTTGGGCCCGGTGCGCATCGACAGCAGGCCGACCTTGAACTTCTCGTGCACCACCGAGCTCTGGCCAGCGGCGGCCTGCACGGTGCGCTTGGCCGTGGTGATGCCGGGCAGCTCGAGCACGACGTCGTGCGAGCCCGGCGAGACGGGCACGTCCACCGGGGTCTTTCCGACGTCCTTGTTGTCGACCTTGACCAGCGCGCCGGGAGGCGAGCTCGTGATCTTGAGGCCCAGCTTGAGCACCGCCCGACTCATGGCGTAGGCCTTGCCCGTGGGCACGTCGACCTGCTCCTTGTAGGTGATGAAGCCAGGCGAGTCGACGAAGACGGTGTGCTTGCCGGGCGGAATGCCGGCGTTGTCGGGCGTCAGCGGCGTCTTGCCGATGGGCTTGCCCTTGGGATCATCGATGCGCACCTCGGCGCCGGGCGGATCGCTCTGCAGGCTGAGACCGACCTCGAGCGGCACGTCGAGTGTGATCTTGCCGCCGGCCTTGATATCGATGGTGCGCGTGGTGAGGCGATAGGACGAGGCCTTGAGCAGCACCGTGTGGGTGCCCGGCTCGACGGTGACTGTGGTCGGCGTCACGCCCAACGAGCCGCGCGCCTCGACGTCCACGAAGACCTTGGCGCCGGGCGGCGTCGACTTGATCTCGATCTTGGTGCTCGCGATCGTCGCCAATCGCTTGGCCGTAGATTTGATCGTCTCGATGTCCTTGGCCGTGGAATAGCGCGAGATGTACTCGTTGTAGAGCTTCAGCGCCTCCTCGTGCTTCTGCCGCTTGAGCTGGCAGAGCGCCATGCTGCGCAGAAACACGGGGCTGGGCTTCTTCGAGTGGCCCTGCTTGAAGACCTCGAAGGCCTCGCCGTAGCGGCCGGCGGTGAAGAGCTTGTTGCCCTTCTTGAGCAGCGCGCGCGCGCTCTGCGCCAAGGCCGGAGAGGGTGCGACAAACGTGAGTGTGATCGCTGCGAACACGACTCCAAGCAGCGTGTGTCGACTCCGAGATGTCATGGGCACCATGATGCCACGGGCGCGCGCGTGGCGGCTAGTGACTGACTCGAGCCGCTAGCGCAGGCGCTTGACGTCGCGCAGGCCAGCGCGCACCAGCGCGCGCTGGCGGCCGTCGGGCCGATAGCGGCGACAGCGCAGGAAGGCGTCGCGCGCGCGGTTGCGATAGCCCTTGTAAGACGCGATGCCGTCGCCGCGCAGGCGCGCGGCCTTGTCGATCAGGATCTTGCCGATCTCGCACCACGCCTGCGCCTTCTTCTTGGTCAGGCGCGCCGCCTTCTTGAGCCAGTTGACGGCCCGCTCGGTGCGGCCGTTGCGCTTCGCGATCTCGGCCAGCTCGTGATAGTGCTTGAAGCGACGGAGCACCTGGCTGTCCTCGATCAAGAACAGCTGCTCCTTCTTGCCTGGCTTGGGCGGCGGGCGCTGGGGCTGGGTCACGTTTTCCGGCAGCGGCGCCTTCTTCACCGGCTCGACGGCGGGCGTCTCGACGACGTTCTTGGGCTTGCGCTTGGCGAGGCCGATCAGCGCGATGGCGCGCACGGCCGGGTCGGGGTCGTGGCTCAGCGTGCGCAGCAGGCGCGCCGCGCGCTCGGACTTGGTGACCATGCGCGTCAGGCCGCGCGCCGCGGCGCGCCGCACGCGCACGCTCGAGTCGCGCGCGCCGCGTGCGAGCAGCCCGATGGCGGCCTTGCTTTGCAGCAGGTCGGTCGCGGTGACCATCGCGTTGCGCCGGTCACGCGCCTTCTTCGAGCGCGAGAGCGTGCGCAGCTGGTCGCGCTGCGAGACGCCGAGCGCGGCCATCACGCGCAGCGCGCCGCCGTCGTCGCGTCCTTCGCGCACAGCGCGCCGCAGCTCGCCGAGGCCCGCTTTGTCACCGCGGTGGGCGAGGGCCATCGCGGCGGCGTAGCGCACGTCGCTCGAGCGATCCTTGAGGCCGCGCCTGAGCAGCGCCAGCGCACGCTTGCTGCGCCAGTTGCCGATCGCGGTGTAGGCGGCGGCTCGCAGGCGCGGCTTGCGCAGCTTGTGCACTGCGCGCGCGAGGTGCGGCGCCAGGCTGGTGTCGCCGCGCGCGAGCATCGAGCCGGCCGCGGCGATGCCGACCAGCGAGTCCGGGTCGCGGGTGGCCGTCTTGAGGGCCTTGGTGACCGCAGGCGCTTTGACGGCGCCGAGCGCGCGCGCTGCGCTGGCGCGAACCTCGGGCGACTTGTCGGCCAGAGCGACGGTGAGGATCTTGATCGCGCGCGGGTTCTTGCGCTTGAGGCGACCGATGCTGGCGACGGCGGCGGCGCGAACGCGCGCGTCGGAGTCTTTGAGCGCCCAACCGAGAAGCTCGATAGCGAGCTGTGGGTCCATCTCGCCCGACACGCCGACGGCGGCGTGGCGCATGGCGAGGCTGCCGCTTTCGAGCGCCGCGAAGGCCCAGTTCTGGCTGCGGCGCAGCAGCTGGTTGGGCATCTGCGCCAGCACTCGCGCCAGCGCCTCCGCGGCCGCGGCTTGCACTCGCGCGCGCTTGTCCGACAGCGCTTCGGCGAGCGGCGGCAGCGCGGCTCGGTCGGCGATCGCCCCGAGCCCCGACGCCGCGAGCACGCGCATGGTGGCGCTCTTCATGCGTATCGCGCGCTTGAGATCCTCGACGCCAGCATAGTTGCCGAGCGCCGCGAGCGCGCCGGCGGCGGAGAGGCGCAAGGCGAGCGGTCTGCGCTTGTCGCGCAGCATCTTCTCGAGCGCAGCGAGGGCCTTCTCGTCGCCCAGTCGGGCCAGCGCGTCGGCGCACTCGAGCTGAAACTTGGGCTTCGACGCGCGTGCGAGGCCGTCTTCTAGGCTCTTTCGCGACGCCCCGTGGCCGAGCCTCGCGGCGGTGGCGAGCAGCGTCACCATGTCCCGCTGTGCGGTCTCGGCGCGAATCTGCTGGAGCAGCACCGGGAGCACGCGCTTGTCGCCGAGCTTGCCGAGCACGGAGGCGGCGCTCTTGCGCACGTCCTTGTCTTTGTCGCGTAGGAACACGCGCAACCGCCCTCGCGCGGCGCGCTGGCCGAGGCGCACTAGGGCGTGGTCGATGCTGACCTGCACCAGCGGCGCGCTGACCTTGCGCGCTTTGCGCAGCGTATCCACGAGGCTCGAGTCGCCGAGGTCGGCCAGCGCGCGCGCCGCGGTGGCGCGTACGGCGGGGTTCGGGTCCTCCTTGAGGATGTTCATCAGCAGCGCGCGCGCGTCGGCGTCGCGCAGCTCGCCGATGCCGCGTACGGCGGTCTGGCGCACGGCGATATCGCCGGCGTCGCTGTTGCGGCGCAGCACCTTGCGCACCAGCGTCAGCAGGCGGTGCATGTCTTTGACCGGCGCGAAGCCAGCCGTCGTCGTCGGCTTGGCGCTGCCCGATCCGGTTCCAACGGCGAGGTTTGCCGAGCCGCTGCCACTGCCGGTGCCGCTGCCGTCGGCGCCGCCGCCCTTTCGCTTGATCACCGCGTAGGCGATGACGGATCCCGAGATGACGAGCAGCGCCAGCGGCAGCAGCCAGCGCAGCGCCGACGGCTTGCTCGCCGGACGCGACTCGCGCATCTCGACGGTGCCGCCGTGCGAAGCGTGCGAGCCGGTCGCGCCAGGTAGCGTCGCACGCGGCGCGGTGAACACGCCGCCGCCAGCGCCCGGGTCCGTACCGGTGCCGCCCGACTGCGCCTCCCAGAACGCATCGGGCAGCTCGCGCGTGCCGTCGGTGGAGCGCACCTCGGAGATCGGCAGCCCGAGCGCCTGGGCGAAGTCGCGCGCGTCTGCGTAGCGCTCGTCGGGCTTTTTCGCCATCGCCTTGCGGATGACGTCCTGCACCGATCCAGGCACCTCCAGCTCGGGAGGGATCTCACTGATCTCGGGGATCGGATCGCGCAGGTGCATCATCAACAGGTTGATGACCTTGTCGGCGTCGTAGGGACGTCGTCCGGCGACGCACTCGAAGAGGATCACGCCCGCGGCGTAGATGTCGGCGCGGCCATCGACAGTCTTGCCGCGGATCTGCTCGGGCGCGATGTACTCGGGCGTGCCCATCACCGAGCCGGCGCGCGTGAGCTTCTCGCCTTCGGGGCCGAGGCCGACGGACTTGGCGATGCCGAAGTCGAGCACCTTGACCAGCATCGTGCCGTCGCTCTGCGGCACGATGAGGATATTCTCGGGCTTGATGTCGCGATGGATGATGCCGAGGTCGTGTGCCGCGGCGAGCGCGTCGAGCAGCTGGGTCATCAGCTGCTCGGTTTTCGACCACGGCAGCCGCTGCTCGCGCGCGAGGATCTCCGCCAGGCTGTCGCCCGGCAGATACTCCATCACGAAGTACTCGCGGTTGTCCGGCGTTTGGCCGAAGTCGAAGATGTCGATGATGTTGGGATGGCCGATGCGGTTGACGGCCTGCGCCTCGCGGTGGAGGCGCTTGATCATGTTGCGATCGCTCGAGTAGCGCTCGGTGAGCACCTTGATCGCGGCCTGACGGCCGATGACCTTGTGCACTGCGCGATAGATCAGCCCCATGCCGCCTTCGGCGATGCGTTCCTCGATGCGGAAGTTGCCGAGGTGGGTTCCGATCAGCGGGTCATTGCCCGGGCTGGTCGGTGACCGATGTGTGGCGTCGAGCCCCATCCACTCCTGGCCTACTGGCACGGAGGTGTGGTCACCGTGCTCTCGATGCGCAAAAGAAGAGTCTAGTTAGTGCTTCTTGTCGACCAGCGCGACCGCTGCAGCGAGCTTCGCGTCTCCTTCGCGTTGCATGATGCTGATCAACGCCGCCTGGGCTGCCACGCGAGTCTGCTCGTCGAGCTTACCCGCTACGAGCAGCCGCCCCAAGCCGACGGCGATCTGCTTCGCTCGCGTTTCGTTCGCTTTCTGGAGAGATTTTAACAGAACGGGGGCCGCCGTTGCATCCTCGAGTCGCCGCGCGAGCTGCTCTGCGGCGTTGACGCTGGTGGCGGGGTCGATCGTGCTGTTTGCAGCCTGGCGCAGGATCGAGAGGGCCGCGGCTCGGTCGATGCTGGCGAGCTGCACTGCTGCCTTCAGGTCGCCCTTGCGGGCAGCGGCGAGCAGCAGGCGTTTGGCTTTCGTGGCGCGCTTGGCGTCGGCACCGCGGGCGAGCGCAGCCAGCGCGTCGACGTGTCGACTGTTCTGGAAAGCGGGGTCGAGGTGCCGGGCTAGGCCTCGGATGCCTCGCTTGTCGCCGATCGTCGCGAGCGCGATGTAGACGCCATCACGCGCGATCTGCACCGTGCCCAACTCTGCGCCTTTGCCGAGCTTCTTGAGCACCCTGGTGGCGACGTAGCGCGTGCTGGCCTTGTCGCCGAGTCGTGCCAGCACTTCCAGGCTCTCGCGCCGCGTGAGATCGGTTTGACCGCGCACGAAGCGTATGAACCGAGCGCGGCCGGCCTTGCTCAGCTTTCCGAGCGCGCCAATGGCTGGGATGGCGTTGTTGCGCGGTCCGAGCTCGTCGAGCGCGTCGAGAATATCCGACTCGTAGTCGTGGCGCCCGATGTCACCGAGCAGCCCGATGACTTTGGCACGTTGGCGTCGTAGGGCGGCCTCGACGATGGTGCGCGCGGCGGCGCGTGCCTGTGGCAGCGTCATCTTCTCGCCGGCAGCGCTGCCAGAGCCGCTGCCGGTGGCGCGCCCCGTACCGCTCGCGCTGGCCACCGCGGTGCCCGTGCCGCTGCCGCCGGCCGGCTTCTTGGTCAGCAGCAGCACCGCCGTAACGCCGGCCGCCGCGACCAGCCCGCCGAGCAGCAGGCTCAGCAGACCGAAACGCAGCCGGCTCGCGTTGCCCGGTCGCGGCGCGAGCCCGCGCTCGGCGATGGTGTCGTCGTAGCCGGCGTGGAAGGCCTTCACCAGCTCGGCCGCGTCGAAGTAGCGATCGTCGGGCGAGAGGTTGAGCGCGCGCAGCACGGCGGCGTCGACGCTGCGGGCCAGCCGGATGTCGCGCCGGCAGACGCTCGGCGGCGGTGGCGCCTGGGTGACTTGCAGCTGGCGCACCTGCGCGTGGCTCGTGCCCGCGTAGGGGACGCGGCCGGTCAACATCTCGTAGATCACCGCGCCGAAGGCGTAGATATCGGTGCGCGTGTCGAGCTGGCCATCCTCGAGCTGCTCGGGCGGCATGTACTGCGGCGTGCCCATCGCCGAGCCTGTAGCCGTGCGCCGGTGCGCGCTCTGCAGCTTGGCGATGCCGAAGTCGAGCAGCTTGACGTACTCCTGGCCGCCGCGGCTGCAGATCATGATGTTCTCGGGCTTGACGTCGCGGTGGATGAAGCCCTTCTCGTGGGCCGCGCCGAGCGCCTCGCCGACCTGTTCGACGACGAACTTCACGCGCTCGATGGGCTGCGGGCCGGACGCGTCGAGCAAGCGCCGCACCGTCACGCCATCGAGATACTCCATCACGATGTAGAAGCTGCCGTAGGGCGTGCGGCCGAAGTCGTAGATGTTGACGATGTTGCGGTTGCCGATGGTGTTGACGGCGCGCGCCTCTTGCGTGAAGCGCTCGACGATGTCGTCGCGCAGGCTCAGCTCGGGGCGCAGCACCTTGAGCGCGACACGGCGCCCGAGCGTCGGGTGCTCGCCGGCGTAGACGACGCCCATGCCGCCCTCGCTGATCTGCGAGCGCACGATGTAGGGCCCGAGGTTGAGCCCGATCAGCACCTCGGTGTGATCGACCGTCTGTGCGCCGTCTTTGGGACACGGACCTTGGTCGGGACCGTAGAGGCTGAAACACTCGGGGCAGACGCGCATGGGTCCGTAGAGACTATTCGCGGGCTCGTGGAACGTCAACTTCCATTGTAATCCCGTGGGCTTTCTCGATGCAGGGCGGCGCCGCGACGCGCCGCGCGTACCATGATCGCGCCGTGCGCCTCGCGGCGCGCGTGTTAGTCTTTCTCAGACACAAGGAGCGCCGATGAACTGGTTTATTCGAACGCTGGCTGGCGCCGTGATCAGTGGCGTGGGCTGGAAGCTGGGCTCGGACGCCTACGAAGTCATCAAGAAGCGCATGCAGCAGAAGAAGAACGGAAGCGACGCCGACAGCGAGGACGCTGACAAGGCGGGCGCGAGCATCACCGGCGCCGCCGAAGGCGAGGGTGACAACGACGGCGACACGTCGCGCCGTCCCGCGGGGGCACGTGCATGAGGCTCGAAGGCAATAAGAAGCTGTTGTTTGTCGGCGAGCGGCGCGCGGTGGCGCTGCTGTTCCTCGGCTTCTTCACCACGGTGTTCTTTATCAGCGGTATCGCGCAGGGCGGCGCCTGGTTGGCCTGCTTCCTCGCCATGTCCGCCGTCTACGGCGTCGGCTTCTTCGGCATCGCGTCGGAGTGGTTCTGGGGCCGCTGGTTCGCGCAGGGCCTGGCGACGAGCGGCATGACGATGGCCGTGCTGGGGCTCATCACCAACGGCTTCAACTGGTCGCTGGCGATCTGGGGCATCATCCACGGGCTGATCTATCTGCCGCTGCTCGGCGGCGCGATGGCGAAGCGCTACGAGGGCAAGCCCGAATGGCGCGAGCGCTATAACCTCGACGAGCAGGGCGTCGCGCGTATCAAGCGCGCCGTCAACGGCGCCGCGTCGGCGCTGCCGACGGTGATCTTCTACGCGCTGGCGCCGCGCCAAGGGCAGATGGCGACCGTCGGTCTGCTGGCGCTGGTGGCGCTCGGCACGTTCGGCCTGGTGCGCATGCGCTTCTGGGGCGTGCTGGCGCTGGGCGGCGCGGCCGTCTGGAGCGGGCTGTCGGCGATGAGCTTCGGCTGCTGCGGCGCGTCGTCGCAGATCGGCGCGCTGTCGCTGCCGCTCTCGACGCTCGGCCTGCTCGCCGCCGCGATGCTCGCGTATGCCGTGGCGCCGTTCGCGCGTCCGGCGCTGCGCACGCTGCGCAGCAAGAAGCTCTAGCAGCTCCCGCCCGACAACCTCAGCTACGACCAACCACCAGACCTACGCCGCGACGCTCGCCACAGCGCTCGCGGCGGCAGGGCTGGTTGCGCCGAAGCGCCGCTCGCGCAGCCGGTAGGCCTCGATGGCGCGCGCGAGGTCCTGCTCGCCGAAGTCGGGCCACAGCTTCTCGCAGAACAACAGCTCGGCGTAAGCGCACTCCCACAGCAGGTAGTCGCTGAGGCGCTGCTCGCCGCTGGTGCGGATCAGCAGGTCGACGTCGGGCGCCGCGGGGCGCGAGTTGATCGCCGCGTTGAGCGCATCGCTGAAGGCGCGTCGCGAAGGGGCAGGGGTGCGCGAGAGCTGCGCGGCGGCGCGCACGATGGCGTCGCGCGCCGAGTAGTCGACGGCGATGCGCAAGTGCAGCGTGGTGCCGTGCGCGGTGGCGCGCTCGGTCTGGGCGATGCGCGCGCGCAGCGGCGCCGAGAGACGATCGCGGCGACCGATGACGTTGACGCGCACGCCGTTGTCGATGCAGCGCTGGCACTCGTCGGCGAGGTACTCGGCGAAGAGCACCATCAGCGCCTCGACCTCGTGAGGCGGGCGCTTCCAGTTGTCCGAAGAGAAGGCGTAGAGCGTCAGCGTGCTGATGCCGAGGTCGGGCGCGGACTCGATCACGCGGCGTACGGAGCTGGCGCCAGCGCGATGTCCCGCGGTGCGCTGCTCGCCGCGCTGCTCGGCCCAGCGCCCGTTGCCGTCCATGATGATCGCGACGTGAAGGCCGTTTGATAGAGTACTTTGCGACATAAAGTTTCCCCGCAAAAAAATTCCGGCCGCAGCCGGAACGCTCGGTGCACCGCTAGCTAGCTAGCGGCGCATCGCTTCGATCAACGCTTCCATGTGTTGAAGGTATCGCTCGAGCGCCTGCTGCCCTGCAGCGGTGAGCGAGTATTCGGTGTGCGGCACGCGCCCCTCGAAGCGCTTGTCGCACGTGATGTAGCCGGCCTCCTCGAGCTTGCGCGCGTGCACGCTGAGGTTGCCGTCGGTCGCTTTGAGCAGCTGCTTGAGCTCGTTGAAGCTCAGCGAGTCGTTGACCGCCAGCGCGCTCATCATGCCGAGGCGCATGCGCTCGTGGATCAGACGGTCGACCGCGGGCGGCCCCTTGTCGCCGAGATAGCCGGGGATGCTGCGCAGCCCGGCGCCGGCGGCGCTGCTGCTGCCCGTGTCCGCGCGCTGCTCGGCGCGCTGTTTGCTCTTCGACTTAGCCACCGTTAGCCACCGTGTCGCCTCGCGATGAAGGCGCCGAACACGACGTGAAGCCCGCCGAAGCCCGCGAGCAGGTAGATGTCGCGCCAGGCGGCGGGTGAAAAGAGCGACGCGATGCCGAGCCCCATGAAACACAGGCCCATGGTCGGCACGGCGCGCACCGAGTGCATGCCGCCCGAGACGACGGCGACGCCGTAAAGCAGAAGCCAGGTGCCCGGCAGCATGTGCGCGAGATGGCCGTGCCACAGCACGGGGGTCAGCGTGGCGCCGGCGATGATCGCCGGCAGGATGCCGAGCATGAAGCGCCGCCCTTTGCCTTGCAGCAGCGAGCTTCCGTTTTCGCGCGCTTTGTACTGCGTGCTGATGGCGGCGATGGCGGCGGCGATGACGGCCTCGCCCATCCAGACGGTGAGCCAGCCGGCGGGCGTGGCGGTGGCGAAGCGCGCGACGATGGTGGCCACGATCGCGCTGAGGCCCATGGCGATGCCGCCGTAGCCGGGCAGGAAGGTGAAACGGCCGGCCTGCTCCATGGCGTCGCGGATGAACGCGAGGTTGTCGGCAGCGTGATTGGAGAGCGAGATCGGCGCGGGCTGGGCGTCAGCCTCGCCGCTGCCGCCGCCGCCGCCGTCGTTTCCGTCGGGCGGCTCGGGCGGCTCGTGCTCGTGCTCGTGCGGGCCGGACGGTTCGTCCAGACGCGGCTCCTGAGAACCGGAGCGAGACCGAGCGCGGCTTATGGGTGTCACGTTGGTCATGTGGAAAAGCACTTTGTATCATAAAGTACGTCGCCGCCCGGGACAACCCTTCCCGAGCGGATGACGTTTTTTTCGCGGAGTCTAGGCGGCGCGGCGCCCGGCCACGCGCTGCGCCGCTTCGAGGGCGGCTCGAAGATCGGCGACGAGATCCTCGGCGGCTTCGACGCCCACCGAAAGCCGCAGCAGCGCGTCGCCGATGCCGGCGCGCTGGCGCGCCTCGGGAGTCATCGCCGCGTGGGTCATGCTTGCCGGGTGTGCGACGAGGCTCTCGACGCCGCCGAGCGATTCGGCGAGCGAGAAGCAGCGCAGGTTGGCTGTGAAGGCGTCGACGACGGCGAAGCTGTCGCGCGCGTCTGCGTGCAGCTCGAAGCTCAGCATCGGGCCGAAGCCGCGCTGTTGGCGGGCGGCGATCGCGTGTCCGCGATGGTCCGGCAGGCTGGGGTGATAGACGCGCGCCACCGCGGCGTGGCCACGCAGGTGCTCGAGCACCGCGCGCGCGTTGGCCTCGTGCTGCTGCATGCGCAGGTGCAGCGTGCGCAGGCCGCGCAGCGTCAGGTAGGCGTCGAAGGGGGCGCCCGAGAGGCCGAGGCAGTTTACCCACCAGGCCACGCGCTCGGCGAGCGCGGCGTCGCGCGCGACCAGCGCGCCGCCGACCACGTCGCTGTGGCCGTTGATGTACTTGGTGGTGGAGTGCACGACGAGGTCGGCGCCGAGCTCGAGCGGGCGCTGCAGCACGGGCGAGAGGAAGGTGTTGTCGGCGACGACGAGCGCACCGCGCGCGTGCGCGGCGGCGGCCACGGCGGCGATGTCGGTGACGCGCAGCAACGGATTGCTCGGCGTCTCGATCCAGACCAGCCGCGGACCGCGCTCGAGCGCCGCGCGCAGCGCGACGTCGTCGGTCTGATCGACGAAGTCGACCGAGATCACGCCGCGCGCGTCGAGCGCGGCGAGCAGCCGGTAAGTGCCGCCGTAGCAGTCGTGCGGCGCGAGCACGCGCGCGCCGGCGGGCAGCGGGCCGTCGGCGCCGAGCGACAGCGCCGCGGTGATGGCGCCCATGCCCGTGGCCGTGATCGAAGCGCCGGCCCCGCCTTCGAGATCGGCGAGGGCGTCGGCGAGGTGATCGCGCGTCGGGTTGCCCGAGCGCGTGTAGTCATAGCGGCGCTTCTGACCGAGCCCGGCGAACGTGAAGTTGGACGAGAGGTGGATCGGCGGCACCACGGCGCCGTGCTCGCCGTCGCTGGCGATAGCGGCGCGTACGGCGCGCGTGCGAGAGCTGAGATGCGTCACGCCAGCACCTCCTGCAGGATCGCGCCCAGGGCGTCGGGCTCCTTGAGGAAGGCGTCGTGGCCGTAGCGCGACTCGAGGCGCCGCAGCGTCACGGGCGCGGTCACGCGCTCGGCGAGCGCGGCGATCTGCGTCTCGGGCACGAGCTCGTCGCTGCTGGCGGCGATCAGCGTCGTCACCGCGTGGCGGATGCGCGAGGCGTCTGCGCGCGAGATGTCGATCGAGCGCGACAGCGCGAGGAACGCTTCGGCGTCGAAGCGCGCGACGAAGCGCTCGCCCTGCGCATCGAGGTAGGCCTCGATCGTCTCGCCTTCGCCGCAGAGACCGTCGGCGAAGCGCTCGCGCAGCTCGTCGGCGCCGCGATAGGTGGTCATCGCCAGCGCGCGCGCGAGGCCGAGGCCGGCCGCCTCGTCGCCAGCGCGTTGCGCCAGCTCGACGATGCGCCGCTGCACGACGCGCCAGGCGCTCGAGCGCGGGTGCGGTGCGTCGGCGGCGCTGATCACGACCAGTCGCTCGAGGCGCGCGCCGAGGCGCGGCGCGAGGGCGAGGCCGATCTGACCGCCGTAGGACGCGCCGACGAAGGCGTGCACGCGCTCGATGCCGAGCGTGTCGAGCAGCGCGATGATGGCGCGCGCCTGATCGTCTGCGCTCGGCGTGGCGCCGCGCGGAAAGCCGCCGCTGGCCGGACCGCTCGACGCACCAGCGCCGCCGATGAAGTCCACCGACAGCAGGTGATAACGTCGCGGGTCGAGCACGCGATCGGCGCCGGCGATGTCCTGCCACCAGCCGCGCGCGCTGGCGGCGGAGCTTGCGAAGACGTGGCGCCCGGCCGAGATGCCGCCGGCGACGATCACGAGCGGGGCACGCGCGTCGCCGTGAAGCTCGTAGGCCAGCCGCGGCGCGTCCAGCGCGGCGTCGCCGATGCAGAGCGCTTCGAGGTGAAAGAGGCGCGAGGCATCGTCGAGGCGCGCGCTGGCGCCGCTCTGGCGCGCGTGCGCGCCGCGACCGGCGAGGCGGTGCACGTCGTCGAGCAGCGCCTCGGCGGTGCGGCGAGCGCCGACGCCGCCGGCGACGTGCACGCGCCGCTCGCCGCCGTCTAGCTGGTAGGCGTAGACCACGCGGTCGCTGGGCACATCGAGCGTGCTCGCGCGCGGCACCTCTTCGTAGGCGAGGCGGCCGCGGCCGCTGCGGTCGACGCGGCCAACGAGCCGCGTGGTGGCGCCGCGGGCGGCGCGCTGGCGGATCAGCTGCGCGTCCACGTCGCGCAGGTCGGGGCGCGCGACGTGCTCGCCGCGGCCGCACGTCTGCTGCGGAAAGACCGCTGCAGCGACGAGGGCCAGCTTGAGCGCGGCGTCATCGCCGCGCAGGTCGAGCTCCGGATCGGGCTCGAGCACGCCGCGCTGACGCGCGATGGCGAGGCCTTCCTCGAGCGACCCTCCGGCCTCGATGGCTTCGATGATGATCGTCGTCGAGGCGTTGCCGGCGATGGCGACGCTGACGGTGCGCTGGCGCAGCTCCTCGATCTCGTCGGCGAGGCGCGAGCCCGTGCCGCCGAGCACCGCGTTGATGCCCACGCGCCCGTCGCCGACCCAGCGTGCTGCGCGGCGCAAGACAGCGTCCTTGGCGGCGAACGCGAGGCGCGCGCCCGCGCCGAGGGCGGCGAGCTCGAGCTCTTCGGCCCAGCCCCGGCGGCCGGCGTCGCTGGCGGTGGCGTCGATGACGATGTCGGCGCCGACCCAGGCGATGGCGGCGGCGAGGCCGATCCGGCGGGCGCCGTCCTCCGCCGACAGCGCGACGCCGTTGCGTTTGAGCGCGGCGAGGGCGCGC
Organism: Myxococcales bacterium; assembly: GCA_020431405.1. Taxonomy (GTDB): domain Bacteria; phylum Myxococcota_A; class Polyangia; genus JAGQIK01. The sequence goes on from JAGQIK010000686.1 coordinate 48,487, forward strand.
GCGTCGAGGCCGTGCTCGAAGTGGCTGTCGTCTTTGATGGTGGCGGTGCTGTCAGTGAGGCCGATCAGACGGTAGGGCGTCTCGGCGAGCAGCTCGAGCAGCTCGCGACCGACCTGGCCAGGGCCGATCAGGTGAAGCGTGGCGGGACGGACGACGTCGAGGTGACGTCGCGCGGGTGCGCTCGTCGCGGACAGCGGCGAATCTGTGGGCGATGTGCCGGAGGTGCAGTACGGCTCGGGTCGGTTGCTCTCGACGGTGATGCGGCTCATGGTGACGGACTCCTCTGCGGCGATGGTTGTGCTTCCATCGAGCAGCATCCGTTGGGGGAGCGCGTGGCGAGAGGTGAGGTGCAGCCGCGAGGCTTTCGGTCTTTTGCGCTGCATCTCATCTCTCGAGGCGTTTGCCCCGCGGGAGTTGGCACCTGACGCCGTGACCTCGCCGTGGTCATCGTCGCTGGTTGCCCCGGCTTCTAAGGGCCCGTCCCTCAGCCGGTCTCGATGAGTTGCTTGGTATTTAAGGTGAGGCGGCGTCGAGCGTCAAGGCCTGCGACGGCAGACGGGCAGGTTGCCGCCGGCATCGGGCGCCAGTCGCGGGTCGTCGAGCTGCTCGTGCATGCCGAGCACGAGCAGCGCGCCGGGGGCCATCACCGCGACGAGCGCGTCCAGCACGCGCGCTTGGGCCTTCGCGTCGAAGTAGGTGAAGGCCAGATTGCGGCACAGCACGACGTCGAAGCGCGTCCGCAGCGGCAGCCGACGAACGTCGGCGACGAAGAAGGCGACAGCGCTGCGAAGGGGCGCAGCGATCTCGAGCACGCCCGCTTCACGCTCGGCGAAGGCGTGCGTGCGCCAGGCTGCAGGCAGGCTGCCGGCGCTCGCGCTGGGGTAGCGACCGGCGCGCGCGCGCGCGACGAGCTCGGCGGAGACGTCGCAGGCGACGACGCGCAGCGGCAGGTCGAGCTCGCGCGCGAGGATCGCCAGCGTGTAGGGCTCCTCGCCCGAGGCGCAGCCCAGCGACAGCGCGCGAAGCTCGCGGCCGGCGGCCCGCGCCATCTCGGGCAGGCGCGCGGTGAGGTGTCGCCACACACCGTGGTCGCGATAGAAGCGCGAGATCGTGACGCGGCAACAAGCGTCGAGCGCGGCCCACTCGCGCGCGTCGCGCTCGAGCAGCGCGCGGTAGTCGCCGAGCTCGGTTAGCCCGAGCGCGTCGAGGCGACGCGCGATGCGTCGCTTGACCTGGCGGCGCACCTTGCGGAAGCCGCGCCAGCGCATGCCGAGCCGCGGCAGCGCCCACTGCAGAAACGGAACGAGCTGCTGGTCGGGCAGCGCGATCACGCCGGCGGCTCGCGCGCAGCGCCGGTGCGCAGGTGCTCGAGCTGCGCGGCGAGCTCGCCGGGCAGCGGCGCCTCGAAGCGCCGGCCGTCGGGCAGCGCGATCGCCGCCGCGTGCAGCCACAGCCGGTCGACGTAGCCCGGCACGGGCCGAAAGCGGCGCGGCTTGTAGCGCGAGTCGCCTACCACGGCGTGACCGATGGCCGTCAGGTGGCGACGGATCTGGTGCTTGCGCCCGGTCTCGGGCCGCACCTCGAGCAGCGAAAAGCCGCCCAGCCGCTCGCGCGTGCGGTAGCGCGTGACCGCCTCGAGGGGATGGCCACGGCGGCCATCGTCGAGCGCGCGGCGGATGATGCCCTTGTCGCGCGTACGGCCGAAGACCAGCGCGAGGTAGCGCTTGACCACCTCGCTGCTGGCGAAGATCGCTGACAGCGTGGCGCGCTCGGCCGGGTCGCTCGAGCACAGCAGCACACCGCTGGTCTCGCGGTCGAGGCGGTGCACGGCTGCGAGCGTCTCGGGCGCGCCGAGCTGCTCGCGCGCCAACGACAGCACATCACGCCCCGCGTCGGCCTCGCTGGCGGCGTGCACGACAACGCCGCTGGGCTTGCACAGCACCCAGAGCGTATTTTCTCGCGCCACGAGCAACGTCATCCGCCAGGTGCTTTCACGCAGGACATCTGCCAGGCTAGGATTTCGCGCTTAAGACTATCGCGAGGGAGAAACAGATGAAGATGCTGGCAAGGGTGCTGCTGTTGGTGTGGGTCGCGGGCGTTCTGTTCGCGTGTTCCGACGACGCCAAGCCGTCGGGCAAGGAAGCGGGCATCGACGCGAGCGGCGAGGCCAGCGTCGATGTGGGCACGGACGCCGGTGTCGATGTCAGCGATTCGACCGTCGACACCAACCCGACGCCGATCAAGTCCGAGCTGATCATTCTGCACACCAACGACCTGCATTCGCACCTCCTCGGCTTTTCGCCCAACGCTGAATATACGCCCGACACCGTCAACGACGACGCCACCGTCGGCGGCTACGCGCGGCTGGCCGCGATGATCGCCGCCGAGCGCGCCGCCGCGGGAACCACGCCGCTGCTGCTGCTCGACGGCGGCGACTTTCTGATGGGCACGCCGTTTCCGATCATCGGCAGCACGCGCTCGGCCGAGCTCGTGGAGATGGCCAAGATGGGCTACGACGCCATCGCCATCGGCAACCACGAGTTCGACTGGGGCACCAAGGCGCTCGCTGACGTGATCAACGCCGCCAAGGCGAACGGCTTCAACGTGCCGCTGATGGCTACCAACATGAAGTTCGACGCCCAAGACGCAGCCGACGACGACCTCGAGGCGCTGATGACCGCCGGCGTGATCAAGCGCAAAGCCATCAAGACGCTCTCCAACGGGCTCAAGGTGGGCTTCATCGGTTTCCTCGGCAAGGACGCGCTGAGCGTGGCGCCCGCCTCGGCGCCGCTCACGTTCGACGACATCAGCACCTCGGCCAAGGCGGCGGCCGCCGATCTGCGCACCAACGACGGCGTCGACCTGGTGATCGCCGTCTCGCACTCGGGCACCAGCGCCGACGGACAGAGCGGCGAAGACATCGACATGGCCAGCGCCGTGCCCGACCTCGACGTGATCGTCAGCGGGCACACGCACATCGCGCTGCCCAAGCCCACCACGCGCGGCAAGACGCGCATCGTGCAGTCCGGAAGCTATGGCCGCTATCTCGGCAAGCTCGTGCTCAACATCCACGAAGACGGGCGCACCTCGGTCAAGTCCTACGAGCTGCTGCCCATCGACGACAAGACCCAGGGCGATGGCCCGACGCAGACGCGAATCGACGGCTACATCAGCGAGATCGATCAAGTGCTCGCCAGCCAGGGCCTGACCTTCAAGAAGGTGGTCGCCGAGACGGCGTTCGACATGCCGCGCACGAATTTTGTCGAGTCGTCCCTCGCCAACCTCGTCACCGACAGCCTCATCTCGACGGTGGGCGCGCTGCAGCCGACGGATCCGCCGGTGTTCGCGGTGGAGTCGCGCGGCGACATCCGCGCCGCCATCGTCAAGGGCAAGACCGGCCAGCAGTGGTTCTCCGACTTCTTCCGCGTGCTGCCCCTCGGCCGCGGATTCGACGGCGAGATCGGCTACCCCGTCGTGACGGCGTACATCACGCCAGCCGAGATCAAGATCGTGCTCGAGGTCACCGCGCTCGCTGCCGACCTCGGCAACACGGACTACTTCCTGCACACCTCGGGTGTCACCTGGGAGTACGACTCCACCGAGATCCCCTTCAGCCGCGTCAAGAGCGTCAAGCTCAAGGACGGTACGGCGCTCGGCCTGTTCGACAAGAGCAAGTGCTACAAGCTCGTCACCACGTCGTACATCTTCGGCCTCGTCGGCCTGCTCAAGACCATCGGCGCGCCGACCGTGACCCCCAAGGAGCAGGACTGCAAGACCGAGATCACCGACGTGAAGACACGCCTGGTGGACGGCGATCCCAACGCCACCGGCCTGCAGGAGCTCAAGGAGTGGCAGGCGTTGATGCGCTACCTGCAGACCTTCCCGGACACCAACAACAACAACATCCCTGACATCCCGCAGCGCTACCAGGGCCCCGATGGCCGCATCAAGTGCACGGGGGCGAAGTGTCCTAAGGAGTAGCGGGCCCATTGCAGAGCGTTCGTGACGTCTTGCGTTGGGCCTCCACGCGGGCACGGAAGCGCAGGGGAATCGAACCCCCCGAGGACATGTCTCCATGCCCCCCATCGGGTTTGAAGCCCGAGGCCGTCACCAGATCGACGAGCACTTCCGCTGGCTAGATAGCACGTCAGCTCGCGCGGGTGAAGACCAGCTCGTCGTCGCTCGAGGCGCCCTCGTCGAAGGCGTAGCCGCCGTAGTCGAAGCCGCGCAGCGCCGAGACCTGCTCGGCGCGCGTGTCGACCATGTAGCGCGCCATCATGCCGCGCGCGCGCTTGGCGAGGAAGCTGATGACCTTGGCCTTGCCGTCGCGCAGCTCCTTGAAGGTGCACGTTAGTACCGGCGAGTCGAGCGCGTCGCGCTTGACGACCTTGAAGTACTCGGTGGACGCCAGGTTGACCACGGTGCGATCCGCGTGGCCGCGCGTCATGGCGTTGATGCGCTTGGCGACGCGGTCGTCCCAGAAGGCGTAGAGGTCTTTGCCGCGCTCGGTGGCCAGCTTGGTGCCCATCTCGAGGCGGTAGGGCTGGATCACGTCGAGCGGGCGCAGGACGCCGTAGAGGCCGGAGAGGATGCCAACGTGCTGTTGCGCCCACGTCAGCGCGTCCTTGTCGAGGCTCTTGGCGTCGAGCCCGACGTAGGTGTCGCCGTCGAAGGCGATCGCCGCCGGGCGCGCGCCGTCTGCGCGCGGCGCTTCGGGCATCGCCGCGAAGCGCTCGACGTTGAGCTGCGCGAGGTTGTCCGAGAGCTTCATCAAGCGCTTGAGGTCGGCGGCGTCGAGGCCCTTGGCGACGGCGATCAGCGCGCGCGTGTCGTCCCATAGCTGCGGCGTGGTGCTGCGCGGCGCGGGCGAGCCACCGGCTGCGCGGTAGGCGAAGTCGCGCTCGAAGTCGAGCTTCTTGGCGGGCGAGAGCAGAGCGAGCATGCGCTCACGATACACGGGCGGCTAGCCGTCCGTTAGATCGAAGCGACCTCGCGCAGCGGCCCCGGTGAGTCGATCAGCGTGTCCCATTCCTCGGGGTCGCGCGTGGCGCGCTCGCGCACGGCGTAGCGTCGCCTCGGCGCGCGTTGCTCGCCTTTGCCGGGGCGCGTGGCCTTGGGCGGTGCTGGCAGACGGGCGCGCACGGGCGCCACTTCGAGCGAGCCGGCGACGGCTAGCGCGCGTTCGACGCGCTCCATCTTGCGCGTACCGGGTCGAGGGTCGTCGCTGCGAGCGGCGCCGCGGTCGCTGTATCGCGCCGCGCGCG
>JAGQIK010000687.1 GCA_020431405.1 Myxococcales bacterium
CCGATGGCCCCGCGCCCGCCGATGGCCCCGCGCCCGCCGATAGCGGCAAGCCCACCGATGGCGGCCAACCGCCCGCGGCCGACAGCGCGACCGACGGCGCCCCACCCGCGCGCGACGCGAGCAGCGACGGCGTCGTGACCTACGGCCAGGCCTACAGCGGCGGCCAGTTCCATCTCGGCCCCGTCGACTGGGACGAGACGCAGTGGCACAACGCCTGCGCGCCGCCGACCAAGTACGCGCCGGCCGTACGCGCCGCCGAGGGCACGCTGTTGGCGGGCTTGTGGAACGGCATCCCAAACGTCGCCGGCTACTGTGACGCGTGCATCCTCGTCACCACGGCCAAGGGCAAGACGGCGCTGCTCCGCGTGGTCACCTACGGCGCCACGAGCAACAACAGCATCGACGTCAGCCCGCAGGCCTACGCGATCCTAGACAGCGGCGAGTTTCCTCGCGCGATGACGTGGAAATTCGCCAAGTGCCCGGACACCGGCAAGATCATGTACGAGTTTCAAACCGGCTCGAGCGAGTGGTGGACCAGCTTCTGGGTGCGAAACGCGCGCGTGCCCATCACCAAGGTCGAGGTCAAGTCGCAGAACCACGACTTCCGCAGCATGACCCGCGGCAGCGACGGCACCCTCACCGACGCCAGCGGCTTCGGCAAGGGCCCCTTCACCATCCGGCTGACGGGGCTCGACGGGGCTCAGATCGTCGAGAGCTTCAACTGGCCCGCCGCGGGCATCGCAGGCCAGACGCTGACGGGCGCCAACTTCAAGTAGCCGCTCCGCGGCCAGCCAAAAAGAAAAGCCCGCCCCGTAGGGCGGGCTTGTCGGGGCGAGAGGATTTGAACCTCCGGCCTTTCGGTCCCGAACCGAACGCGCTACCAGGCTGCGCTACGCCCCGAGAAACAATGGCGTACTAGCTCGCAGCGATCGTCCTGTCAAGAGTGGACGTTCGCCAGCGCGTGGCTCGGCGAGCGTGGCGGGGTGGGCCGAGCCCACCCCACCATCACACCATCACGGGGCGCTCTGGAACTTGCCCATGATCGTCTCGATGACCTTGTCGAGCACGCCAGTGCCGTCCTCGACGAGGTAGCCGTTGCTCTTGAGGTGACGATAGAACGCCTCGAGCTTGCCGGCCTTGTCTTCGTTGATCATGTGGCTGCGGTGACAGGCACCGCAGGCTCTCGCGCCCGGCCCCGTCACGTAGCTCTTGATCGTGCCGATGTTCCTGTCGGCGACCTTGTCGGAGCCCGACAGGATGCCGGCGAGCGACTGCGAGCTGTCCGGCGGCTCCACGTAGGTGCCCGGGTTGTGGCAGGCCTCGCAGTTCTTGACCGAGAAGTTCGGGAACACGTGCTCGATGTGGTGCTGATAGCGCAGCTTCTCCACCGGGTCCTTGAAGTCGATGTCACCCGGGTCGAACGCCTGGAACGAGTGGATCGAGTGAACGTAGGAGTCGATGGAACGCGACTGCAGCTCGAGGTGTGACGCGCCATTGAGCACGACGTGGCAGGTGCGGCAGACGCGCACGTTGCCGCCGCGATTGCCGGTGTGGAACGAGGTCGCCAGCGCGTCGTGGCAGTTGTTGCACTTCTTGACGTCTACGATGTCGGCGTAGAACGCGTCGTCGAAGCTGTTGGCGCCGAAGTCGAACGTACGTGACGGCGCGTCGAGCGCCAAGATCACGTCGTCATTGGGCACGCACTTGTTGCTCGCGTCGCAGTGCTGTCCGCGCGAGCACGCGGGATTGCACGTTCCGGTGTCGACGTCCTTGTCGTTGACGACCTGGCGCAGCGTCGGCAGGAAGCTGATCTCGGCGCGGCGGATGACCTTGTCTTTCAGCTGCGTGGCCCACATGGTGAGGTCGATCTCGATCTTCCAGTTGGGCGCCGTCGAGGTGACGACTTTCAAACGCGGGTTCGTCGTGTCGAGGGGGAACTCCAGCAACCGCTTCCCGTTGGCGTCGGAACCGTGCGCGTTGACGATGAAGTCCTTGGTGTTGTAGCCGTACATGCCCACCAGGATCGTCGGCTCGATGTCCGTGGCGTCGTGAGAGGCGATCGCCGAGGCGCCGCCGACTTCGCTCGCGCTGAACTCGACCGTCAGCTTGTTGGTGTTCGCGTCGTAGCTGGCAGCGTCGATTTTCGCGACAAACACCTCGGAATAACGCTTCGCGCCATCCTTGGTGTAGATCTTCGGGTCGAAGCCGCCGTTGTGCAGATCTTTGAGCCGCTTGCCCGACGCGGCGCCACCGTCCTTGTGACAGGTATTGCACTCGGCCGTGGTGCCCTGGTGCATGGAGAGGATCGACGCGCCAGCGCGCGCCCAGATCGACTCCATCGCCATCTTGTCGGTGCCGTACTTCGCCTCGCCCTTCCACGCGTGGCAGCTAACACAGGTCGCTTTGACGAACTTGGCGTCGTCGAACAGCTGCGTGAGCTTGCCGTCGTGACATGTGGCGCAGTTGGACATCTTCTGCGGGTAGGGGAACTCCATCGCGTGCGCCATGTGGACGTCGTTCATCAGCGTCGCGGTGTAGGCGTACTTGGCGAGCTCCGCCGTGGTCATGTTCTTGGCGATCGAGTTCTTCGACGTGTCGCCAATGGCCGCGGCGGCCTTGGCGAGCTTGTCGAGCTCGGCGTAGCGCGTCGGGTTGTCGACGAGCAGCTGCCAGTCCGGGTGGCCGCCGTTACGCGTGTCGTAGTGGCAGACCTTGCACGACGCGAAGTCGCCGAGGCCGGCGACGATCGGGTCGCGATAGCCGTGCTTCATGTACGGCTTGCCGTGGCAGCGCTCGCAGCCGGAGACGTTTGCCAGCGACTGGTAGGGCGTGGTGGCCTCCGTGCCGAACGCCTTAGCGACGCTCGCCACGTTGTCATACATGGTGACGTGGCCACCGCTCTCGGTGTCCAGCTTGTCGTCGGCGATGTAGCCGTAGAAGTGCCCGTTGAAGCCAGGTGCTGTGATGTCATAGGGGACATCGGCGTCACTGACCGTGTACCAGCCAGGTTGAGCTGGGACGGGCTTGATCGTCGAGGACGAAAACGAGTTGCTCCCATCGAAGGTGCGCGTCGCGGCATCGTACTTGACCGAGTAAAACGTCTTCTGATCGAGCGACGGCAGCTTGTCGATGTCTTCGTAAGGCAGTCCCTTGCGTGTGATCTTGAAGGTGACTGTCGTGTTGAAGGTGCCGTCGTTGTTGTCCGTCGCGACTGCGCCGACCCAGAAGAGGGCGAGGTCGCTCGAGTCGATGTACTTGTTGTAGATGGCCTGGTGCTTCTTCATGCCGTGGCCGGCATGGCAGATCGAGCACGTCTCGACGTCGACATTGCCGGCGGCGTCGAGCTTGGCCTGAATGGCGGCGAGGACCGCCGGATCGACGTCGGTGCCCTTCGCACCCGCGGGGCCGGGGTCGCCCTTGGCTCCCGCTGCGCCAGCAGTACCTGCTGCGCCTGGGTCACCAGCCTTTCCTTCAGGCCCCGTAGGGCCCTCGCAGGCAAACAAGAGCATCACGGTTGCCAGTAAGGAAAGGGAGATGAAGCTCCTTGTCAGTCTCGAGTGTCGGCGTCGCATGCGATTCTCTCCTGCAGGTAGCGAGGAAAATAGTTCGCGTGGCGCTCTGCTCCCATGACGCCTGCCATCTGCGCGAAAGTAAGTGCTGGTCATGTTGGCTCTATTTGGACCATGCGTGCCGTTTTGATGCGCTCGGCCGCTCACCGCGCGAGAGGCGCGTTTCCAATCGCCACGGTTTGCGATCACCGGTGATCGCGAGCGCGCGCAGCCCTGGCGAAAAGCCGCGCTGGTTGGTAAGAAACGCGCGCAGCCAGCTGCCGCGTGACCGCGAAAAAACGCGGCTGCGGAGGGTCCCATGAAGACATTGGTGACGAGATCAGATCTGCTCTTGGTCCTGGCGGTCGTCGGCACGTTGCTGGCGAGCTGCAAGGTCGAACAGAAGGCGCCACCGGCTCCAGCGAGCAGTCTCGCCGCGGCGGGTGGGACGCCATCGGCGCACGGCAAGCCCGCCCCGGCGTCGCTGCTGCGACAGCGTCCGGGTCGCGCGCGGTTGGCTGGGCGCGTGCTCGAGCACATCGACGCCGCGGGCTACACCTATCTGAAGCTTCAGACGGCGTGGGGCGCGACCTGGGCAGCGGTCCGCAAGACGAAGGTCAACAAAGGCGACAGCGTTCGCGTCGTGCACGGCACGGTGATGCCCAACTTCAAGAGCAAGACGCTCGAGCGCACTTTCCCGCTGATCGTATTCGGTCGGCTAGCCAAGCCAGGGGAAAAACCCGCGCGTCGAGTAAATCTCGCTTCGGCCCACACGGCTGTCAAACAGGCTAAGGCGAAGCTCGCCAAGCCGCTCGCGCCCGCGACCGCTGCCAACGCGCGCACGGTCGGTCAGATTTACGCGCAGCGCCAGACGTTGGCCAACAAGACGATCTCGGTGCGCGGCAAAGTCACCAAGGTCAACCGCGGCATCCTCGGAAGGAACTGGCTGCACCTGCAAGATGGCACCAGCGAGAAGGGCGCGTTTGATCTGACGGTCACCACGCAGGGCATCGCCAAGCTCGGCGACGTCGTCGTTGCCGAGGGCACGCTGCGCCTCAACAAGGGTTTCGGCGCCGGCTACAGCTACGTCGTGCTGCTCGAGAACGCGAAGGTCACTCGAGACTAGCGCGCTCAGCGGAACAGCAAGTAGTCGGGCGGGTCGAAGGGGCCTTCGTTGGAGTACTGGATGATCGCGGCGGCCTGGCCGCAAGCGTTCATCGCCATCGCCATCGGCTCCCACAGGTAGCCGGTGCGCGCCGGCGCGATGAAGGCCGACGTGCCGAAGGCCTTGGTGGCGGCGAGGTAGCGCGCGGCGCGCACGCGCTGGCCCGAGGTCACGTCCTCGCCCCACGCGGCCACGCCGTTGCCGGCGGCGTCCATCACCACGGCCGGCTGGCTGCCGGTGGCCGCGAGCGTGCTCGGCGTCGCGCTCCAGCTGGTCGTCGTGACGTCGTACCTGCTGGCGTAGACCGGCCCACCCTGCTGCCAGACCACCAGCGCGTTGCCCGCCAGGTCCGTCGCGACCGATGGCCGCTCCGCGAAGTTGGTCGCGGTGCCGGAGATCTTCGTCGCCGCGCTCCACGCGCTGGCCGAGTAGCGCGACGCGGCGACCTCGTAGCTGGTCGTCGGTCGTTGCACCCAGGCGGCGAACGCGCCGGCCGGCCCCGCGGCGAGGTCGTGGTAGAAGGCGTTGACGCTGCTCGCCAGCGCCGTGCTCGTCGTCGCCCACGTCTTGGACGTTCCGTCGAAGCGCGTCGCGCGCAACGCGTAGACCGTGCCGATGTCGTCGGGCCAGCTCGCGTAGAAGTTGCCGATCCCGTCGCTCGCCACACGCGGGTAGATGTACGGCCGCGTGCCGGGATCGGGGATCGGCTGCTGCCCGCTCCAGCTCGTGCCGTCGTAGAAGTTGTAGTACATGGCGCTGGTGTTGGTCGTCAGGTCCTGCTGGAAGACCACCATCGCGGTGCCCGCCGCGCTCATCGCCACGGCGGGCTCGCTGGCGAAGCCGCTCGCCGAGTCGAGCGCCAGCGGCGAGCTCCACGTCTTGGACGTCGCGTCGTAGCGCGCGCCGACGATGTCGGTCTGCGAGGCTTCGCTCCAGACGGCGACGGCGTTGCCCAGCGCATCGGCTGCGATGCCGCCAACGAACGTGTTGGTGGTCGCCGCGTCGAGCTGTTGCGGCGTGCCCCACTTGCTGGTGCCGCCGTCGTAGCGCGCGGCGTAGATGTGCGGCGGCTGGCCATACTCCCACATCACGAAGGCGTCGCCGTTCTCGGCCATGGCGACGCGCACGCCGCGAGCGTCCTGCGGCGCCATCGCCGGCGCGCCCCAGGCGCCATCGCCCGTGGTGAAGCTCCAGATGTAGTCCGCCGCGAGCGCGTTCTGCGCCAGGTCGGTGATGCTCTGCTTGAGCGTGGCGGTGTACTGGCGCAGCGGGCACAGCGCGCGCGACGGCGTGAGCGTCGCGGTGTCGCCGGCCGCTGTCACCACACCTGGAATGGGCACGGGTCCGGTGAACAGCGTGAAGGACGCGGCGGTGACTGTCGCCGGGTCGATGGGCTCGGTGAAGACCGCCTTGACGGCGCTGCTCAGCACGACGCCCGTCTGATTGGACATCGGGTCAGTGCTCTTGACCGCCGGTGCGGTGACGTCCGAGTCGGGCGGCGGCACGGTGTCGACGCTCGTGTCGGGCTGCACCTCGATCAGGTCATCACCACTGTCTGTCGGCGGCCCGTCGGCAGGCGCATCGACGCTCGCATCGGGCCCGACATCGACGGCCGTGTCGAGCGCCCCGTCGATCTGCACCGGGTCCTCGCCTTTGACCTGGCCATCGTCTCTCGAGACGTCGTCGCCGCACGCGGCGGTCGCACACACCAAAGCCACCAGCAACCCGAGCAGCGTGATGTTTTTCATCCCCTAAGCGAACCAGCGCCGCTCGCGCCGCGCAAGCGCCAATCGCTCCCGCCAGCCGCGCGCGCTAGCGCTTGTCGCCGGCGTAGCCCAGCGCGCGCAGCACCGTGGCGATGTCGTCGAGGATCGCGGGATCGTCGATGGTGGCTGGCATCTTGAAGGGCGTGCCGTCGGCGATCTTCGCGATAGTTCCGCGCAGGATCTTGCCCGAACGCGTCTTGGGCAGGCGCTCGACGACGCCGGCACGCTTGAACGCGGCCACCGGCCCGATGCGATCGCGCACCAGCGCGACGCACTCCTTGATGATCTCGTCGTGCGGCCGCTGCGAGGTCTTGTTGAGGCACAACAAGCCGAGCGGCACCTGCCCTCTCAGCGCGTCGGCCACGCCGAGCACCGCGCACTCGGCGACGTCGGGATGCGAGGCGAGCACCTCCTCCATCGCACCGGTGGAGAGGCGGTGGCCGGCCACGTTGATGACGTCGTCGGTGCGCGCCATGATGAACAGGTAGCCGTCGTCGTCGATGTAGCCAGCGTCGCCCGTCTCGTAGTAGCCGGGGAAGCGCTCGAGGTAGGCGCGCCTGAAGCGCTCGTCGGCGTTCCACAGCGTGGGCAGCGTCCCGGGCGGCAGCGGCAGCTTGATCGCGATGCTGCCGAGCGTGCCCGGATCGCAGCGCTCGCCCGCCTCGTCGAGCACGTGCACCTCGTAGCCCGGCATCATCACCGAGGGCGAGCCGATCTTGACCGGCAGCTGCTCGATGCCGAGCGGGTTGGCCGCGATCGCCCAGCCGGTCTCGGTCTGCCACCAGTGATCGATCACCGGCACACCGAGGTGCTGCTGCGCCCACGTCACCGTGTCGGGGTCAGCGCGCTCGCCTGCAAGAAACAGCGCCTCGAAGCGCGCGAGGTCGTAGTCGCGCACGCGCTCGCCGTGCGGGTCTTCGCGCTTGATCGCGCGCAGCGCCGTGGGCGCGGTGAACAGCGCCTTGACGCCGTGCTCCTCGATCACACGCCAGAACGTGCCGGCGTCGGGTGTCCCGACAGGCTTGCCCTCGAAGACGATCGTCGTCGCACCGGCGAGCAGCGGGCCGTAGCAGATGTAGCTGTGGCCGACGACCCAGCCAACATCTGACGCGGCCCAGAACACGTCGCCGGCGTCGATGTTGTAGATGCTCTTCATCGTCCACTGCAGCGCCACCATGTGTCCGGCCGTGTCGCGTACGACGCCCTTGGGCTGACCGGTAGTGCCCGACGTGTAGAGGATGTAGGCCGGGTGATCGCCCTCCACCGGCACGCAGTCGGCAGGCTCGACGCCGTACTGAAACGCGTGCCAGCCAACATCGCGCCCTTCGACGAGCTGGGCGACCTCCTGCTCGCGCTGCAGGATCACGCAGAAGTCCACCTGATGCGAGGCGCTGGCGAGCGCGGCGTCGAGCAGCGGCTTGTAGTGCACGATGCGCCCCGGCTCGAGCCCGCACGAGGCGGCGATGATCGCCTTGGGCTTGGCATCGTCGATGCGAACCGCGAGCTCGTGCGCGGCGAAGCCGCCGAAGACCACCGAGTGGATCGCGCCGAGCCGCGCGCAGGCGAGCATCGCTTCGAGCGCCTCGGGCACCATCGGCATGTAGATGATCACGCGGTCGCCCTTGCGCACGCCCTTGGCGCGCAGCGCACCGGCGAGCGACGCCACGCGCTCGCGCAGCTCGGCGTAGGTGATCCCGCGCGTGGAGTGCGTGATCGGACTGTCGTGAACGATCGCGAGCTGGTCACCACGTCCCTGCGCGACGTGGCGATCGACCGCGTTGAAGCAGCTGTTGACCTTCGCGTCGGCGAACCAAGCGAAGCTCGGCGCGCGCGCGTCGAACAGCGCCTTGCTGGGCTCTGTGTCCCAGTCGATGCGTCGCGCCGCATCCATCCAGAAGGCCTCGGGATCAGACTTCCACGCTGCATAGACCGACGCGTAACCCGCCATCAGCGCCCTCCTCTCGAAGCGATCGTACAGCATCTGATCGGGGGCGATCTACCGGGGCCAACACACCCTGGCCAGACAATCACGCCCTGTAATCACTGCCATTTATTTACTGCCACAAGACCGCACCATCGTGTACGGCATGTGGTTCGATGTAGGAGTGATGTCATTTGTCCTCATTGATGGGCCCAAAATGCGGTGAAAACTCCCAGCCCAACAACGAAGATCCAAGCAGTTGTCATGGCACGCGCTTCGCTATGCGTGCGGCCCGTGCCTCATCACCTTTGGTCGATTGTCGCCGTCGCCTTCCTCGCGCTTGGTTGCGCGGGCGAAGCGAGCATCCGCTCGGGAACGCCTGCCGCGCAGGGCGACGGCGCGATCGTGGCGAGCTCTGACGCGGGCGTGGCCAAGACGCTCGGCACCTACCGCGGCTGCGGCGATCGCCGCTACCTGTCGCGCAACGGCTGCGGCGACGAGCAGAGCGCGAGCACCTACTACGCGCAGACCGGTGCCACCGCGCTGACGCGCACGCAGTGGGAGCAGCGCACCTTCGGCGGCGCCGCCGAGACGTGCCTGCGCGAGGACGGAAAGCCCGGCGCCCAGGGCTGCGCCAAGCTGGTCAGCGCGTTCTATCGCAACGCGGCAGAGATCGGCGCCTGGAGCGAGCTCGTCTGCACCGCGACGGTGGGCCGCGAGAGCGGTGGCTGCCTCGCGCGCTACTTCGCCAACGAAGACGATCGCGATCGCGGCATCGCGCCGCAGTCCACGCTCGCGATGGACGTCGACAAGGCCGGCCGCGCGCGCTTCTACAGCTTCGCGCAGGACGGCACGCTCTCGACCACCGCCGCGCACGACAAGGAAGGCGACAAGCACCTGCCCGACAGCTGCACCACCTGCCACGGCGGAAGCTACGACGGCATCACGTCGCAGGTCGGCGGCGTGTTCCGCGAGCTCACGCCCGAGTACCTGGTGGCGAGCTCCAAGCAAGCGCTCGATCAGGCGCTGCAAGACTTCTACACGCTCAACCGCGCGATCCAGTCGGCCAACCTCGCGCTGGCAGCTCCCGCCGCGACGCGCGCGGCCGCGTTCATCGACGAGCTCTACGCCACCGCGGCGACCACCCCTCGCACCGCGGCCGAGCTTGTGCCGCAAAGCTGGCAGACCGGCGCGCCTCAGCTCGCGCAGGCCAAACGCGAGCTCTACACGCGCGTGGTCGCGCCCTACTGCGCCGGCTGTCACCGCGCCGGCAAGCTCGACTTCTCCGACTACGAGGTCTTCGCGCCGCTCGCCAACAGCGTCGGCAACAAGTCGCTGCTGCGACGCTCGCTCGAAGGCGACGGTCTCGCCGTGATGCCGCAGTCGCAGCACCTCGCCGACAGCCTCGCCGCCAACACGGCGGCGCAGAGCGCCATCGACGCGTGGCTCGCTGTCGCGCCGGCGCAGGCTGCCGACGCGCAGGCGCCGCTCTCGCTGCTGCGGGTACAGTCGGCCCCAGCCGCCGGCAGCATCACGCTCGCCGCTGTCACCAGCGACAATGCCGGCGTCTCGCAGGTGCGGCTGCTGCTCGACGGCCAGCTGCTGCTCGAGCAGCGCTACGACGCCGCCGACCTGACGCGCGCCGAGGTCTTCGAGATCAAGCTCGCCGACCCCGGCAAGGCGCTGCTCGGCGCCAAGCTCGAGGTCGAGGCCATCGACGCCGCCAACAACCGCAGCGTGGCGAGCGTGACCATCGGCGCGAGCACCAGCGCTGCGGCTTCCGACGGCGGCGCTAACGCCAGCGACGCGGGCGCCTCCGACAGCGGCGCCGGCAACACGCCCATCAACACGCAGCCTCCCGCGCAGCCACAGCAGCCCGCCGCACAGCCGCAGCCGGAGCAGCCCGAGTACGGCTACACCTGCTCGGCCGCTGGTGGCCGCGCGCGCGCGCCGTGGTTCAGCGCCGCGCTGCTGCTGGCGCTGCTCGTGCTCTCGCGCCTGCGCCGTCGCGCGGCGCCGGTGTTGGCCGCGATCGTGGCGCTCGTCGGCACCGCCGGCGCGGCGCACGCCAAGAAGAACGGCGTGGCGGGACACAGCGGTCGCATCGCTGGTCTGACTTGTGCCACGGCGGCCTGCCACTCCGACGCCGTCGCGGTGCAGGACATCAAGATCACGGGCGCCAACACCGCCAACGTCGGCGAGCTCGTCACGCTCACGCTCGAGGTCACCGACGCGCCCTCTACCGCCACCGGCGTCGGCATCGCCGCCAGCGGCGGCGCGCTCAAGCCCGACGCGGCATCGGGCCTCTCGCTGCTCGGCGCCGAGCTCGTACACGGTCAGCCCGGCAGCACCAGCACCTGGAAGCTCGGCTTCTCCGCCGACACCGAAGGCAGCTACACGATCTACGCCGCCGCCGTGCTCGGCGACGGTGACGACGGCGCGGGTGGCGATCGCTTCGGCACCACCACGTTCAAGATCAACGTCGGCGCGGCCGCGACGCCGCCGCCGGCGGCGGGCACCGGCACTGGCACGGGCACCGGCGCGGGCACCGGCGCGGGCACCGGAACGGGCGCCGCTCCGAAGGCTGGGCCTGGCCCCGACGACGACGAGATCGTCTACGGCGGCTGTCAGGCAGCGCCCGAGCTGCGCTGGCCCGGCGCGAGCGCGCTGCTGGTGCTGCTGCTGATCGGCTTCGTGCTCGCGAACCGCCGGCGTGCTCGCGCCGCCGCGATCGTGGCCGCCAGCGTCGCCGCGCTGCTGGCGTCCTCGAGCGCCGAGGCAGCCAGGCCCGTGGTGGCGCTCTCGGTGAAGGGCTCGGATAGCGCCCGCCTGGCCACGATGGTCAAGCGCTACCTCAGCGCGCGCTACCTCGTGATCAAGCGCGGCACGCTGCGCCAGCTGTGCGCCGAGCGCGGGCTGAGCAGCGCGCGCTGCCGGCGCCGCTTCAACGTGCTGGCCTCGGTGCGTTGCCGTGTCGACGACGGGCAGCTGATGATCACCGTGCGCGACATCGACGCGCAGCCGACCCTCGGCGTGCATGTCAACTGGTCCGCCGGCGACTTCTACAGCCGAGCCACGCGCGCCATGCGCGCCGTGCGCCGCGGCGTCGCTCGCGCGCGTCGGCTGTACGTGCTCTCCAAGCCGACGCCAGGCAGCGTCGCCTCGCCTCGCGTCGACGCGCGCCCGC
>JAGQIK010000688.1 GCA_020431405.1 Myxococcales bacterium
CGCCGCCTCGTCGCCATCGGCACGCGGCGCCCGCGCGAGCTCCACCAGCGCCTCGATGGCCGCCGCCAGCTGCCGCGCCTCCTCGGAGCGCAGAAAGCCCGCCAACACGTCCACGGTGCGCGCGTCGCCGCGCCGCGCCAGCGCCACGGCCGCCTTCATGCGCAGATCCTCGTGGTCGCTCTCGAGCGCGCGCCCCAGCGCCGCCGCCACGCGCTCGTCGCGCGCGTCGATCAGACGATCGACCACGGCGAGCCGCACGTCGGCCTGGCTGCACTCGAGCGCCAGCAGCCACGGCTCGAGGCTGCCCTGCTCGTAGAGGCGCGGCAGCCGCTCGAGCGCGTAGCGACGCACCTCGGCGCTCGGCGCCTCGAGCGCGCCCTTGACCAGCGCCGACGCGCGCTGCTGCGTCGCATCGCTTTGGCTCTGCGCCGCGGCCAGCAGCTCGTCGACGGCACCACGCCCCACATCGGCTGCCTCGGCCTCGAGCGCGAGCGCCAGCGGCTCGAGCGAGTCGGCCTCGTAGAGCTCGCGCAGCGCGGCGAGCGCCGCCTTTCGCACCAGGTGGTTGGGGTCGCTCAGCGCGCGCCGGATCACCGGCAGCACCGCGTCACGGCCGACGGCCCCGTCGGCGCCCAGCACCGCCAGCCGCGCCAGCGCGTCGCGTCGCACACGATGGGTCTCGTCGGCGTCGCCCGACGGCGGCGCCTGTCGCACCAGCCCAGCGAATGTGCCGAAGACGAGGCGCTTGCCCCCCGCGCCGACCAGCGAGTCGTCGCCCTGCCCCGCGTCCGCCGCGGCGCTGAGCACGCCGATAGCCGCCAGCGCTCGCAGCGTGCCCGACGACTCGGCCCCGCGCGCAGCCGCCGGCGCCGTAGCCGCCGCGGACCTGCCGGCGCCGAAGATGCGGCGCACCCAGTCGCGCTTGCGCGGCGCGCGCGCCTCGCCGTCTTCCCAGTTGGTGTGCGGCACCCAGCGCGCCTCGCCGGACGGACCGCGCAGCCTCGCCGCCTCGCGGAAGTACGCCAGCGGCTGACCGCGCAGCGCCAGCACTTGCGCCGCCGCGTAGCGCAGCGCCGGATGGTCGCTGGCCAGCGCGCTGACGACGACGTTGCGCAGCGCCGCCTGCTCGCTCTCCTGCGGCCAGTCCTTCATGTCGCTGACGCGCTCGAGCTTCTGCGGGCCGACCAGCTCGCTGGCCCATACCCCGAGCTCCTCCGCGCCCGCGGTCCCGTCGGCCGCCGCGATGCGCGCCTCGAGCGCGCGCGCCGCCGCGAAGCGGATCTCCGGATGCGCCGACGAGAGCGCCGAGAGCAGCAGATCGGGCGCCAGACCGGCTCGCGCCAGCGCCACGTCGCGCGCGACGATCACGGCAAAGACCAGATCCTGGATCTCGCGATCGGCATCTTCGAGCCCTTGTAGGATGCCGCGCACCCCGTCGGGTCCCAGAGCGACGAAGCTGAGCAGCGCGCCGATGCGGATCGGCCGGTGCTCGTGTCGCTGCGTGCCGGCCAGCACCGGGATGGCGCGCGGGTCGCCGAGCTTGGCCAACCCTTCGGCGGCCCAGCTGCGCACGGCCAGATCGCCGTGAGACAGCGCATCGACTAGCGGCTGCTCTTCGCCGGGACGACACGCCGTCGCCAGGCCGCGGCCGCCCATCTCGCGCACGGTGCTGTCCTCGTCGTCGAGCAGCGCGACATAGAACGTGATCGCCGCCGGGTCGCCGACATCGGCGACGGCGCGCGCGGCGCGCTGGCGCAGCGCGTCCGACGGGCGATTGATATCGCTCTTGGGCAGCGTGAGCAGCTTCTTCATCGGCTCGACGGCGCGCCGGTCGCGCCGCTTGCCGCAAAGCTCGCCGGCGCGTACGCGCAGCTCGTAGAAGATGCTCGAGAAGGCGAGCGCGAAGGCCTGCTGGTCGTCGGGCAGCAGCTTGTCGATGGCCTCGATGGCGGCGATGAAGACTTCGCCGTGCTCTTCGTCGAGCAGCTCCACGAGCCGCTTGCGCAGCGCCGCCGCGTCGGACTCGACACAGCCCTTGGCGCCCGCCGCGCGCACGCTGGGGCGCGGCGAGCTCATCGCGGAAAGGTGCGGCTCGGGCCTCTTGGCGTCGCCCTTGTTCTTCGTCGCCGCTTTGTAGGCGGCGAGCCCTACGTCAGCG
The DNA here is from genome assembly GCA_020431405.1 of Myxococcales bacterium. Taxonomy (GTDB): domain Bacteria; phylum Myxococcota_A; class Polyangia; genus JAGQIK01. The sequence goes on from JAGQIK010000688.1 coordinate 2,159, forward strand.
CTGGCGTCGGCGCACAGCGACAGCAACAGCTCGCGCGCCCAGCCCTCCTTGCGGCTCTCCAGATCGCCGACCACCTTGCGCCGGATGTCGGCGTGACGCGAGGCCGCGGCGCGCTCGAGCGCCACGCGGATGTCCTTGCTATGCCACGTCTTGAGCGTCGCGAGCGCTTTGGCGCGCACCTGCGCCGCCTCGTCGTCGAGCGCGTCGCCGAGCAGCGCGTCGGCGCGCGCGTGAAGCGACGTCGCCTTGGCGTGCTCGCCGTCGCCGCCGAACTTGACCAGCAGCGACAGCCCCGAGACGCGCGTGTCATCGAAGCCGCCGCGCAGCGCGAGCGCGCCGAGCTCGAGCTCTCCACGCGCGCCGTCGGGCTTGGCCAGCTCCGCGAGCGCTTCGAAGGCCGTGTGGCGCACCGTGGCATCCGCGTCGTCGAGCAGCCACGAGAGCCGCGTCACCACGCGATCGTCGCCCGGCATGCGCTTGGCGGCGCATGTCAGCGCCTCGACCACGTAGCGCCGCATCGCCGCGTCGGGCTCTCGGCTGAGCTGCAGCAGCGCGCCCACCGCGCGGCTGTCGCCGAGCAGCGCCAGACAGCGCGCACCACGAAGCGCCGTGTCGGCGCTGCGCGAGGCGATGGCGGCAAACAGCGGCTCGAGGTCGGCGTCGTTGATGGTGTCGGCGGGCTGCTTGCTCGTGAAGGCGCCGCGCTTCTCGAGCTCGGCGAGCGCCTTGGCGGTGTGCTGATCGGCCGCCTTGAGCCGCGCCGACAGCGACGCGCGCGTGGCCAGCGAGACGAGAAACGCCACGCTGCGCACCTTGTCGTCGGCGTCGTCGAGCGCGCCTTCGAGCAGCCGATCGACGGCCGCGCGATCCGATGCCGCGGACGACTGCTCCGCGGCCAACGAGGACGCGCTCTCGGCGCCGAGGCCCAGGCGCGTGACCGCCTCGGCGCGCACGTCTTCCGGTCCGCGCGCCAGCGCGACGCGGATCGGCTCGAGCGACTGCGGCGGCTCGAGCTCGCTGAGCGCGTCGAGCGCCGCGGCGCGCACGCGCTTGTGGTCGTCGCGCAGCCGGTCGGCGATGAGCCCTGGCACCAGCGGCGAGACGTCGCGCAGCGCCGGCAGCCGCTTGACCGCCTCGAGGCGGATACCTTCGTGCTTGCTGCCGAGCGCCGCCTTGAGCGCGGCCAGCGGCGCGTCCTTCTCGATGGCGAGCAGCGCCTCGAAGGCCGCGCGACGTGTATCGACATCGCCGTCGTCGAGCGCCGTACGCAGCGCGGGGCGGCTCAGCCGCCGTCCACCGGCGCCGATGTGCTTGGCCGCCAGCCGCCGGATCTCGGGCTTCTTGTCGCTGCTCAGCGCGCGGTCGAGCAGCACGCGCGCGGCGTCTTCGGGCAGCTCGGAGAGCGCCTTGACCGCCGCCTCGCGCACCTCGTCCTTGGAAGCGCGCAGATCCTCGGCGAGGCGAGCTAGCTCCGAGAGCAACGTCTCGGGCGACGCCAGCTCCGCCGTCTCGCTGACCTGGTAGAGGTGCAGCTGGCGCTTGTCGTCGATGACCGCCAGCGTGCCGCCGCGCTTGTCGGCCTTGGCGCGCGGCGAGCCGGACAGCAGCGCCGCGCCGCGAAGCAGAGACGAGACCTCGGTGGTGCGCGGCTTGCGCCGGCTGTCGAGCTGCCAGGCCTTGACCGTGCCGTCCTCGCTCACCGACAAAAGGCGCCGCTCGAGCTCGCGGTCGGCCTTGTCGGTCAGACGCGCGCTGTAGATCAACGCGCGCACGGCGGCGCTGTGGGCCGCGTCGCCCGATCGGTTCTCTTCGTCGACGGCACCCTCGAGAAAGCAGACGCGGATCGAGCCGTCACCGCAGCCGGCCACCACGCGCCCGTCGCCGGGGAAGCACAGCGCGCCGATGCCACCCTCGCCACACGGCATCTCGCGCACCGCGGCGCCTTCGAAACCTTGCTCGCTGTCGAGCGGCACGCTTCGGATCACGCCGTCGTCGCCGGCCGCCGCGACGTAGCGGCCGTCGGGATCGATCGCCACCGCGCGCAGCGGCCGCGACGAGAGCTTGCGCGTGCCCGCCGACTCGATGCCGCCTGCGAGCTGGTAGAGCCGCAGCACGCCGTCCTCGCCGGCCGTCGCGACGAGATCCGACGACGACGCGTCGCCCTCGTCGCGCGTGCGGCACGCGATGGCCAGCACCGCGCCCTCGTGCGCGCCCTCGCCACGAAAGCGGCGCGATGGCTCCTCGCCCTGCGCGTCGTAGCCGGTTAGCGCGCCGTCGCTTCCGCCGACGATCAGCAGGTCGCCAGCGAAGGCCAGCGCGCTCGCAGCCGAGCGCAGCTCGATCGACACCGGGCTCCACTTGGGCGCTGACAACAGATGAACGCGCGAGGTCTCGACGGCGTCGCTGTCGCGATAGCCGCCGATGGCGACGAGACGCCCGCTGCCGGAGGCGGCGACGGCGGCGAGCTGCTCTACGTGAGGGCCGAACTTTGTCATCTGTTTGCTAGCTCCCCATCGCGCGCGCGCGGCGTTCCTTCACGCACGAACCCGGCGGGCAACGTCGTCTCGATGCCCGGATGCGCGGCGCGGATCGACGCCAGCGCGGCCACGCAGCTCTGCCACTCGCCCTTGGCCTGCGACGTCATGAACTCTTCGAGCACCGGCAAGGCCAGCACCGCGAAGTCGCGCTCTTCGATCGACATCGCGCGCACCACCTCGAGCAGCCGCCGCTTGGCCACGCTCGAAGGCAGCGGCCGATCGGGCAGCGCGTCGCCGGCCACCTCGCGCCGCTCCATGCGCCCTGGCGGCAAGCCGAACATCACCGAGCGCAGAAAGCCGCGCAGCGCCTCGACGCTACGCTCGTCGCCGGTCAGCGTGGCGCCGCTGTGGCCCGCGAAGCCCTCGCCCTTTTTCGGCGACCACTCGTCAGCGCCACCGAGCGGGCGGTGCTTGTCCCACAACAGCCGCACCGCGAAGAGCCGCACCTCGCGGTCGGGGCTCTCCATCAACCACGCCAGCCGCGCTGCGCCGCCGACGTCGGCGTAGTGGCGGCGGATCAGGGTCAGCGCCACCTCGCGCGTGGCCTTGGTCGAGCTCTCGGCCATGCCAAACAGCGCGTCGGCGTCGAGCCAGTCGGCCGGCGGCACCTTCTTCGGGTCCGCGTCCTCGTCACCGAGCTTGAGCAGCACGCCGAAGGCCACGCCGCGCGTCTCGCGATAGACGCTGTCGGCGAGGCGATACGGCAGCCGCTTGTCGCCCCAGCGCACCAGCTCCTCGGCAGCGATGGCCGCGCCGAGCCTTCGCACGTCGGCACGCTTGTCGCCGAGCAGCGGCTCGACGCGCGCCAGCGTGTAAGCGCTTCGCGCGAGCGCCGGCTTGATGCCCAGCGAGCGCGCCTCGCGCAGCGTCGGGCCGAGCTCGGGGTGGTGGTAGCGCAGATACGCCGAGGCGAACGTGCGCACCGCCTCGGGCTCGTCGCGCCCGCCAGCGAGGCCCCACAGCCGCTCGATGCCAGCCTCGGCATCGCCCGAGTCGTGGAAGTCCGAAGGCGAGAAGTTCTCGAGCAGGTAGCGATGGGCGAACGTGCTCAACGACTCGTCGGCCTGACGCGCCATCGCCAAGAGCCATGGCAAGCCGATCGTCTTGGGCTCGACGAGCTTGCGATCGCCGAGCACGGCCAGCGCGTCGCCGCGCAGCTGCGGGCGCATGGTCAGCCCCTTGAGCCACTCGACGTCGAGGTCTGCGCCCTTGAGCTTGCCCGCCTTGAGCCAAGACCACGCGTCGCGCGCCACGCGGGAGTCGAGCACGGCGCGCTTGAACCACGCCTGACCGATCTCGGCGCCGTCGCGCTTCTTGAGCGCTCCGACGGCCAGCTTGCGCGCTTGATAATCGCAGCGATCGTCCTCGAGCAGCTTGCAAAGGTACTTGGCGGGGACCTTGGCCTTTTTTTCCGAATAGAGCTTCGCGATGAAATCGCGCTGCTCGCGCTCGCCGAGGGCCAGATCGACGTAGAGCTGCTCGTCGACGTCGGCCGGCGTCAGCGCGGCGGCGAGCTTCTTGCGCGCCATCTCGCTGGCGGCGCTCACGCCGAGCAGGCGCGCCAGCATCTTGATGCCGATGTCACCCGCCGCGCGGCGCTCGAGCTGGGCCACCGCCAGCTCGCGAACCTCCTTGGCCCCTTCGTCGGCGAGCTTGACCAGGCGCTCGATGTCGATCTCGCCGCCGTGCGCCTTGGCGTAGTCGATGGCGAACTTGCGCGCCTTAGCGCTCGGCGAGAGCAAAAAGTCGAGCGCCATCTCGCCCAGGCCCTGCGCCGCGAGCTTCGACGGATGAAGCTCGGGCCGCGACTCGCACAGCTTGACCACGAACTCGTGCACGGAGCCGAAGGCGCGGCGCGCCACGCGCGCGATCCACTCCACGTCGACTTTCTCGAGCGCGCTGGGAAAGTCCTTCTCGAGGCTGCGGATGGCGAAGTCGCAGACCTTGTCGTTGCGCGCGTCCTCGAGCAGCCGCAGCAGCGGGTCGGCCGAGGTCTTCCAGGCCTCGTCGAAGGCGCGCTTCTTGAGCTCCTTGGGCGGCCCGTCGACGTATGCCGTCGTCTCGCCGCGCAGGTTCTCGTGCGCCCAGATGTGCGCGCTCAGCCAGCTGCCGGTGAAGTTGAACGACGGCGGATAGTGACGCAGCACCTCGACGGCGAACTGCGGATACAGCTCGGGCAACGCCTGGCCGAGGTGGCGCAGATAACGCCAGGCGCGCCGCTGCATGTAGATCAAGGTGCCCATTTGCACCTCGTCGCGAATGCGCGCTGGCCCGCCGCCCATCTGCAGCTCGTCGAGCCGATAGGCGAGCACGCCGAACATCGCCGCGTCGTGGCGCTCTTCGGCGCGCTTGTAGATCTGCTTGAGCGCCTTCCAGAGGCCCCAGCCGACGCGCCCGCGACGAACGATGGCCATCAGCGCGGCGCGCCCCTGCTCGGCGCCGCTGTCGTAGAGCTCGATCAGCACGTCGCCGAGCAGAAGCCGCGGCGGCGGGTGGTCGGTGGCGAGCAGCGACTGCCACGACTCGCGGCGCGCGACCTTGCGCTCGGTGGCGGTCTTGGCGGCCAGCGCCCCCGGGTTGATCGTGCTCTTGAGCCGCTGCAGCGTCCAGTCGTCGCGCCCCGGCGCGGGCGGCGCGTCGGCCGGATCCTCGGGCGGCTCTTCGGGCTGACCCGGCGCCGGGTCCGGCTGCTCGAGAAAACGCACCACGAGATCCGCCAGCTGCGGATCCGCGTCACGAACGGCGCGCTTGATATCGGAGAAGGTGACTTCGCGCTCGGACGCCATCAGAGTCCCTCGGCGGCAGACGCACCACGACACTCGGAGCGCCCGCTACTAGAAAACGGACGTCCGCGCGCACGTTGCGATCGATGAAACGGCTAGGGAGAATCGCACGCTACGCGCGCTGCGCTACGCGCGTCAAGCCTGCTTCGGATCCACCCGGATCTAGGGGGAGATCTCACCGCGCTCGCCGCGTCGTCGCCGTGCTACGCTCGCGCTCCTACCGACGAGCGAGACCGATGCCACCGAAAAAGAAAAAGACGAGCAAGAGCGCTGACGCCGAGGGCGCCGAGCAGCAGCAGCCCGGCATGATGCAGCCCGGCATGATGCAGCCGAACATGATGCAGCCGAACATGATGCAGCCCGGCATGCAGCAGCCCGGCATGATGCAGCCCGGAATGCAGCAGCCCGGCATGATGCAGCCCGGCATGCAGCCCGGCATGATGCAGCCGGGAATGCAGCCCGGCATGATGCAGCCCGGCATGATGCAGCCCGGCATGATGCCGGGGATGATGCCCGCCGCCGGCGGCAACCCGATGTTCGCCATGATGCAGATGATGCAGATGATGATGGGCGGCGGCGGGATGCCCGGCGACCCCGCGGCGGCGCCCTTCGCGCGGCCGCACACCGTCGACGACGACGACGCCGGCCTCGACGCCGAGATCATCCGCCCTGCGACCTTCGACGATTTGATCAAAGCGCAAGAAGGCGTGCCGCTCGGCTCGGTCTTCGATCTCCTGTGCCTCACCGACGACGGCCAGAACGCTCTCGGCGGCGTGCCGCAAGGCTGCACCATCGCCATCGCCGGCCCGCCCGGCGCCGGCAAGACGCGCACCGCGCTGGCGGGCCTCGCGCGCGTGGCGCTCAGCGGCGAGAAGGTGCTCTTTGTCGTTGCCGAGGAGGGCTTTCACGACGAGGAAGGCTCGGGCCGCGACGACCTCTGCTCGCGCATGGTCAAGATCGGCATGGCCGCCACCGGCCTCGACGAGAAGGCCTTCCGCGAGAAGGTGCTCGACAAGATCTACGTGCTCGAGAGCCAGTACCACAAGAACCACACTTGGGATGACTTCATCACCAAGTACCGCTACCTCACCGAGCGCGAGGAGATCCGCTTCGTCATCATCGACTCGCTCAACATGCTCGACCCGACCAAGAACCGCACCGCAGACCACCTCTCGGCGCTCAAGACCTACAACCACGAGATCGGCGTGACCTGCATCTGCATCGGTCAGATCCGCGACACGGGTCAGCCCGCCGGCGGCGAGGCACTGCAGCACACCGCCGACGTGGTGTTTCTGATCGAGGAGATGTCGCTCGGCTCGAAGGAGATCGCCGCGCAGTGGGGCGGCAAATACCGCGACAAGATTCACGTCATCCGCGCGGTGAAGAGCGTCACTACGCCAACGTTTCAGCACCCGGTGCGCCTCGGCCGCGAGGAGACCACCGGCGCGCTGGTGGTGCACGAGTCGCAGCCGGAGGAGTTCGCCGTGCTGCCGCCGAAGGGCTAAGCGGAGCCGCGGCGCCCGATGAAGACACAGCAGGGCATCAACTTCGTCGAGACGGCCGACGTGCGGCGCTGGCTGCGCGACTCGGGCAAGCTGCGCGACTACACGCGCCGCATCGGCCAGAGCCGTCTCGACGGCAACTACCTCGAGCAAGAGCTCGGGCTGCCACTGCACCTGCGCTTCGTCATCGAGCGCCTCTCCGACGCCGACCCCGAAGGCGAGGTCGAGCACGAGTACGTGCTCTCCTCGATCCCCTTCTACAGCCTCTGCACGGGGCTGTTCTTGCCGCTCTCGGGCATGCAGCCCGACAAGACCGCCTACATCTTCGGCCTCGAGACGGACGCGCCGCCGATGGCTGCCGAACGCGAGCAGCTGCTGGCGACCTTCGTCGAAAAAGACGTCGGCCTCACGCTGGTGCAGAAGCTGGCCTGCATCCTCGGCGACCCGTTCCTCGGCCGCCCGAGCACGTTTCGCCGCGACAGCCTGGTGCGCCTGCTGCTGTCGATGGTGCTGCGCTCGCGCCGCGAGATGGTCGACCGGCTGACCATCGTCGGCGAGGTCGCCGTGCTGTTCGCCGAGAGCCGCCCCACGCTCAAGCAAGAGCCGCCGCTCACCGCCGCCGAGGTGCTCGAGACGCTGCGCCTGATGCCAGCCGAAAAGCGCCTCTTCAAGTTCGACATCCTGCGCTCGCTCTTCGACCGCTGCGGCAAGCTCGAAGCGTACTTCCTGGCGCGGCTGATCCTGCGCAAGGCAGGCTTCGGCTTCGACTACCAGGGGCCGCTGATCGCGCGCAAGCTCGCCGAGCACTTCGGCGCGCGCGAAGAGCAGGTCGCGCACGCGATGGCGCTCACCGACGCCTTCCACGTGGCGCGCATCCTCGCCGACGAAGGCCCCGAGGGGCTGCGCAAGGTGCAGCTGCAGCCGCTGGTGCCGGTGCGCCCGGCGCTCGCCACCGGCTCGGCGGCAGACGTCAAAAAGTACCCGGTGTGGGTCGAGCGCAAGTACGACGGCATTCGCCTGATGCTGCACAAGTCCACCGACTCGCGCGGCGGCATCCTATGCGGCGCCTACACGCGAACCCGCGGCGACTGGCTCGAGCAGATCCCCGGCATCGACTACACCATCAAGTCGCTGCCGTGCCGCAACTGCATCGTCGACGGCGAGCTCTACGGCACCGTGCTCGACGTCGATCGCGGCTCGCGTCCGGCCTCGGTCTACGACGTCTTCGCCATGCTGCAGGGCGAGCGCCCCGGCGCGCCGCTCAATCTCAAGTTCGCGGCCTTCGATCTGATCTACCTCAACGGCGAGGACCTGACGCAGCTTCCGCTCTCCGAGCGCCGCCGCCGGCTGCAGATGCTGCTCGCGCCGACCGCGCAGATGCCGCTGCCGGTGCCGATCTCGCTGTCCGAAGGCCAGCTGGCCAAAGACAAAGACGACGTCAACCGCCTCTACCAGCACTTCAGACACCAAGGCTACGAAGGCATCATCGCCAAGGACCTCGACGGCCCGTACCTTTTGTCATCGCGCGACCCGACGTGGCTCAAGCGCAAGCCGATGATCACCCTCGACCTGGTGGTCCTCGCCGCCGTCTTCGCCGTCACGACGAAAGAGCGCGCCGGCCTCTTCGGCAGCTACGTCATCGGCGCGCGCACCAAGGAGAACACCTTCGAGGACGTGGGCGACGTGGCCGGCGTCGACCGCGTGCGCGACGCCGAGATCCAGACCGAGATCATGCGCGAGGGGCTGATCACCGGCCGGCGTATCGAGCGGCAGAGCGCCTCGGGCGTGCGCCCGGGCCTCGAGCTCAAGCCGCACCTCGTCATCACCGTGCGCTTCGAGGGCATCACGCGCGACTATCAGACCCAGGTCCTGAGCCTGCGCGATCCCAAGCTGGTGCACATCCGTTCCGACAAGACGCCACTCGAGGCGAGCACTGTCGATGACATCGAAGAGATCTTTCTGCGCCAGCGCGTTGGCTAGCGCGTTGACCAGCGCGTGCGCCCGCGCGCTGATCGTCGCCGCGACGCTGCTGCTCGCTGTCGGCTGCGGCGCGCGCAGCGGCCAGCGCAGCGCCCACGACAGCGACGGCTCGCCCGTGCCACCGCGCGACAGCGGTGTTCGCGACAACCTGCTGCTCGACACGCCGGGGCCACCGCTCGACATGCGCCGCGTCGACAGCTGCCTGCCGATTCCGGCCAGCCAGGTGCAGGGCACCTACGCCGGCAAGTGGACGGGCACCTACCGCTGCCCGGGACAGCTCAGCGTGACCGTCAACGGCGAGCTCAAGTTCACGCTCTCACCCGCCGACACACCCGACTCCTTTCGCGTGCGCGGCGACATGGTCGGCACGGTTGTGAGCGTCGGCGTGCCCTTCGCCACGCCCATCGAGGGCACCATGGGCTGTACCGCGCTCGACGCTCAGCTGCCGCGTATCGCGGTTGGCAGCGGCACCGAGGTCTTCCTCGGCACGGGCACGCTGCGCGGTACCTTCGTCGCGTCGCCGCGCAGTTTTCCCAACGGCAGCTGGCGCGCGCAGCAGAGCAACAGCTCCTGCACCGCCAGCGGCACCTGGAGCGCCTTCCGCTAGCGCCTCGCCCGCTGTCGGCTACGGGTGCAGGACGATCTTGCCGGCCGCCTGCACCGTCAGCGGCGCCGACAGCGCGACGCCGTTGGCCTTGAGGTCGAAGGCGAGGATCGCCAGGTACTCGTCCGCCGCGAGCGTGCCGGGTTTTTTTGCCGGCATGTACTTCATCACCCATTTCCCCACGTCGAGCGCCGTACGGAACTTGACCTGCCGCGCCTTGGCCGATGACGGCGGATCGAGCGGCAGCGCCGACTTGCCCACCACGGCCGGTGCGCCGCCGCTGCCCTGGCCCGCGTTTCCGTGACAGCCAGCGCAGTATTGGCCATAGAGCTTCTGCCCACGTGCGATCTGCGCCGAGACGTCGCCCGCCCCGCCGCCAGCCGCGGCCACGGGCGTGCTGGCGCCGGCGCTGGTGCTGCCGGGCTTGCTGCAGCCCGCGGCGAGCGCGAGCAGCACGAGGGCAAACGAGACGTGTAGCAGACAGATTCGTCGCAGAAGACTTTTCGGCGACCAGCCAGTTCGGTATTCCATGTCGAGGCTCCCTTCTTTGCCGAGCATCGAGGCGCGAGGGGCTGCGGTTGTTACATGTTGATTTCGTGCGTAACGTCTGGCCGCGGCGGCGCGTCGTTGAGGGAGGAGGACGCACATGATCGGAGCGGCGGCAGTCCAGCGCGACTACGGAGCCATCGAGGACGCCGAGATCGTCGAGCGCGTGCGCGCTGGCGATCGCGAGCTCTTCGAGGTGTTGATGCGGCGCTACAACCAGCGCCTCTTTCGGGTGGCGCGGGCGGTGCTCGGCGACGACGCGCGCGCCGAGGAGGCGGTGCAAGAGGCCTACCTGCGCGCCTACACGCAGCTCGCGCAGCTCGCCAGCGGCGCCGCGTTCGGCGCCTGGGTCACGCGCATCACCGTGCGCGAGGCCTGCACGCGCCGGCGCCGCGACGCGCGCGAGGCCAGCGTCGAGGCCGAGCGCGCCGAGCGCATCGCCGCCGACGCCGACGCGCCGATCCCGCTGCACCGCACCCTCGCTCGAGACCCCGAGACGGCCGCAGCGCAGCGCCAGCTGAGGCAGGTGCTCGAAACGGCCATCGAGGAGCTGCCCGAAGGCGCGCGCGAGGTCTTCGTGCTGCGCGAGCTCGAGGAGCTCTCCAGCGCGGAGACCGCCGAGTGTCTGGGGATCACCGACTCGGCCGTTCGCGTGCGGCTTCACCGCGCGCGCGCGCACCTGCGGGCCGTCATCGAGCGCGAGATCGGCGTCGCCTGCAAGGACATCTTCGCCTTCGCCGGCGCCCGCTGCGACCGCATCGTGCGCGCCGTGCTGGCGATGATCGCCGCAGGCCCCCGCGCGCTCTAGAGACTTGCCGCCCGGCCATCCTCTGTCGTAGAGGAGAGGCATGTGTGTCCTGCTCCGCAAAGCGCTGCTGCCCGCGGTCTTGACCTTGCTGCTCGTTGCCTGTCCGGCGCGTGATGGTCAGGGCCCACATGGCTCGAAGCTCGCCAAGGTCCCGCGCGGCAAGACGCGGCGCGGCGTGGCGGCGCTGCCGCTCGCCGACTGGGCGCCGCGATCGATGCTGGAGGTCAAGCGCACGCCGATCAGCAAGCCCTCGCATCCGGTCGTCGACGTGCACACGCACCTCGGCCACACCGCCGACGTCGCTGCCGCCGTCAAGATGATGGACAAGCTCGGCATCGAGACCGTGGTCAACCTCGACGGCTCGTGGGGCAAGCGCCTGCGCGAGAACCTGGCGCGCTTCGACAAAAAGTACCCAGGCCGCTTTCTGACCTACGCGCTGATCGACTTTTCTGGCATCGACGGGGCCGACTGGGGCAAGAAGCGCGCGGCACAGCTGGCCAAGGACTTCGAGGCCGGCGCCAAGGGGCTCAAGATCCACAAGTCGCTGGGGCTGACGATCCGCTACAAGGACGGGCGCCGGCTGGCGCTCGACGACGCCAAGCTCGATCCGATCTGGCGCACCTGCGCGCGCTACAAACGCCCCGTCGAGTGGCACGTCGCAGACCCAGCGGCCTTCTTCACCAAGCTCGACCGCAACAACGAACGCTGGCACGAGCTGGGCGAGCACCCGCACTGGTCCTTCGCCGACCGCAAGCGCTTCCCCACGCGCGCGCAGCTGTTCATGGAGCGCGAGCGCGTGCTCAAGCGCCACCGCGAGACGACGTTCATCGGCGCGCACATGGGCAACTGGCCCGAGAACCTGGCGCAGGTCGGCAGGTGGCTCGACGCGCATCCGAACTTCTTCGTCGACATCGACGCGCGCATCAACGAGCTCGGCCGCCAACCCTACACGGCGCGGCGCTTTCTGATGCGCTACCAGGACCGCGTGCTCTTCGGCACCGACACCGGCGCCATCACGCGCCCCGTCTACGAGACGTACTACCGCTTCCTCGAGACCGACGACGAGTACTTCGACACCGCCCCGGCCAACGGACGGCAAGGCTTCTGGATGGTCTACGGCCTCAAGCTGCCCAAGGCGGTGCTGCGCAAGCTCTACCGCGACAACGCGCGGCGACTGCTGGCGTTCGAGCCGTACAAGCCGCCCGCCGGAAACAAGTAGGGCAGCAAGCAGGGCCTCGGGCCTCGGGCCTCGGGCCTCGGGACTCCACGCCGGCGCCCTGCACCGTTCGCACGGGCCCGGTTGTCTACGTCGTGGCACTGCGAGGCGCGAAGCGCGAGCCTACGGTGCGACCTGAAGCCCGAGGCCTGAGGCCCGAGGCCTGACGCTACTTCAGCGGCTGCGCCTCGACGAGCAGATGGTCGACGAAGCTGACGTCGAGCCGCGGCGGCGCGCCGCCGGCCTTGACCTGCACCTCGCCGAGCGCCTTCTTGGCGACGTAGTCGACGATGCGGTAGCGCCCCGGCGCGAGCCCGCGCAGCTCGAGCGCGCCACGAAAGGCGCCCTTGGCGAAGACGCCGTAGTGCAGCACGTGGTCCTTCTCGACGACGTGCACCTCGGGGCGGTCGAAGCCGATGTCGTAGAGCTCGCCACGGTAGCGCCCGCTGGCGAGGCCCTGCTCGTTGAAGACGCGGATCCAGCGCGTCCAGTGGCGCTCTTTGCCCGCGTCGAGAAACATCGTCTGGCGCCCCTGGTCGGGCAGCGCGCGGCTCGGTCGCGGCCAGGTGAACTTGGTGCCGACCACGGCGCCGGTACCGATCGAGGCGGCGAAGTCGCGGCCGACCTCTTTGCCTTTGTCGAAGCGGGTCAGCTCGACGTGGTCGCCGTAGACGGCGAAGTGATCGCCAAGCAGCGCCTTGAGCAGCTTGACGCGCCGCCGCACCTGCACGCTGCCGACGGGATCGGCGGTCACCGCCTGGTTCATGTAGGGCAGCCAGACGTGGTGCGGCGTGGTGCCGCAGGGACAGATCTCGGTCACCGCCTGCGGCTTGAGCTTGTGCGTGGTGCTGTAGATCTCGCGCATGATCTCGGCGAGGGCGCGCGGTGCGTCGTCGGGGCTCTTGTGCTTGTGCGCCGGGTTGTGACACGGCGGTACGGCGAAAACGACGTCGAGCTTGTGGCCGTCGAAGCCCCAGCGCTTGATGAAGCGCTCGGTGAGCAGGTGCACGTAGGCGCGCACGTCGGGCAGCGCCGGACAGAGCAGCGCGAGGTCGCGCACGCCGCGCGCCACCTTTCCATGCTTGTCGAGGATCAGCCACTCGGGGTGGCGCTTGGCCACCAGCGAATCCTGATAGACGTGCGAGGCGTAGCGCTTGCCCTTGGTCTCGACGACCAGCGGGATCCACCACAGCTTGACCTTCAGCCCGGCCTCGTGCGCGGTGCGCACCAGCAGCTTGAGGCCTTGGCCCGTGCTGCCATAGAGCGACTTGCGCGGCGTCCAGTCGCCGTAGCGTTCGAACCAGCGGTCGTCGACCACCAGCCAGCGCAGGCCCAGCGCCTTGAGCTTGAAGATCACGCCCGTCATCTCGTCGACGGCCGCGTTGAACTCGTAGCCCCACGAGCACCAGATCCCTTCGTAGGCAGACTGCGGCGGCTTCGGCGCGCGCAGCCCCTGGTCAGCGAGCATGCGACGGTAGGTCGAGACGGCGCGATAGAAGTCGCCGGCGTGCGCGTGCACGAACCCGGGCAAGCTCGCGAGCTCGGCGCCCGGTGCAAGCGGCGCCAGCGCGCGCTGCTCGAGCGCCAGCGTCACCGCGCCGCGCGCGTCGCGCTCGAGCGGCGCGTAGGCCGCCGAGTATGCCTCGGGCGAGCTATGGCCAACGGCGACGCCAGCGCTGCGCGACCAGACGTCGTTGAGCGGCAGGCCGCCGCCGGCGCCTTTGCCCGCGGGCGCCGCACCGAGGAAGTTCTCGGAGCGCTGCGCCTTGGCCAGCGAAAAGACGTACGGCTTGCCCCACTTGATGGCCGCCCCCTGGAACGCCCAGCGCGCAGCCGCGCGCAACGTGATGTTGGTCTGGCGAAAACGCGCCAAACGCAGCGGTGTCTTGCCGCCGTTCTTTAGGCGCGCCGAGACGAACAGCGTGCCGGCGTAGCGCGGGTAGCGATCGATGAACACCGACAGCGTCAGCACGCCACGGCGCGCGACCACCGTGACGCGCTCGCCGCGGCCGAAGGCGCCGGCAAGCGCTTGCCGTGTCGGGCGCGCGCCGTCGGCGACGATGAAGTCGCCCGAAGAGACGCCCGCGATCGCCGCGTCGAAGAGCGCGGGCGAAGGCGCGTCGTCGGGGCTGAGGCGGATCCAGCTGCCCGAGCGCTCGTACCACAGCGTTGGCCGCAGCCGTCGGTCGAGCGCCAGCTTGAGCGCGCCGCTTTGCACCAGCGCCGCGACGGCTTGATGCGCGGGACCACGCGGCGGACGCGCTGGACAGCTCGCTAGCGCGAGCAGCGCGGCGGACAGCGCGACGGCGCGCGCGCGCAGAACCCGCCTCACGGGCGAATGGGCATGCCCAAGTCGGCGATGAGCTTGAGGTCGTCCTCGGGCGCGATGCCCGTGGTGGTGAGGTAGTTGCCGATGATCATCGCGTTGACGCCGCCCGTCAGACCGAGCGCCGCTAGATCGCGCAGCACGAGCTCGCGTCCGCCGCCGTAGCGCAGCACCACGTCGGGCAGCACCAGCCGATAGATCGCGCAGATCTTGAGCGCGTCCATGGCGCCGAGCTTGGGACGATCGCCGAGCGGCGTGCCCGGACGCGGGTTGAGGAAGTTGAGCGGAACCTCGTCGACGCCGAGCTCGCGCAGCTCGAAGGCCATCTCGACGCGCTGTCGCCAGCTCTCGCCCATGCCGAAGATGCCGCCCGAGCAGAGCCCCATGCCGACGCGCTTGGCGCGCTTGCACGTCTCGACGCGCTCCTCCCAGCGGTGCGTCTGCACGATGTTGGGAAAGAAGCTGCGCGCCGCCTCGAGGTTGTGGTTGTAGTGATGCACGCCGGCGTCAGCGAGGCGCTGCGCCTGCTCGTCGGTGAGCAGCCCCAGCGAGCAGTCGACCTTCATCGAGGTCTCGGCGTGGATCAGATCGATCGCCTCGAGCACGCGCCGCATCAGCGGCTCGTCGGGTCCGCGTACGGCGACGACGATGCAGTACTGGGTCGCGCCGGCGGCCTCGCTCGCCTTGGCCCCCTCGAGGATCACGTCCGGCTTGAGCAGCGGGTGCCGGTCGATGGGGCTCTGATAGCGCACCGACTGCGAGCAGAAGGCGCAGTCTTCGATGCAGCCGCCGGTCTTGGCGCTGATCAGCGACTCGACCTCGACCCCTTCGCCGCAGTAGTGCAGGCGCACGCGATGTGCGAGGGCCAACAGATCGGGCATACGAGGCGCGTCGAGCTCGGTCAACGCGAGCGCGGTCTCGAAGTCGACCAGGCCCTTGTCTTCGAGGAGCACGCGCTCGGTGCGCGCGAGGAGATCTGCCGCGGAAGTGGTGTCGATCATCGCTGGGGTTGTACCCGGCGACCGCAGCCGACGCAACCGCCAGCGCAGCGTGCTAGGCGAGGCGCACGTGCAGGCTCACGCCGTCGCGCACCGGCATCAGGCTCGACAAGAAGCGCGCGTCGCCCCACATGCGCGCGATGAAGCGGCGAATGCCTTGCGTGTCGGCGCTCTGGTCGCCGCGCGCCACGCGCCCTGACCAGACGATATTGTCGACCACGATCACGCCGCCGACGCGCACGCGCTCGCACATCAGGTCGGCGACGTCGGGGTACTGATGCTTGTCGATGTCGCAGAAGACGATGTCGAACGGCCCGGCCGTCGCCGCGAGGTGCGTGCCGGCGTCGCCCGTGAGAAATCGCACGCGCTCGGCAACACCCGCGCGCTCGAGAAAGTCGCGCGCCAGCGCCGTGTTGGCGGGGTCGCCGTCGGTGTGAAAGATCTCGGCGCCCACCCCGGCGGCCCGCGCGAACCACAGCGTGCTGTAGCCGAAGCCCGAGCCGAGCTCGAAGATGCGCTTGGCGCCGCCGAGCGTGGTCAGCTGCGCGACGAGCCGTCCGACTTCGGGGCCGATGATGGGAAAGCCGCGCTGCTTGGCGAGCGCGTGCATCTCGTCGAGGATAGCGTCGCCCGAGACTTGGGCGACGCCCTTGAGCCATTCGGCGACGTCTTCGGCGATAACCGCCACGCTACTTCTTGATCGGGATCTCGCCGTAGATGATGGCCGGCTTGCCCGTATCGCTGGCGGTGACCTCTTCGCCGCCGGGCTTGAAGATGCCGCCGCCCTGACCCGGGCCGCTGGCGGTGTTGGCCGCGATGACCCACTGCTTGGCGTCAACCGCGTACTTCTTCTGCACGTTGAGCGGCCACCACGCCGAGCTGCCGGCGTTGGTCGGCCCGACCGTCCAGTACGCCGAGAAGAACGTCGCCACCGCGCCCTGCCGCGTGTACTCCTGCAGCAGCGCGAGGTTGCGCGCCGGACAGTCCGGGCCGGTGCCGTAGACGATGCACTGGATGTCGGCGCAGATCAGCAGGCCGACCTTGCCGGCGGGCGTATCGAAGAAGTTGGTCGTGACGTTGTCGCCGGCGGTGAGCGAGGTGTTCTCGTTGCCGAAGAGGTGGAACTTGTAGTGGCGCGCGAGGACCTTGCCCTCCTCGCCGATGGCGAGCTGCGTATTGTAGAGCTTGGCGCTCGAGCCACTGCCGGCCTGGGTGATGGCGTTGAAGACGACCGTCACTTTGAGCTGCACCGCGAGCTTGGCCATGGAGCTGATGATCTTGCCCTCGGGCCAGCGCGAGTCATCGATCACCTTCTCGCCCTGGTCGGGTGAAACCTCGGCGGTCTTCTGGCCGAAGGCGTACTCGGGCGTGACGATGATCTTGGCGCCGTTCTTGGCGGCGTTGGTGATCAGCTCCGACAGCGCACAGATGGTGGTGCCGCAGTTGTTGACCTGACCGAACTGATCGGAGCCAAACTGGATCGCGGCGACCTTGAGCGCCGTCGCGGGCGTGCCCGCGTCGCCGCCGCCGCCGCCGGTATCGGAGCCGCCGCCGTCCTTGTTTCCACCACCGGTGTCCGTATTGCCGGAGGTCGTGTCCTGACTCGGCGTGCTGCTGTCGTCACTGCACGCGACGGCACTAAAGAAAAGCGCCATCGAGGCGATAAGCGCGATGCCGAGCTGTCTGACCTTGCTCGTCCTGAACATACCCACGTCTCCCAGAGCGGATCACAAAACAAATACGTACGACGCGGCCCCCGCTCACGGCCCGCGTTTTTCGTCTGCCGCGAAGGCGATGCTACTTGCCGAAGCCCTTGCCGAATCTCGGCAGCTCTTCGATGTTGGGCATCAGCACGATCTCGATGCGCCGATTGCTGCGCTTGCCATCTTTGGTCGAGTTGTCGCCGACGGGGTCATACTCGGAGTAGCCGGCGGCCGCGAGGTGTTTCGGGTCGACGCCCTGGCGCTGCAGGAACTTGACGACCTGCACGGCGCGGGCAGCCGAGAGCTCCCAGTTGCTGCGGAAGCGGCGCGTGCGGATCGGGACGTTGTCGGTGTGACCGGCGACGAGGAAGTCGCGCTTGTCGATCTCCTTGAGCACCGCGGCGAGCTCTTTGAGGGCCGCGCTGCCGTCCTTCTTGAGCTTGGTCTTGCCGGGGTCGAAGAGGATCTTGTCCTTGAGCTTGACGATCATGCGCCCCTTGCGCGTGGTCACCTCGAGCTTGCCTGAATCGATCATCTTGCGCAGGCGGCTGAGCAGCTTGCGGAACGTCGCTAGGCGCTTGGCCTCGAGCGCGCGCGCGCGGCGCAGCTGCTCGATCTCCTTGCGCGTCGCGCCGAGCCGCTTGGCCAGCGCGTCCTTCTGGCCGCCGAGCGCGGCCTTCTCCTCTTCGAGGCGCTTGTTGTCGCCTTGCGACTTGCTCAGGTCACCCTTGGTCTTGGCCAGCTCCGCGCGGATGCGGGCGAGGTCCTTCTTGAGGGCGTTGTGCTGCTCTTCGGGGATGCCGCAGGCGGCACCGAAGACGAGGGCCGTGGCGAGGGCCAGCAGAGAGAAGGTCGAGATCGTGCGTCGCATCGGCTCTCCGTAGTTCAGGTTGAAGTCAGCTGCAGCGGAGAATACATCTATAAAATTAAGCAGTTGCGGTCCGGCTTGGCGGTCCGTGGCCGCGGTTCGGCGGAACATACTCTTTCTGCTGCGTTGCGGCAAGCCATCGACTTGGAGCCTCGCGGCGAAGGGGGTAAGATACGAGCGTACTTTGTAGTCATATGTGCGCCGACCGAGGACTGCCGCCCTTGAGCCGCAAGCGTTCGCAATCGAAGAGCAAGAAGCCCAAGTCCACCACGCGCGAGGTCAAGCCGACCCCCGCAGCCGACCGTACGAGCACGCCGAGCCGCGGCGAGCCTGCTGGACGTCGCACGCACGAGGTATTCGGCATCATCACGATGGCCTCGGCGCTGCTCGTCGGGCCGAGCCTCGTCTCGGTGCAGTTCGGCAGCGGCGATCTGATGGGCCCCTTCGGGCGCACCGTCGGCCACGCCATCAACTGGGCGCTCGGCATCGCCGGCTTCGTCGTGGTGGCGGCGCTGGTCGCCGTGGCGATCCGCATCTTCGCCGGGGCGCTGGGGCGCGGGGCCGCACCGCCGCCGCTCTACGCGCAGTGGCGCCAGCGCATCGCGCTGACCATGGCGCTCGTCTTCGGCGCGATCTTTCTGCATCTCGCCTTCCGCCCCGACCGGCTCGACGGCGCGTCCTACGGCGGGTTGCTCGGAGAGGCGGCGGCCGAGCTGCTCTGTGCGCTGGTCTCGACGCCCGGCGCCTGGATCGTCTGTCTGGCTGGGCTGTCGCTCGCGCTGGTGCTCGGCACGCGCTTCTCGTGGGTGCGCAGCGCGCTGGCGGCGGCGAAGGCGAGCGGTCGCGCGCTCGCCGTGGTCGGCCGCTCGCTGGCGCGCGTGCCCGAGCGGCTGTCGGCGCTCGGCACCTTCGTGGCGCGTCAGATCGCGCAGAGCCGCCGCGAGGCGATCGCCACCAACCCCAACGGCACGGCGGCGATGCCGCCTGTGCTGCGTATCGATCTCGAGGCCGAGGCCGAGCGGCGCGGGCTGACGCGTGCCGAGAAGCGCGCCGCCAAGAAGGCGGCCAAGCGCGCAGCCAAAGAAGCGGCTGACAAGAGCGGGCCGCAGCCGATGCCGGCCGACCTCGAGATCGGCCGCCCTGCGGTGGCGCCGCCGATCATGTTGCCGCTGCCCGAGTCGATCGACGCGCCGCCCGTTGCTGCGCCTGCGCCTGTGTCTAGAAGCGACGCACCAGACGAGCCGACGCTCGACGAGGTCGTCGCCGCTGCCGACGACGACGTGATCATCGAGGCGCGCAGCGAGACGGCGCCAGCGAGCGACGCGGACGCGCGCCGGGCCGCGCCCAAGCGCGCCACGCCGCGCTCGCGCGCGCGCGATGATCAATCGACGCGCGCCGAAGACATCTTCGACGCCAGCGAGCTGATCATCGAGGCCATGCAAGCGATGGCCGAAGAGACCATCGCCGCCGACGACGACGAGCCGCTCGACGCGCGACCTGACGAGGAGGACGTCGCAGACGTCGTCGCGGACATCGCGCACGGCGCGCGCGCGGACGCAGACAGCGACGACGAGGGCGACGAGCTGACCATCGTGCAGTCGGACTTTCGCCGCGAGCTCGACGCTGGCGGCGAAGCGGCTGCAGAGGAACAAGCGGTGCGCGAGGCCGAGCGCGCCGGTTTCGTGCTCAACGGCGACAGCTACCGACCGCCGCCGCTTTCGCTGTTCGAGGTGCACGAGAGCGACCGCAGCGATATCGACCGCGAGGCGATCTATACGCAGGCCGAGCGCCTGGCGCAGACCCTCGCCGACTACAAGATCTTCGGCAAGGTCACCAAGGTGCACCCCGGTCCGGTCGTCACGATGTACGAGTTCGTGCCGGCGCCGGGCACGCGCATCAGCAAGATCGCCAACCTCTCCAACGACCTCGCCATGTCGCTGGCCGCCAAGCGCGTGCGCATCGTGGCGCCGATCCCAGGCAAGGGCGCGATCGGCATCGAGGTGCCCAACGCGCAGCGCGAGATGGTCTCGTTCAAAGAGATCGTCGCCGACCCCGCCTTCCGCAACCCGAAGTTCTCGCTGAGCATGGCGCTCGGCAAGAACATCTTCGGCGCGCCCGTGGCCGTCGACTTGGCCAAGATGCCGCACCTGCTCGTCGCCGGCGCCACCGGCGCGGGCAAGTCGGTCAGCGTCAACGCGATGATCTGCAGCCTGCTGGTGCGCTGCGCACCCGACCAGGTGCGCATGATCATGATCGACCCGAAGTTCCTCGAGCTGTCGGGCTACAACGACATCCCGCACCTGCTGCTTCCTGTGGTCACCGACCCGAAGCAGGCCAACACCGCGCTGCGCTGGGCGGTGGCCGAGATGGAGCGCCGCTACCAGCTGCTCGCCGAGATGCGCGTGCGCGACATCGCGTCGTTCAACCGCAAGGTGGACAAGCTGCGCGGCGAGGTGGTGGCCGAAGAGGCGCCCGCCGACGGGCTCGACCAGGCATCCATCGAGGAGTCGGCGCCGTCGAAGGTCACGGTGGTACGCAAGAACGCCGACGGCACCGAGGAGCATCTCGCGGGCGGCGAGCTTCTCGACGGCGCCGACGACGACGACAGCGAGAGCACGAGCATGGCGAACGCCGAGCAGATGCCGCTGGCGGGCGTCGACGGCGGCGCAGCCGGCGCGAGCCGCAGCAAGAAGCGCAAGAAGCGGCGCCTCGCGGACATCCCCGATCGCCTGCCTTACATCGTGGTCGTCATCGACGAGTTCGCCGACCTGATGATGGTCGCCTCGAAGGAGGTCGAGACGTCGGTGGCGCGGCTGGCGCAGAAGGCGCGCGCCGCCGGCATACACGTGATCCTCGCCACGCAGCGCCCGTCGGTGGACGTCATCACGGGTCTGATCAAGGCCAACTTCCCCTCGCGCATCGCCTTCCAGGTCGCGTCGAGCCACGACTCGAAGACGATCCTCAACTCGCATGGCGCCGAGAACCTGCTTGGCTCGGGCGACATGCTGGTGCTCGACCGCGGCACCGAGATGAAACGCGTGCACGGCGCGTACATCAGCGACGACGAGATCCAGGCCGTTATCGATCACCTCAAGTCGCAAGGCCGCCCCGTCTACGACATGGACATCCTCAAAGACGAGGACGCGGACGGCGATGGCGAAGGTGGGCTCGAGGACGCCGAGAAGGACGAGATGTACGACCGCGCGGTGCAGATCGTCGCCGAGAGCGGCAAGGTCTCGATCTCGATGATCCAGCGCAGGCTGCGCATCGGCTACAACCGCTCGGCGCGCATCGTGGAGATGATGGAGGCGCAGGGCATCGTCTCCGAGCCCGATGGTCCGCGCGGCCGCTCGGTGCTCATCGGCGACCCGCGCTGACCTCCACCGACGCGAGGCCGAAGGCCGAGCAGAGGCGGGCGGAGCCCGACATCGGGGGTGAGCCGCGGGGATTCACTTCCCGCGGCGAGGGGGGCTGGGACAGCCCCCCTTCGTGATCGTGGAGATGATGGAGGCGCAGGGCATCGTCTCCGAGCCCGATGGTCCGCGCGGCCGCTCGGTGCTCATCGGCGACCCGCGCTGATCAGCAGCGCTCGCGTGCTATCGTCGTTCTTGTGGCGGTGAGCACGAAGGTCGCGCTGCTGCTCGGGCTCGCAGTCGCTATCGGCGGCTGCAGACACGAGCCCAATATCTCGTCGGGCGCGGATGGCAGCGCCGATGCCGCCACGGATGCTGCCCAACCCGACACCACGTCCGACGCACCGGCGGGCGACGCGCCAGTAGCCGACGCGAGCGCAGATGGCGTCGCCGACCTGCTGGTCATCGACGTGGTGGTACGCGATCTCGTCGGCCCGTCCGCCTGCGCGATCACGAAGATCACGGAGGTCGGGCCGTTCTTCCTCTGCGGCGGGGCCGCCAAGACGCAGTGCGAGGCGCACGAGCTGTGCGGGTCTGGATATCGGCTCTGCACCGCAAACGAGTACTACAAAGACATCAAAGGCACGTCGCCTTACTTTACGGTGCGCGCGGCCGCGGCGTGGATCGCTGGATGCGTCCGCGACGGAAACCAGGCAGCGGCGCTGCTCGATGGCGTCTGCTCGACCTGCGACACCACCACGATCAGCAGCGTCAGCGCCAACGTCAGCAACGTATGCGGTGCGGGTTGCACGGCGCCCGCGACCAACGCGCTGCAGCACGTCGGCGTCGTCACCGACCTGATGTGCAACAGCCTCGGCGCAACGTGCCCTGCCGGCGCGAACGTCGCGACCTACTGGCAGGCGTTGACGGCGTCGGCCAAGCGCGACCGCGCGCTGTGTTGCAAGAGCGGCAGCTAGCGAGGGCAAGGGCGAGGCGCGATCAGCTCAGCTCAGATCAGATCGGACAGCCGGGCGGATCGCACTGCCCGGTGCGCGGCGTGGGCGTGGCGCCGACGGCGCACCACGGGATGCCGTAGGGCGCGCTGACGCCGCCGCCGAGCGGCGATTGCCCGGCGGGCAGCCAGAACGGGTGCTCGAGCGCGAACTCCCAGATCGGCGAGAAGCGCGACTTGCCTGGCGGCGCGACCACGGGCGGCACGCCGTGCTGGCAGTTGTGCGTGCACTCGATGTAGTAGTGGCCGCCTGCCTGCAAGTTGCTGATCAGCTCCTTGGACGCGACCTCGAAGTTGAGCAGCGCGCAGCTGTCGGCGGGACCGCCCCACAGCACGAGCGTCGGCATCTTGTGCGCCGGCGGCGTGAGCGGGCGCAGCCACATGTTGACCAGCCCCTGCGAGCCGACGCCGCCCGACAGCGAGATCACCGACGAGAGGTACTCGCCGCGCGCGCCCGCGAGCTGCGCGATGTACAGCGCGCCGGCGCTGACGCCCGTCGCGCTGACGCACTCCTTGTTGACGGGTAGCTGCTTCGAGACGCAGGCGAGCATGTCGTCGAAGAACGTGAACTCTTCGTCGTAGCGCGCCTGCGGCGTGATGTTGAGAATCGGCCAAGGCAGATCGACGAGCCCGAAGAGGCTTAGGTCGCCTTTGGCCTCGGGCAGCACAGCGATGAAGCGCTGCTGCTCGACCGCCGCCGCGAGGTCGCCCTCGTCGACGAACTTCTGCGCTTTGCCCTTGAGCCAGTGCCAGGCAAACATCACCGGCAGCGTCTCGCCGGGTTGGATCTTCGAGGGGAAGATCAGGATGAACTTCCGCGAGCCCCCGGCGGTGGTGATCGTGTTGGTGCCGCTCATCAGCTGCGGGCAGGTGCCGCCGCTGTACGCCTTGGGCGACGCGGCGAGCGTGACGTTGGCCGGCGGCGTGGTGCGGCAGGTGACGCCTTTGAGGTCGATGGCGGCGGCCGCGTCAGGCGCTGCGATGGCGTCGCCGACGGCGGTGTCTACCGCGGCGCCGTCGGCGCTCGACGTCGACTGATCGGCGGCGGGCGTCGTGTCGGACCTGCCCGTGTCAGGGCGAGGCGTGCTGTTGTCAGGCGCAGCGCTGATGTCGGCGCCGGCCTCGGCGCCTGGCGCAGTGCTGTCCGTGGAGCTGCCGCTGTCGCCGCATGCAGCGGCCAGCAACGACACCACGAACGAAACGACGATCAATCCCCGGCGAACGAACATCGAATACCACCCTCTCGCCAGACGCCTCCCTTGTCCGGCGAGGTGAGCAACCTAGCACAGTCGGCCCGCCGGCCGGTCGAAAAACGCGCCGCACAGCTGGATTATGTCATTGTGCTCTATTCGCGCTTTGATCCCGAGGGCTTGCGGATCAGAGAGTGACCCTATTTGCGCATTTTGGCGGCGTTGATGACGCGCGTGCCGGCGGGTGGCTTGAACTGGAAGCGCCAGGGGCGCAGCTTGGTGTTGGTCTCGAGGTTGGTGAAGAGGAAGTGGTTGCGCGCGTTGCGCTGCACGATCACCGACTCGGTGACGGCGTGGTCGCTGGGGCGCACGGCGAGCAGCAGGTAGAGATACTGGCCGGTGGGTTTGATCGGCAGCAGCTTGAGCGTGTAGTGGTCGGGGCCGCCGAGCACGTCCTTCTTGTCGCTGGCGTAGCTGATGCGGAACTCTTTGAGCAGGTTGCCCGAGCCGAGCAGGAAGGTCAGGCCGGTGCCGAGCGTCGCGGTGTTGAGCGGGTTTTTGAAGGCCTGCTTGCTGCGCGGCTCCCAGACCCACAGCGTCTTGCCGTTGGCGATGAAGGCCTTGCGCTCCGGCGAGACGTAGTTCCAGCGCATCATGCCGGGCTTCTTGACGTAGAGGTAGCCGTAGCTGGTTCGCTTGGAGCCGTAGAGCGTGTCGGTGTAGACCTGCTTGAACTTGCCCTTGAGGTCCTTGGTGCCGTTGTAGAAGGCCTGCATCTTGTTGACGACGTCGGCCACGGGCGGGGCGGCGGCGGCGGCTGCCCGAGTGCTGGCGATGGCGCACAAAGACAGCGCGGCGAGGGGGAGCATCTTTCGCATGGGAGCCTCCGAGAAAGCCAAGCGGCTGAGGAGCCTAGTACAGCGCGGTCGTGCGCCGCAAACTCACTTGGATAAGACGCGCGAGTTTGCGCTAGATTTCACTCGATGTCGGACCCACAACGATCTCTACAGGTTGGCAAGCAGCTGCAGCTCGTCATCGCGGCTGCCGACGATCTGCCGCGACACCTCGAGCCGATGCGCGCGCGGCGCGCGCGGCGCAGCACCAAGATCGCCGCTGGCGTTGGCGCCGCGACGTCGGCCGCCGTCGGCGGCGTGATGTGGATGGCCAACGTGGGCTTCTGGGCGGGCGTCGGCGCCGCGCTCGGCGCCGCGGCGCTGCCCATCGTCGTCACCGTCGGTGCGGGCGGGCTCGCGCTGGGCTACGGCCGCAGGCGCGCCAAGGACGACGCCTACGCGCGCGAGAAGGCGCAGGTCGAGCTCACGTTGGCGGTATTTCAGCGCATGGCCGAGGCCGACGGGCGCATCTCCGACGAGGAGCGCACCATGCTCAGCGCGGTGCTGTTGCGCTATCCGCTCGAGGACGCCGACCGCGAGCGCCTCGAACGCGAGGGCCCCGGCGCCGACGTGATCGCGAGCGCGGCGTCGCACGACGAAGCGCTGCGACGCCAGGTGGCGCGTGGCGCCTGGATGCTCGCCGAAGCCGACGGTGTCTCGCCCGAAGAGGAGACGCTCTTCGACACGCTGTGCGCCGAGCTCGTCCTCGCCGACGACGCGCGCGAGCTCAAGCGCGAGAGCCGCGAGCTGTCGGCGGCGCTCAACGATCTGGTGACGCAGATGTTTCGCACCTGCCAGCACGTGCTCGAGCCGCGGCTCGGCCAGGGGCCGGTCAACGAGTTTCTCGAGTCGCTAGCCAACATCGCCGCCACGCCGCCGGCGCGGCGCTCGCTGCGCAACTCGATGACGAGCGGCTTTTCTGCCGGCGGCGTCGCGCGCACGCTCGACCAGCACGGCGCGCCGCAGAAGCTCGTCGCGCAGGCCGCCAACGCCGTGCGCGCCACGGCAGCCGCCGACGCCGACATGCGCAAGGCCGGACGCACGCGCCTGCTCGAGCTCGCCGACAGCACGTCACGCGGGCGTGGCGAGGCCAAACGCGTCGCAGCCGACTTCGACGTGCTGTTCGACGAGGCGCTCGCCGCCAGCGCCACGTCGCCCGACGACGCCACGAGCTGAGCTGCAGGACCTGCGAACGTCGTGGCGCGC
Organism: Myxococcales bacterium; assembly: GCA_020431405.1. Lineage (GTDB taxonomy): Bacteria > Myxococcota_A > Polyangia > JAGQIK01. The sequence continues at coordinate 27,684 of JAGQIK010000688.1, forward strand.
GGAGATCCGAAGCTGCCGAAGAACGCCCGTTTCAGCTGCCAGAGCTGCGGGCGCTGTTGCGAGGGTTGGACCGTGACGGTCGACGCCACCAAGGTCGAACGCCTGCGCCAGCACGACTGGGGCGACGATCCGTTCGTGGCGCTGCGCGGCGAGGGCGACGAGTTTTCGATCAAGCTCGTCGACGGCAAGTGCTTCTTTCTCGACGCGGACAAGCGCTGTCGCATCCACAGCGAGCTCGGCTACGAAGAAAAGCCCGACGGCTGCAAGGCCTTCCCGCTGCGCATGGCGCGCGTGGGCGGCGAGATGCGCGCGCGGCTGAGCTTCTGGTGCCCGACCGTCAGCGACGACGAAGGCAAGCCCCTGCGCGATCAGATGCGCTGGGTGCGCGCCACGGCGAAAGCCGCCGGCGACGTGGACCGCAAAGAAAAGCTCACCCTCGACGACGAGCTCGAGCTCACGCTGCGCGACGTCGAAGCGATCGAGGCGCCGCTGCTGACGCTGCTCGACGACGAGTCGGCCGCGCACGCCGATCGCCTCGCCGCCGCTGCCGCGCTGCTCGCCGAGCTCTCCAAGGCGCTCGAGGAGAAGGGCAAGAAGGCGCTGCGCGCCGAGCTCGAGCGACTCGCCAAAGATGGGCTCGCCGCGCTAGCCGAGCGCGGGCGCGCTGGCGGCCGCGCGGCGCGCGCTGGGCCCGTGCTGTCGCTCTTTCTCGGCGCGGACGGTGGGCGCGGCGCGCTGTCGCGCGTGGGGCGCTTCTTCGTGGTGCGCGGCTTCAACCTCGGCGTCAGCGCGTTGCGCTCGCGCGTGATGGGCGGCGCCAAGGCGAGCTGGCGTCAGATACGCGCCGTCAAGCTCGAGCAGAGCGAAAGCTCGGCAGCGCTGCTGACGCGCTATCTGACGAGCAAGGTGCGCTCGCGGCGCTACCTGATGGGCGAGGCTTCGGTGATCGGCGGCGTCAACCTGCTCGTCGCCGCCTACGCCGTGATCAACGTGCTGGCGCGGCTCAAAGCCGCCTCCGAAGGGCGCGCCGCGACGAGCGCCGCCGATGTCCGCGAGGCGGTGCAGGCCGCCGACTTGCTGGTGGTCGAGCACACGGCGCTCTATCGTGGACCGATGTTCACCGCGCTGGTGGAAACCGTGCTCGCTGATCCCACGCTGTGCGCCTCCGTGCTGGCGCGTCTGGAGAGCTGATGGTCGCCTACCCACCCTCGTTGGATCTCGCCCGCCTCGACACGCCGCTGCAGCCGCTGGAGCGCCTCTCCGAGCAGCTCGGCATCGAGACGCTGGTCAAACGCGACGACATGACCGGCGTGCTGCTGTCGGGAAACAAAGTGCGCAAGCTCGAGTTCCTGCTCGCGGCGGCGGTGGACGCCGGCGCGCGCGGCGTCATCACGTGCGGCGGTCAGCAGAGCAACCACGCGCGCGCCACGGCGCTGTCAGCGGCGCGACTCGGGCTCGGCTGCGAGCTGCTGCTGCGCTGCACCGATCCAGAGAGCCCGCCCACGCCGAGCGCCAACATCCTGCTCGACCGCGTGGCGGGCGCCAAGATCGAGTGGATCACCAAGGCGCAGTACGCCGAGCGTGACGCACTGATGGCCGAGCGCGCGGCGGCGCTCGAGCAGCAGACCGGCGGGCCATGGTACGTCGTGCCCGAGGGCGGCTCCAACGCGCTCGGCGCCTGGGGCTACGTGCGCTGTCTGCACGAGCTGCGCGCCGAGCTGGGCGACCAGCCGGCGACGATCGTCTGCGCTGTCGGCTCGGGCGGCACGGTGGCGGGGCTGGTGGCGGGCTGTCGCATCTACGACATGCCTTATCGCGTGGTGGGCTTCTGCGTCTGCGACGACCGGCCAACGTTTCAGCAGCGCATCGCCGCGATCCTCGACGAGATGGCCAGCGACTACGACGTCGACGTGGCCACCGAGCCGGAGGGTATCGAGATCATCGACGCCTACGTCGGCGACGGCTACGCGCTCAGCCGCGACGAGGAGCTGGTCTCGATCATCGAGGTCGCACGCCTCGAGGGCATCGTCACCGACCCCGTCTACACCGGCAAAGCGCTCTATGGGCTGCGCCAGGAGATCGCCAAAGGCAAGCGCTTCGACGGCCCGCTGGTGTTTCTGCACACCGGCGGCATCTATGGCCTGCTCGCCAAAGCGCAACAGATCACGCCGCTGCTGTAGCGCAATGCGCTAGGCTAGTGAGCGTGAAGCGCGCTGTGTCGCTACTGCTGCCACTCGTGATCGCCGCCGCGGGCTGCAGCGGTGGCGAGACCACGCCGGCGGGCGACAAGGGCGTCGACCAATTCGTCGAGCCCGACATCTCGCCGCCGCAAGACATCGGCGTGCCGTTCGACACGCGGCCGCGCGACGCGTCGGTGGACAGCACCGACGACGCGATCGCACCCGACACGGCGCCGCCCTGCACGGTCGGCACGCCCGACAACTGCAAGCAGTGCGGTGACAAGTGCCCGGGCCCGGTGGGCACGCAGCACACGCAGCGCGTCTGCCTCAGCCCCGACTGCTCGATCCAGTGTCTCGGCGAGCACTACGACGTCAACGGCCAAGTGGTCGACGGCTGCGAGGCGATGGACGACCTGCCGATCCATGACTCGGAGCCGACGTCGGCAGACATGGGCACGCACTCCGACTGCGCCGGCGTGCAGTCGACGATGGCGGTGATGCCATCCGACCAGCAGTTGCACATCACGGCGCCGACGCAGCGCGAAAACGGCCGCCCCGATTGGTTCAAGCTCAAGATCAACGACAACGCCGGCTGCTCGGTGGAGGCCAAGGTCGCCGTCAAGCTGACGGGGCTTCACCCCAGCGCCACGTTTCGCGTCACGGCGCAGTACGTCTGCAACGACAACACGCGCCTCGGCCAGAGCGCGACGTCGGTTCAGGGCGGTCAGACGGCGTCGCTGACGCCTGACACGGGCTGCAGCTTCGGCGGCTTCGGCGACGACGGCGGCACGGTCTACATCAGCGTGACCAAGCTGCTCGGCCAACACAGCGCCGGCAACTACACCGTCGAGGTAGAACCCTGAGCGCGGCTTCGCCGCGCGGCCTCGGGCCTCGGGCCTCGGGCCTCGGGGGCTAGGCTCGCTCGCTTCGCTCGCTTCGCAGTACGGTGGCTGCTTTGTGCACGAGGGGGGCGATTGCGAGGGTGCTGGCGAGCAACGCGACGCCGAGCATTAGCGGCAGGCCGTAGCGGTGGGCGTTGGTGACGTAGGGCTGCTGCAGCAGCTCGGCGACGAAGAGGCCCTGGGCGACGAAGGCGGCGACCAGCGGCAGCAACGCCGCCGTGCGCAGCAGCAGCAGGCCGAGCATCGAAAGCACGCCGAGCACGACGACGGTGGCTGCGACGCTCGGCGCGACCTGACGCCAACCGTAGACCAGGCCGAGCGCCACGCTCTGCGCGACGATCAGCGCGCGCAGCTGCAGATCGAGGCGGCTCTCGAGCAGCTCGCTCCAGCGGTTGAGCCATCCGCCGGCGCGGCCTTCGAAGCGCTGGCGCATGGACTTGCCCGCGAGCAGGCCCGCGAGCGCGAGCGGTCCGCCGACCTGCAGCCACAGCCACGGATACGACCAGGCGGCGTACCAGTCGGCGCCGCCCAGCCGGATCGCCGCCAGCGAGGCGCAAAAGCAGATCACGAAGTAGCGCGCCCAGAACATGCCGAGCGCGAGGCCCAGCACGCCGATGGGATACAGCAGCGTGGCGGCGGGATCGCGCCACAGCCCGCCGTGCATGGCGGAGTAGCCGTAGTAGCTGGCGGCCGCGCCGGCGAGCAGCACCGTCGCGAGGATGTGGCGAGCGAGGGGCAAGCGAGCACGAAGTGCGATGGGCATGTCTCTGTTGTAGCGGCATCAGTCCCCCAACGCACGCCACAGAACGTGGGCTACATCCCCCTACACTCTCGTTTTCAAGGCCCGAGCGCAGCGTAAGCGCGCGAGATCCGGCGCGCGCGTGATCGGCACCGCCCTTGCGATACTCATCGTGCCGCGCGGGATCGGGTGACGTATGCGTCCGCTGCTCTCGCTATTGCTCGCCGTGCTGCTCGCCAGCGCGTGCTCCGAATCGACGTCGTCGCGCGAAGGCTCGCGCGCACGCACCGGCACCACTGGCCCCGGCTCGGCGCTGGTGACGTTCGAGTACCCGGCGCAGAAGAGCCGCACCGATCCAGGCGGCTGGGGCGCGGTGCTGACAGACATCGACAACCACCTGCCCTCCAAGTACGGCAGCACCTACTACGACAGCGACCGCGTGACGCACGGCCACGAGACGACGCACGGCATCAACTCGGAGCTGCGCAACAGCCACAACACGACCGGCGCCAAAGCCAACGGCTTCTACCTGCTGGAAAACCGAGGCGTGGTGATCGCCGAGCCGAACATGTCCAAGGCGCGCGTGGCGGCGCTGGTGCCGAGCGGTCTGCGCGGCTCGCGCTTTTCGCTCTACGTCAGCGGTCAGACGGCGTGGAACGACCGCCCGCTGTATCTGTTCGACGAGTGGGTGGCCTACATCAACGGCGCCGCGGTAGGTGTGGATTTGATGAAGGCCGGCAAGTGGACCTACGGCAATCGCGACGCGGTGGCCGGCGCGCTCGAGTTCGTCAGCTACGGCGTCGCCACGGCGATGGCCATCGAGCAGAACGACCCGAGCTACTTCACGAGCAACGACCAGTTCCGCGAGCTGTTGGCCTTTCTGCTGCGGCGCGCGATGAAGCTCTTCTACGCCGGAAAGGACTACGCCCCGTTTCAGTTTCAGAGTCAGGCCAAGCTCTTCGCCGAGCTGACCGGCAGCGGCGGCAAGTCGATCCGCGACTGGGTCGAAAAGACATTTGGCAAGGCGTTCAGCGACGAGGTGTTCTTCAACGTCACCGCGCCGCAAAGTGACGACGCCGGTCCAGGCGCCGACACGACGCTGCCCGCGCCAGATAGCGGTGCCGCCGACAGTGCGCCGTCCTCCGACGCGACACAGGACAGCGCCACGCCCGACGCAGGTGCCGGCGGCGACGCCACGCCTGATACCCACGACAGCGGCACCGACGGCGCCGACAACGAGCCGCCCAAGGTCACGATCCTCACGCCGTCAGCCAACGAGCGCGTGGCGCAGCAGATCACCGTGCGCGCACAGATCAGCGACAACGTCGCGATCCTCGACGCGGAGCTGTATCTCGGCGAGCTGCTGGCGACTTCGCGCGGCGCGCCGCCATGGGACTTCGTCGTCAACCTTCCGCCCGGCCCGGCGCTGCTGCGCGTCATCGCCCGCGACACGTCGGGCAATCGCGGCGTCGCCGACGTGCGCGTGGAGGTCGAAGGCGAGGTCGTGCCCACGCCACCGCATCCCGAAGAACCCGACGCCGGTCCGGGCCTCGACGGGTCGCCCGACGCGGGGGCGCCGCCGCCACCGCCGAGCCCACCCCAGGCGCCGCCGGCCGCGTCCCCAGATCAGCAGACCACCACTGGCAGCCTATCCTGCAGCGCCGCGCCAGGCAGCGGCGCACCGCCCGCGTCGTCGCTGCTGCTGTTGGCGTTGCTCGCGCTGCGGAGAAGGCGACGGAGTCGCTACTTGCGCCGCAGGTAGCGAACGCAGCGCTTGCCATCGATGCGCGCGCTGTGGCCGTCGCGCCCGAGCACGATGACGAGCTTGCGCCACGGTGTCTGGCGCTTGGTTATCTCGAAGACCAGCTTGCGGCCTTTTCGCGAGACGAGCTTGAGCCGCCCCGAGATCTCGGCGGTGCCCTTGGCGCCGCGCTTGATGTAGTCGGCGAACGTGAAGTGCCAGGCGTTGGTGTAGGCGCTCTTGCTGCCGCGCGGGATCCAGGTGCCGTAGATCTCGAGCGCCTCGGGCGGCTTCTTCATGCCGAGCTTCCAGACGTCGCGGCCGAGGCGCACGCGCTTGCCCGCCTCGAGCACCGTCATCTCGAGCTCGATCGGCTTTTCCTTGCGCCCGAAGAGCACGCGGTCGAAGAGCACCAGCACCTGCTGCTTGCCGCGGCGGCCCACGCGATAGCGCCCGCTCTGCGCCTTGGGTGGATAGCACGACTGCGCGAAGCGCCCGCGCGCGTCGAAAGCAAACGAGCAGCGAAAGCCCATGCCGCCCTTGCTGCCGCCCGACGCCCAGACGCCGACGAGCGCGCTGGCGTCGTAGGCGTGCGCCGTCTTGGCGGGCGCGCTCGACGCCGGCGACGCCAGCGCGACGCCGGCCACGACGGCGAGCATGGACGCGAGGCGCGACACTACTTGCCCTGCGGGAGCGCGTGCAGCGCTTGTTTGATGCGCTCGCGCACGCAGCCATAGCGGTAGCGGTGGCGGAAGAAGCCGGCCCGCGCGCGCTTGGCGTGCTCGAGGATCTTGCGCACGCGCGGATCATCGCCGTGGCGCGCGAGGCGATCGATCACGTGGCGCCGCTTGATCTGGCGGCAGGACAGCTGCCGCAGGTCGAGCTCGAGGCTGCGCACCCAGTCGATCTGCTTGTCGATGCCGAGGCGGGTGGCCGACGCCGCGGCGGCGTGACGCACGGCGCGCTGGCGGTTGGTCGCGGCCTTGATGATCACCGGGTGACCGACCTTGCCGAGGTGCTTTTCGATGAATGACAGCGCAGCGAGGCGCGTGTCGCGCGAGCGCAGCGCCAGCAGCCCCGTCACGTCGCGTGCCACGCGCTTGTCGCTGGCGAGCGCCGCTTCGAGCTTCAGCGCGCGCGCGTAGCTCTCGAGGCCCTGCCGATGCTGGCCGCTGCAGATCTGCGCCGACCCCATCAGGTAGTGCGCGAAGGCGACGTTGGGCCGCTTGGCGAGCAGTCCCTGCAGCGTGGTACGCGCCGCGCGGCAGGCGTAGCGGTCGAGCAGCTTGCGCGCGGCGACCAGCCGCTGCGCGGTGGGCTTGTCGAGCTTGTTGGACGCGCTCGGCTCGAGCTTGGCCGGGGGCGCGATCACAGCGCTGCCGCCGCCGCTGCCCGCGCTGCCGCTGCTGCTGCCCGCGCCGCTGCCCTGCGCAGAGCCGCTGCCCGCGGCGAGCGCCGCGATGATCGCCGCCGAGCTCGATCCCGACCCGGGGGTGCCGCCGCGCGA
>JAGQIK010000689.1 GCA_020431405.1 Myxococcales bacterium
CTGGCCATGGCGCCGCCGTGCTGGTGCCGCCCGTGGCCAGCGCGCGCGGCAAGCGCCCGGTGGTCGTCGCGCTGCACGGAAACTTCGATCGCCCCAGCTGGGCTTGCGACGCGTGGCGTCAGCTGGTGGCGGGGCGCGCGTTCTTGGTGTGCACGCGCGGACTGCCGCGCCGCGACGCCCCCGGCATGAACCGCTTCTCCTACCCGAGCAGCGTCTGGGCGCGCCGCGAGGTGCGCGCCGCGCTGGGCGCGTTGGCCAAGCGATATCCGCAGCGCGCCGACACGTCGCGCGTGGCGTTGATCGGGTTTTCGCTGGGCGCGACGTTCGCCGCCAAGATCGCGCGCCGTGAGCCGCGCCGCTTCTCGCGCGTGATGCTCGTCGAAGGCGGGCACACCGGCTGGAAGGCGACGGCGAGGCGCTACTTCAAGGGCGGGGGCGAGGCGCTCGTCCTCGGCTGCGGCGGATGGCGATGCGCACAGCGCGCGCGCCGCGCGTGCAAGCTGGTGGCGCGCGCGGCGCGTCGGAAGAAACGCTGCGTGGCGATCTACGCGCGTGGCGTAGGCCACAGCTACACCGAGCCGCTGCCGGCGCGGGTCAAGCCGTCGTTCGACGCGCTGCTGCTCGAGCCGCTTCTGCGGCACGGGGCAGCTCCCTAGCGGCTGCTAGGGTCGGTTGCTGCAATCGACCCGCATCGCGCGCGTCGTGCAGCGGCACGGCGTGCGGCGAAGGTCGTAGAGATAGCGCGCGCGCTCGCGCTCGCAGTTGCCCGGCGGCGGACCACCGCAGCGTCCGGCGATGCGCAGCTCGGCCTTTTGCGCGGGCGCGTACGCGGCGCACTGTTTGGCCACCGCCGGCGTTGCCCAGCAGTTGGCCTTCGTGTCCCAGCGCCCGCCCGCGCTGGCGGCGACCTTGGGAGGCGGGCCGCAGCGCTCGCGCAGCCGCGCGGGCCAGAGCGTGCTTTGACGGCTGCGCGTGCAGCCGGAGGTCAGCAGCGCCAGCAGCAGCAACAGCAGCGCCGCGAGCACGATCGACGAAGTTCTCATCGCCAGAGAGTATAGGCGCCGTCGACGTTTGAGAGTTGTCATGTCCGGGGCGCAAAACTAGGCGACAATGGCGCTGTGGGACGGGACGATCGGCTCGGGGACAGCCAGCGCGGAATGCGGCTCGAGCAGCGCGAGACGCTGCTCGCCGACATCGAGCAGCACATCGCGCTCGGGACGTGGGTCTGGCATGCCGACGACGACTCGGTCTACTGGTCGGACGAGCTCTTTCGCCTGCTCGGCTACGATCCCGCCGTAGATGAGGCGAGCATCGAGGCCTACTGGGCGCGCGTGCATCCCGACGACCTCGAGCTGGTCAAGTCGACCTGGTCGGACTATCTGAAGGGCGGACCCACCGAGCAGAAGGAGCATCGGCTGCTGTTGCCTTCGGGTGACGTGCGCTACGTCCAACCGTACGGCCACGCCACGCTGACCAACGACGGCCAGCTGCACAAGGCCGTCGGCTCGGTGCGCGACGTCAGCGCCGAGCGCGAGCGCCTGCGGGCGCTGCGGTTGCTGCGGGGTGTCGAGGCGGCGTACGCGGAGATCGGCCTCATCGAAGGTTCGGTCAACGCCAGCGAGCGCTGGTGGTCACCGAGCACGTATCGGCTCTTCGGGCTCGAGGACGGCGAGGTCGAGCCATCGCCCGAATCGATGGCGCGCTTTGTTCACCCCGACGACCAACCAGCGCTGTTCTCCGCGCGAGCGACCCTCGCGCAGTCCAAGTCTGGACAGCTCACCATCGACTTTCGCGTGCTGCCCAAGAGCGGCGGCCTGCGCTACTGCCGCGGCGTCGCGAGCATGGTCGACGGCGACAAGCTGCACGTCGTCGTCATCGATATCACCGAGCAGCACGCGCTTCGCGAGCGTCTGGCGAGCGCCGAGCAGCTCGAGGCGGTCGGGCGTCTGGCCGGCAGCGTGGCGCACGACATCAACAACCTGATGATGGTCGTCAACACCATCGCCGGCGAGGTCGGGATCACGAATCCCGAGGCGGCAGAGATGCTCGGCGAGACCGTGCGGCGCGCTAGCGGTCTGGCGCGCGGGCTGCTCGCCGTCGGCGGCGGCGGCAAGTACCACATGCGCGCGACGTCCCTGCGCGAGCTCGCCCTCGGCGTCGCCCGGCGGCTCGAGGCGATGGTCGGCCAACACGGCAACATCATCGTGGACGCCAGCGGGCTTTCGGAAGACACGCCAGCGATCATGGCCGACAGCGAGCGGCTCGAGCAGGCGCTGCTCAACGTGGCGACCAACGCGCGCGACGCGTTGCGCGACGTGAGCGACCAGCGGCCCGGCACGATCACCTTCAGCTCGCGGCCTATCGGCGCGAGCATCGCGCAGCTCGTGATCAGTGACGATGGCCCCGGGATGGCGCCTGACGTGCTAGCGCGCGCGTTCGAGCCGTTCTTTACGACCAAGACCGTTGGCGGCGGATCGGGGCTCGGGCTCGCGTTGGCGCGCGCCACCGTCGAGCGGCACGGCGGCACGCTGACCGTCGACAGCCACCGCGGTGAAGGCACGCGCGTGACCTTCGAGCTGCCGGCGACCGACGCAGAGGCGCTCGCGACGCTCGATCAGAGCCCGCGCCAGCAGCCGCGCGACTTGCGTGCGCCGGTCGCGCGCCGCGTGCTCGTCGTCGACGACGATGACATGGTGCGCGGCGCGCTGTGCAATGTGCTGCGCCGCCTCGGCTACTCGGTCTACGAGGCGAGCCTGCCCTCGCGGGCGATGTCGATGGCGCGCGAGCACAAGGGCACGCTCGACGCGCTGATCTGCGATCTCGTTATGCCGGAGATGCTTGGGCCGGCGCTCGTGGCGCGCCTGCGTGAAGACGGTTTGTGTCCGGCGCGCGTCGTATTTGTCACCGGCTATGCGGGCTCCGCGGAGGCGATGTTGGTCCCCGAAGACACGGTGCTCTACAAGCCGTTCAGCATGGCGCAGCTCAGCGACGCGCTCGCGCACGAAGACTGAGCACGGCTAGCCCGGCGGTGCGATGCACGACGCCCTTGTCGTCGACGAGCAACGCTTCGAGGCCGGGTGTGCGGCGGGCGAGGGCCAGGCCGCGCTCCACGCCGAGCACGAAGATCGCCGTGGACATGGCGTCGGCCCGCACGGGATCGGCGTCGATGACGGTGACACTGCGCAGACCGCGCGCTGGGCTTCCGGTGCGCGGATCGAGGATGTGGTGGTAGCGCACGCCGTCGCGTTCGAAGTAGCGTTCGTAGTCGCCGCTGGTGGCCGCCGATGCGTCTTCGAGCGGCAGCTGGGCGATGATCGCGTCGGGGGCGCCGCGCGGATCGCGCACGCCGACGCGCCACGGCCGTCCTTCGCGCAGGCCGGCGGCGTATGTCTGGCCGCCCGCCGAGAGCAGGAAGGAGCGCAGGCCGCGCGCTCGCAGCGCCGCCGCCGCGAGCGCGAGCGCGTGGCCCTTGGCGATGGCGCCGAGGCCGAGCTTCATGCCTTCGCGCGGGAGGTAGGCCGTGCCGCGCGTGTCGTCGATGCGCAGCGCGCGGTAGTCGACCAGCGCGCGTCGCGCTGCGATCTCGGGCGCTGGCGGTACGCGCAGTGACGCCTTGGGTCCAGTGAAGCGCCATAGCCCCCACAGCGCGGCCCACGTCACGTCGAACGCGCCGTGTGACGCGTTGCCGAACGCCACGGCGCGCCGCAGCAGCGCGCGCAGATCGGCAGGCACAGCGACCGGGCGCCGCCCGGCGGCCGCGTTGACGGCCGACAGCGGCGAGGTGGGCTTCCACTCGCTCATGCGCGCGTCGACCTCGCGGAAGATGCGAAAGACCTCGGCGGGCGCCCAGTGCGCGGCGCTGCGCGGCACCAGCACCTCGATGCGCGTGGCCATCACGCTCGCCGAGGCGTGCAGGTAGCGCGCGCCCTGTACGTGGTGCGCGCCCGGCTGACGCCAGATCGCGAGCGCGACAAGGATGGTCAGCAGCGCGCCGACGAGCGCGGTCGCCCAGCGCTTCACGTGCTGCTTCGCGTGCGTCGCTGCTTGTTGGCGCACGCGCGCCGGCAGACCTTGCCTTCGCTCTTCGCGCCGCCGCCGCAGCCGCCGCAGCGACGGTTGATGCCCGGCAGCTCGGGATCGCTGCGCGCGATCCAGCGCGACAGCAGGAACCATCCTGCCACCAGCGTGGCCAGCCCGAGCACGGCGATGAGGTGCGTGAACATGCTTGTCACCTCGATTCTAGGCCGAGCTCGAGAAGAGGCCAGCAAAGCCCATGAAGGCGAGCGACAGCAAACCGGCGATGATCAAGTTCAGCGCGGTGCCGCGGATGATCGCGGGCACCTTCGCCAGCTCCGCCTCCTCGCGCAGCCCGGCCATCAGCACCAGCGCGAGCGTAAACCCTGCACCCGCGCCAACCGCGTAGACCAGTCCGGCGAGCAGCCCGTAGCCTTTGCTGGTCTGAAAGAGCGCCAGGCCGAGGATCGCGCAGTTGGTCGTGATCAGCGGCAGGAAGATGCCCAGCGCGCGAAAGAGGCCTGGGCTGAGCTTCTTGATCGCCATCTCGACGAACTGCACCGTGCTCGCGATGACGACGATGAAGCTGATCAGGCGCAGGTAGGGCGCGTAGGGCAGCACGAAGGTGTTGAGCAGCCAGGCGCACAGCGAGGTGATGACCATCACGAAGATGGTCGCCAGGCCGAGCCGCAGCGCGGTGGCGATACGCCCCGAGACGCCGAAGAACGGACACAGACCGAGGAAGTAGGACAGCGTGAAGTTGTTGATCAGCAGCGCGCTGAAGAAGATCCAGACAAGGCTCTTGTCCATCAGCGGCCTCCTCGTCCGGCGGGGCCGCCCGCGCCCGCTTCGCCGAGCTCGACCGCGGCGCGGCGCGCGCGGCGCTCCTTGGCCCAGCCGAAGACGAGCAGCAGCAGCCCGAGCATGATGAAGCCGCCCGGCGGCAGGATCATCACGACCCACGGCTCGAAGCGCGGTCCGAACAGCGAGAAGCCGAAGAGGCTGCCCGAGCCGAGCACTTCGCGCACGGAGCCGAGCGAGAGCAGCGCCAGCGCGAAGCCGCCCGCCATGCCGACAGCGTCGGCGAGCGCCAGGCGCAGCGGCGCTTTGGAAGCGAAGGCCTCCTGGCGCCCGAGGATCAAGCAGTTGACGACGATCAGCGCGATAAAGGCGCCGAGCTCCTTGTGCACCGCCGGCGCAAGCGCCTGCAGCGTGAAGTCGGCCACCGTGACGAAGGTGGCGATGATGATGATGTACGTCGTGATGCGCACCTGCTTGGGGATCGCCTTGCGCAGCAGCGACACGAGCAGGCTCGAGCCGACGAGCACGAAGAACGTCGCGCCGCCCATCGCCACGGCGTTGATCGCCGAGTTGGTGACGGCCAGCATCGGGCACATGCCGAGCACCTGGACGAAGATCGGGTTCTCCTTCCAGATGCCCTTGACGAACTCGTTGTAGAACGTGGCGGGGTCTTTGCCGAGCGCGCTCATGGTGCACGCACCTTGTTGCGGTCGACGGTGCCGAGGCGCGAGCGCCAGGTCTTGTCGGCGGTGTTGATGATCTTGATCACCGCCTTGGACGAGATCGTCGCGCCGGTGATGGCGTCGACCTCGTTGGCGGTGCCGCTGCCTTTGCCCTTCTTGACGAGCTTGACGCTCGGCTGCACGGAGAGCTTCTTGAACTGCTTCACGAAGTCAGGGTCTTTGTAGATCTTGTCGCCGAGGCCAGGCGTCTCGCGGCTCTCGAGCACCTCCATGCCGGTGATGGTGTTGGTGCTCGCGTCGAAGCCGTAGATCAGGCGGATCGTGTCCTGAAAGCCCGGGCCCTCGGTGACGATGGCGAAGCCGACGGCGGCGCCGCGCGCGTCGAAGGCGATCAGCACCGCGGCGTCCTTGTCGGCGGCGCTGGCCGGCTGCAGCGCGCCGTCGCGCCACACCAGCTTGCGCATGGACTTGGCGCCCGGCACGACGCGGCCGACGGCGGCGCGCAGCGCGGCCTCGCGGTTGCGCGCGATGACCGGCTTGGTCAGCTCGTAGGTGAAGACGAGCGCCACACCGGAGATCAGCCCCGCGAAGGCGAGCGTCAGCGCCAGCCGGGCGCCGCTCGGTTCTTTGGGCTCCTGCGTGTTGGGCGCTTCGCTCATGACGCGGCGTCCTTTTTGCCCTCGCGCGCGCGGCCGAAGGGGCGCGGCTGACTAACGCGCTCGATCAGCGGCGATGCGGCGTTCATCAGCAGGATGGCGTACATCACGCCCTCGGGCAGACCGCCGAAGAGGCGGATCAACACCACCAGCACGCCGATGCCGGCGCCGAAGATCCACGCACCGCGCGGCGCCAGCGGCGACGTCACGGGATCGGTGGCCATGTAGACGGCGCCGAAGAGCAAGCCGCCCGAGCTGAGCATGAAGAGCGGGTCGGGGTACTTGTCTGGTCCGGCCAGGTAGAAGGCGCCCGACAGCGCGGCGACGCTGAGCAGGATCGCGATCGGGATGCGCACGTCGAAGGCGCGCCGCGCCGCGAGAAACAGCCCGCCGATGATGATCAGAAGCCCGCTGGTCTCGCCCAGCGAGCCGGCGACGCTGCCCCACATCAGCGACGAGAGGTCGGTCGCCTTGTGATCAAACTTCATGCGCGAAAGCGGCGTGGCCGTCGTCAGCGCGTCGGGCGCACGCACCGAGAGCAGCGGCGGCGCGAACGTGCTGGCGGGGATCTCGAAGAATGGACGGCCGGCCGGGCGCCATGTGGTCAGCGCGGTGGGGAAGGCTGCTTGCAAAAAGGCACGCCCGACCAGCGCTGGGTTGAAGAGGTTGAAGCCGAGGCCGCCGAAGGCGAGCTTGCCGAGGCCGACGGCGGCGAGCGCGCCGACGAGCGCCATCCACAGTGGGAGCGCGGGCGGAAGCGTCAGCCCGAGGATCAGGCCCGTGAGCAGCGCGCTGAAGTCGAGCAGCGTGCCCTCGCCGCGACGAAAGAGCCACTCGGTGAGCATCGAGCCGACGGTGGCGGTGAGCAGCACCAGCAGCGCGGGTGCACCGAAGTGATAGCCGGCGGCGACCACCAGCGGCAGCAGCGCGATGATCACGTCGCGCATCAGCGTCGGCGTGTCCATGCCCGACGCGAGGTGCGGACCGCTGCGCAGCACCAGCCCTTTGGGGGCTGCGTCGCCGCTGTCGTGGCCCTTGGCGCTCATTAGTTCTTGTCCTTCTTGCGCGTGCGCACGGCCGCCTTGGCGGCGCGGATCAGCTGCACGATGGGCAGCCCCGAAGGACACGTGTAGCTGCAGGCGCCGCACTCCATGCAGTCGGTGACGAAGCTCGCTTCGAGCTCGTCGTAGCGGCGTGCGCGTGCGAGACGCGCCAGTCGCGCCGGGTTGAGCATGTTGGCGCAGGCGTCGAGGCAGCGCCCGCAGCGCACGCAGGTGTACTCGTGGCGCTTGGTCAGCTCGGCCTCGGTGAAGGCGAGCAGGCCCGAGGTGCCTTTGACCACCGGCACGTCGCTGGAGGCCAGCGGCTGTCCCATCATCGGGCCGCCCATGATCAGCTCGCGCGTCTCGCCGCGCACGTGGCAGTGGCGAATCACCGCGCTGACCGGTGTGCCGATGGGCACGATGAGGTTCGACGGCTCGCCGATGCCGGGCCCGGCTACCGTGACGATGCGCTCGATCAGTGGCCAGCCGCGGTCGACGAGGTCTGCCAGCGCCGCGATAGTGCCGACGTTGTTGACGACGATGCCGATGTCGAGCGGCAGCTTGCCGGCAGGCACCTCGCGCTCGAAGATCGCCTTGATCAGCATCTTCTCGGCGCCCTGCGGGTATTTGACCTGCAGCCCGACAACCTCGATGGGGATCGGCGCTTCGCCGGCTGCGAGCGCTTCGGCCGCCGCGTCACGCAGCGCCTGCACCGCGTCGCCCTTGTTGAGCTCGACGCCGATCTTGATGCCGCCGGCGCTGAGGCGCTTGGCCAAGATCGTCGCGCCGCGCACGACGTCCTGTGGGCGCTCGAGCATCAGACGATGGTCTGCGGTGAGAAACGGCTCGCACTCGGCGCCGTTGAGCACCAGCCACTCCACCGGCTTGCCCTCGGTGGGGGCGTACTTGACGTGCGACGGAAACGCAGCGCCGCCGAGGCCAACCAGTCCGCCGTGCTGCACCAGCGCGACAAACTCGTCGTCGGTGAGCGCGTCGGCGTCGACCGCGCGCGGCGTGGGCATCGCCTGCGTCGAGAACGGATCAGCTTCGATCTCGATCGCGTTGGCGAGTCGGCCGGTGGGATCGCGGCGCTCGGCGATGGCGGCGATGCGCCCCGCCACGGGCGCGTGAAGGGCGGTGGATACGAAGGCGCCGGGTGCCGCGATCATCTCGCCGCGCGCCACGTGCTGTCCGACGCTGACCACCGGCTTGGCGGGCGCGCCGATGTGCTGACCGAGCGGCAGCACGTAGCGCTCGACGAACGGCATGCGCCGCGTGGGGACGTCGGCCGTCGTCTTGTGACCGTCGGGGTGTACGCCGTGGCGGAAGCTGCGTAGTCGAGCGAGTCTCATGACGGCGCTCCAAAGCCAGCCAAACGCATCAGCGCCTCGCGCACGCGCGCGGTGACCTCGATGGCGTGCTCGTCACGCAGGCTTGCTATCGCCTGCTCGTGGCTGCGTCGCAGCGTCTCGAGCTCGACGCTGTGCTGCGAGCCGACGGCCGCGCGCGCCTCGTCTTGCACCCGCGCGGTAAACGGCGTGAGCACGCCAGCGAGCTCTTGCAGCGTGCGCCAGCGCGCCTCGGCGTGCCGTGCGAGCGCCTCGGCAGCAGCCTCGCCAGCAGCACCCGAGAAGCGCCGCTCTTCGGCGCAGAAGCGTGCCGGCGTAAGGGCAGCGCCGCTGGCGTCGCTGGCCCAGGCAGCCTGCACGTCGGGGTTTCCTTCGAGCTCGATCTGCGTGCCGAAGACGCCCTCGCGGCGCGGGTCGTAGCGCACCAGCGGCGCCACACGCGTGCGCACGGCGTCGCGCGCGCGCGCGATCGTGGCGTCGGCAGCGAAGCCGTGTGCGCGTGGGCTCGGCGCGTAGATCTGCACCACCGAGGGCCCGTCGAAGGCCAGCGCGCGCGCGAGCGTCTGAACCAGGTGCTCGCTGTAGGCCAGCGAGCTCTGCGCGACGTATGCCTGTCCGCGCGCCAGCGCGATCAGCTCCAGCTCGCTGCGATCGCGCGGCCGGCCGGCGCGATCGACGCTGCCGTCGCACAGCAGCAGCAGCACGATCGGCGTGCGGCTGCCGAGCGCTTCGGCCAGCGCGCCGTCGTCGAGCGCGCTGCTGGCGGCGACCACGAGCAGCGGCGGCAGATCGGCGCGCTCGTCGGCGTCGAGCTCGTCGATGGCGACACGCGGGATCTGGATGCCCAGAAGCTCTGCGCGCTGCGGCTGGTCGAGCTCGAGCTTGGCGCGGCGAGCGACGCTTAGCACGTCGAGCGCGGCGCGCGCCTGTCCGATGGCGAGCGCGCGCGCGACGGGCACCGCGCGGGCGGCGCGCTCCACCATCACCGGCGCCTGAAAGCCGCTCTGTGGGAACACGCCGAGCGGCGCGGGCAGCGCGTCGGGGCAAAGCAGCACGCCGAGGCGCGCGCGGCCGAGACCATGCACACCCTGGCCGAGGCGCCAGATCGCCTTGTCGAGCTCGCCGCTGAGCGCGACGAGCCGCTCGAGCGAGCGCACGTCGATGCGGCCGGCGTCGACCACGTCTTCGACGCGCCGCGAGAGCTCGGAGAGCGTGACGTTGCTGCCCTCGAGCTGCTCGATGCCGGCGGCCAGCGCCGAGATGTCACCGGATGGCAGCGCCCCGGCGAGCCGCTCGCGTACGCGATCGCCGAGCGCGTCGCGCAGGCTCGTCAGCGCGTCGCGGCGCTGGGCGATCAGCCGCTGGCGCGCCACCTCCACCGAGGAGAGCGCGGCGCGAAGCGCGATCTTGAGGCCGGAGCCCGGCTCGACATCGTCGGCGCCGGCGTAGGCGAGCAGGCTGTGCCGCGAAAGCTGCAGCACGCCGAGGGCATCGACAGCGCCACCATCGCGCAGCGCTGCGAGCCGAGCGCCCGTCGCGTCGGGCAGCGTCGTCCACAGCTCGTGCTGCGCGCGCGCGCCTTCGCGCTCGAAGGCGTCGGCGGGACGCATGGTGAGCGCGGGCACGATCTCACCGACGATCTCTCGCGCGGCGTGGTCGCGCGCGATCGCCTCGGCGCATAGCGCGCTGCACAGGCCGCAGCCCTTGCACGCGTCGGGGTCGACCGCCAGCGAGAGCAGCGTTCCAGCCACGGCGTCGTTCGCGCTGTCGAAGATGCCGTCGCAGGCGGCGACGGGCAAGCCGCCGATGGCGCCGATGACCGCCTCGAAAGCCCCGCGCAGCCCTTGCTGGCGCGCCTCGTCGAAGCCGGCCTTCTCGAGGATCGCGTCGAAGGCAGGGCGCAGCGCCTGTTCGGCGTCGACCGGCACGGGATCAAAGCTGCGCAGCTTCTTGCGTGCGCGGGCGGCAACCTTGCCGAGCAGCGGACGCAGCGCGCCGATGTCGGCGCCGCGCTTGCCGGCTTGATCGAGTCCCGCGGCGAGCAGCTCGTCGACGTCGAGCGCCAGCGGCGCCAGCGCCGCGTCGGGACAGCAGCTCCAACACAGGCCGCAGCCGACGCAGCGGTCGGGCTCGAAGTGCGGCAGCTCGGCGGCGCGGTTGACCTGCATCGCCGCGCTCAGCGGCGGCGTCGCGCCCGACGCGACGCAGGGTTCGACCACCAGCGCGTCGGTCTCGTCGCGCCGGTAGAGCACGCCGACCTCGCCCCAGAAGGTCGCCAGGTCGGCGATGGGGGCTACGCCGGGCGAGGCCCAGCCGAGGCGCCGCACCAGCCACGGCACGCGCTCCTCGTCGCGGCGTTCGGCCGCGCCTTGACCCGCTTCGCTGTCGGCATCGGGTGGCGCCTCGAACGCGGCGGGAGGCTGCGCTAGTGCTGCGTTGAAGGCGGCGAGCCGGCGCTGGCGCGACGTCTCGTCGTCGTCGCCGAGCGCGAGAGCCTTCTCGCGCGCCGAGCCGAGCTTGCGCGTGGGCGCCTCGACCAGCGGCGCGGCGAGCGCCAGCAGCGCGCCGAGCGCTCGCTCGCGGGCCACCAGGTCGTCGTCACCGAGCACGCGCGGGTACACATGTACGTGCAGTGAGTGCACCTTCACGGCATCGAATAGTGTGCGTAGCACATGAGCGGGAGCGCAGCGTGCGGCGCCTTCGGCGAGCAGCAGCGCGCCGCGCGGGCGCACTGCCGCGAGCGCCGCGGCGAGACCCTGCGGCTCGAGCAGGTCGCGCTCGAGCAGCACCACGTCGCCGTGGAGCGGCTCGCCTGCATCGCCGGCGCCGTCGGCTGGCGCCGAGACGAAGGCGTCGAGCAGCAGATCGCCGTGGCCAGCCGCGCGTTGGGCCAGCCTTCCCCGCAGGCGCCCAGGGCGCGCCACGTCGAGCAGGCGCGCCGCCTCGACGGCGAGCTCGTCGTCGTCGGGGCCGCGGCCGCGCACCACTACCACGTTCAGCTCGCCGTGCATCCGCGCCGTGGCGCGCGCGCTGCCGCCGTCGCTGACGGTCCACGTGTCGAGCGACGGGTAGCCGCCGAGCAGCGCCTGCAGCATCGCCTCGCGCTTGGGCGCGCGGCTGACGTCGATGTCGGCGATGCGCGGCAGGCCGACGTTGAGCGACGTGCGTGGCTCGCGCGCCTGCTCGCGGCAAAGCGCGACGATGTCCGCCACGCGAAGCGGCGCCCCGCCGAGGCCGATGCGGGCCGAGCAAACGGTCGGCAGGTCGGAGCCGCGAAGCGCCGGCACGTCGAGGTGCAGCGTCTGGCGGCGATCGCTGTTCTCCCGCGCGCGCGCGAGCAGGTCGCGGATCTCGCGCACCAGCGGTGGGGTGTCGGAGAGCGGACCGTCGGTGCGCTCGAGCACCGTCACAAGCGAATAGCCGCGCAGCGCCTCGGCCAGCGTGCTGGCAGGCAGCGGGCGCAACGTGCGCAGCGCCACCACGCCGACGCGCTCTCCATGCAGCGTGCGCGCGCGCTCGGCGGCGGCGATGGCGACGTCGGCGAGCTTGCCTTGTGCCACGATGAGCTGCGCCGCGTCCTTGGTGGCGTGCAGCCGCAGCGGGCCGACGTCGCGCCCGCTCAGCTCGGCGAAGGCGGCGCGTGCGCTCTTGCCGATCTCGGGCACGTGCCCGGCAAAAAACGGGCGCAGGCCCGCGGCGGCCACGGCGCGCGAGGGCATGTCGTGCAGCGCGCCGAGCATCAGCGACTGGTCGGCGTCGAACATGCGCGGCACGCGCCTGCGCACCGCGCCGAAGATCATGCGTTGCGCGGCTGTCGGCGTGTCGATGTTGTCGTCGTCGCGGCCGAGGAAGCGCTCCGCGAGCGCCGCCGAGGGCAGCGCCACGCCTTCGAGCCCCAGCGCGCACTCGCGCCGATCGTAGGCCACCACGTGCGGGACCAGGCTCAGCTCGGCGACGTGATGGGCGAGCAGCGTCAGGTCGGACAGCTCCTGCAGGTCGCTGGCGAAGGCGAGGCCACAGCCGAGCTCGGCCAGCGCGTGGTACGCCTCGTGGCCGCCGCCGGTGACCTCGTCGGGCTGAGGGCGAGCGCCGATCTCGGCGAGCACCACCAGCGGCAGGTGCCGCATCACCGCGCGCTCGAGGTCGGCCGCGCCCTCTTCGAGCGAGTCGCTGTCGACTACTGCCACGGCGCGTAGACCCGCAGCGGCGTAGGCCGCGGCCATCGCCACGGCAGCGCCCTCGGCGTGCGCCAGCTCGATCTCGAGCGGCTGCGCCAGCGCGTTGCGTCCCTGGATCAGCTCGGGGTGTACGGCCAGCCGCTGGCCCAGCGACGTGCCGCGCTCGACGACGATGGCTTCGCCAGCCACCGTGGCGACGCCCAGTGCTGTCGAGGCGCCGTCCAGCACCGACGCGACCTCGGGCAGCGGTTCGGGGGCCTGCCGGCGCGGGCCGCCGAGCACTCGGCGCAGAACACGTGCGAGCAGTCTAGCCATCGGCGCTCTCCGTCGTCGTCGCGTCTTGCGCGGCGCGCTCGCCGCCGCGGGCTTGTCCGCGGCCAGGGAACTGCGCACCCTCGACCCAGCGGATGGCCCCCGTAGGACAGCGGAACGTCGCTTCGGGGGCGGCTGGTCCGCCGGCGGCGTAGTCGACCACCGGCAGGTTGTCCTTCATCACGATCAGCCCTGGGGCGGCGTCCTGTGCGCAGCGGCCGCAGGCGTCGCAGGCGACGCTACACAGCGCCGTCGCAGCCTCGCTGGCCAGCGGCACCTTGCACTGCACGATCAGCGAGTGGCTGAGCGGCAGGATCTCGAACAGGTCTCGCGGGCAGGCGTCGACGCAGTCGCCGCAGGCAGTGCACTTGTCGACGAGCACTACCGGCAGGCCGTTGTCGTTCATCACGATGGCGTCGAAGGTGCACGCCACCTCGCAGTCGGCCAGGCCCAAGCAGCCCCAGCTGCAGCCCTTGCCGCCGCCGCCGACGAGCGCCGCCGCGCGGCAGCCCTCGTAGCCCTCGTACTCGGCGATCTGCGTCGCCTGCGCGCGCCCGCCGGCGCAGTGCAGGCGCGCGACGCGCTTCTCCTGCGCGCCGGCGTCGACACCGAGCGCGTCGGCGATGGCCTCGATAGCTGCCGCCGCCGCCACGGTGCACTTGCTCGGCGCCGCGTCGCCCAGCGCCACCTTCTCGGCGAGTGCCCGGCAGCCGGCTTCGCCGCAAGCGCCGCAGTTGGAGCCGGGCAGGAGCTCCTCGACGATGTCGATGCGCGGGTCCTCCTCGACATGGAGGAATCGTGAGGCGACCGCTAGCACGACACCGAAGAGCAGGCCCAGCCCGCCCATGATGCCCGCGGCGATAGCGACGTTGCCGAGGTTCATCGGGTGTTAGTTGAAGGGGCGTGCGCGCTCGATCAGCTCGTCGAGACCGGGCTCGTCGGCATCGAGTGGCTTGCCGGGGTGGATGCAGCGCGCGGGGCAGGCCTCGGCCGCCGTCACCAGCTGCGCGAAGGTTCCAGCCTTGGGGTCCTTGATGAACGCCTGCTTGTTGTCGTTGTAGGCGAACAGCAGGGGGTTGAGGTTCGTGCAGTCGTTGCACGTGGTGCACAGCATCGAGTCGACCCACGGCTCGTCGAAGCCACCATCATCGTCTTCGTCGTCGTCGGCCACCGCAGCGGCTGCCGGTACGCCGTTGCCGCTGCCCGCGCTCGTCGTGTCGGCAGCAGGCGCGGGCGCCGCGGGTGCCGCCGCCGGCGC
>JAGQIK010000690.1 GCA_020431405.1 Myxococcales bacterium
CCACCGACACGATGGCGATGGCGAGCGAGGCGGCGATGGTCACCGAGACGAGCGCCGCACGCCGCACGCGCTGCGACCGTTCGCGCGCGATAGACGCCGCGACGAAGGCGCGCAGGCCGCGCGAGACGTGCTCTTCGTCGGCCGCCGGCGCGCCGACCTTGCTGCCGCGCGCCTCGAGCAGCGCGGCGACGCGCGCCAGGGCGTCGCCCGACCAAAGCTGGCTCGATGGCTCGCCCTGGCGCCGCCACAGCGCCGCGGCCTGCGTGGCGTCATCGAAAAGGCGCAGGTCCTCGCGACCGTCGGCGATCCAGCGCCGAAGGCGCGCCCACTGGACGGCCAGCGACTCGTGCATCAGCTCGATGACCTGCTGCTCGTCTTCGTCGCTGACCGCCACCAACAGCCGTGCCTCGAGCAGCCGCGCCAGCACCTGCTCGGCGCCGCTGCTGCTGCTGTCGTCGACGGTCTCGAGGCCCGAGAGCAGCTCGGCGCGCGCCACGCGACGGCGCGTGCCCTCGGCGGTGACGAGCTTGAGCAGAAGCTCGCGTGCCAGGCGGCGTTCGCTGTCGTCGAGCGCGGCGATGACGCCCTCGGCGTGGTGTGCGAGCGCGCCGACCACGCCGCCGATCTCTTGGTAGGCGGCGGTGGGCAGCTCGTGGGCCTCGAGGTCGCGCCGGTCCCACAGAAGCTCGGCCGTAAACGACAGCAGTGGCAGGCACGCCAGCGCACCGCCGATCTCGGCGACCATCCGTCGCGGCAGATCGGGATCCTCGAAGGCGAAGCCGAACAGCGACAGCGGGCGCGTGAGCGTCAGCTCGAGCGCCGCCGCGTCGGGCGGGCGCACGATCAGCGCCGCGCCGAGCGCGCGCGTCGCCGCCGATCCCGCAGCGAGGCGGCTGAGAAACTCCTCGCGCAGCGTGACGATGACACGCACCGGCTCGGCGACGTCTTCGGCCGCCAGGCAAACCGCATCGATGAACGCGCGCCGCTCGTCGCCGTCCTCGCAGAGCGTGACCACCTCCTCGAGCTGATCGACGACGAGCAGCACGCTCTCGCCGGCGGCGCTGGCGAGCTCGTCGAGCCACAGCCCCAGCAGCGTCGGCGTCTCGCGCAGCCAGCGTCCGAGCTGCTCGCGCGCGACTGCGGGCAGCTGGCCGCCGACCGTGCCGAGCAGCGAGCGACCGCGCGGACCACTCAGCTCGCCATGCGACGGCGGCGCGTGTGACTGCACCTCGCGCGCCGCGGCGAAGAGCGCCGCCGCCAGCGTGGCGATGGGGCTCGCCGTGGGCGTCATGGTCACCAGCTGCCAGGGCTCCTGCTCTCGCAGCCGCGGCACGACGCCGGCGTGCACCAGCGAGCTCTTGCCCGCCCCGGACGGCCCCACCAGCGGCAGCAACGCCTGGCGTGCGAGCCGCTCGACGCACTCGGCGATCTCGTCGGCGCGACCGAAGAACAGCGCCTGGTCGCGCTCGCGAAAGGCGCGCAGCCCGAGAAACGGCGCCAGCGGCAGCGCCTCGGCGGCGAGCCCGCTCTGCAACGCGCGGCCGAGCGCCTGCGCGAGCTTGCGCGCGTCGGGGCGCTTTTCGACGTCTTTGTCGAGGCAGCTCGCCACCAGGCGCCGCAGCTCGACAGGCAAGCGATCGAGCTCGGGTGGCAGCGGCACTGGGCGAATGTCGCGCAGCTTGGCGCTGCGCTCGCTCCAGTCGCAGCCCTCGTAGGGGCGCGGCGCGCCGAGCATCTCGAGCATCACCACGCCGAAGGCCCAGATGTCGACGCCCGGTCCGACGCGATCGGTGCGCAGCAGCTCCGGCGCCATGTAGGGCGGCGTCCCGGCGACGTGGCGTGGCGCGTCGCCGTCGTGATCGACTTCAGCCCCATCGGCCGCGGCGCTGGGGCGCACCTGCGCGAGCCCGAAGTCGACGACCCGCACGCGTCCGTCGCGAGCGAGCATCACGTTGTCGGGCTTGAGATCGCGATGCAGGATGTCGTGGGCGTGCGCTTCGGCGAGCGCCTGGGCGATGGCCATCCCCACGCGCAGCGCCTCGACGTGGCCGAGCGGGCCCTGGCGCAGGCGCAGGCCGAGCGAGCTGCCTTGCACGTATTCGAGCGCGACGTAGGGCAGCGTGCCCTGCTCGCCCGCGCCGTAGATGGTGACGATGTTGGGGTGGTTGAAGCGGGCGATGGCGCGCGCCTCGGCGAGCAGGCGTTCCACGCCGGCGGAGGTGGCCGCCTGCACGTGCAGCACCTTGAGCGCCACGCGCCGGCCGAGCGAGAGGTCGCGCGCGAGGTAGACCTCGCTCATGCCGCCGCGTCCGATGGGGCGCACCACGCGGAAGTGATCAACGCGCTGCCCTGGCGCGAGCAGCCAGCGCGTGGGGCGCGCGTTGCGATCGAGGATCGTGTCGACGCCGCCAACCGAAGCGGTCGGTAGATCGGCGCCAATGCGAACGCGGCTGAGGCGCGCCGGCGTCGGCGCCGCCGCCTCGCCCGGCGTTTCGTGCGCCGCCATCGCCAACAGCTCGCAGCACTCGTCGCACTCGTCGAGGTGATCGCGGATCGCCGACGCCTCGGCCTCCGGCAGCGCGCCCTCGAGAAAGGTCGCCGCCAGGTTGGCGTCGATGCAGTCGCCCCGCGAAAAGCTCACGCTCACTAAAGTACTATTATCGAGCGCCATGACCCACGACCTCGCTCGAGCCTTCGTCGCCGCGCTGCCCGCGGGCGTCGCCGCGCCCGACGGCGACGCTGTCGCCGAGGTGCTGGCGCGTCTGGCGGCGTCGGGCGCCGAGCGCTGGCCCGAGGTCGACGCCGAGCCCGCGGCGTTTGCCGCCTACCTGGCGCGCCGCGTCGACGTTGAAGACCTCAAGCCGTGCATCGAGCAGCTCGAGGGGCTGTCCACCGACGACCTCTACATCGCCTGGGCCTGTCTCGCCGGCCAGCCGAGCGCTATCGCCGCCGTGGAGACGCGCCTTCTGCGCAAGCACCAGCGCGTGCTCGCCAAACGCGGCTTCCCGCAGACGGTCATCGACGAGGCGATGCAGCGCGTGCGCGAGCAGGTGTTTGTCGGACGGTCAGATCGTCCGGCGACGCTCGGCCAGTTCGCCGGCCGCAGCTCGCTCGACGGTTGGCTGCGCATCGTCGTGATCCGCGCCGCGCTCGAGCTGGTGCGCAGCGAGCAGGCAAAGCCCGACAGCGGCACCGGAGGCGACCAGCTGCTCGACCGCATCGCCGACAGTCAGCGCAGCCCCGAGCTGGCGCTGCTCAAGGGGCGCTACCGCGCGGCCTTCGCCGACGCGCTGCGCCAGGCGCTGGCCAGCCTCGACAAGCGCCAACGCACGCTGCTGCGCCAGTACTATGTCTTCGGGCTCAACTTCAACGAGATGGCGCGCATCTACGCGGTCGACCGCTCGCGGGTGAGCCGCTGGGTCTCGCGCATCCGTGACGAGATCTTCGACGGCACGCGCCAGCGCGTGATGGACCAGCTCTCGCTGGCCGCGCCGGACTACGAGAGCGTGCTTCGCGTGGTGGGCAGCGACCTCGAGCTGTCGCTCAGCGCGCTGCTGCTGACGACACCGCCAGCGCCCGACGGCCGCGACGACGGCGACGGCGGCGACGGCGGCGACGACGGCTAGCTATCCGCCAGCGTGCTTCCGCTCACTGTCGGGGGCCGATAGATAGCGTATGATGTCGGGCTCGTGGCTTAGCGCGTTGGAGGCGATGATGAAGAGGTTTGCTCTGGTGCTGGCGAGCGCCGGCCTGCTGCTCTTCGTGGGCAGCACGCCCGCGAGCGCGCAGTCGGACACGCAACCGCAACCCCCGCCCAGCGATCAGCCGGCTCCGCCGAGCGGCCCGGGCGCCAGCAACAACAGGCAGCCACCGCCGCCGACCCCGCCAGCGGCCGCGCCCAACAACACCGCCCAGCCGCCGCCCCCCGGCGCCCACGCACCACACCCACCACGCCACCGCGGCGTCCCCATGTTTCGCACCGACGAACAGCGCGACGACTACCTGATGGCGACAAACCCCTACTACCGAGACGCCTACAGCGGTCGCCGCAGCGGCATCATGATGGCCATCATCGGCGGCGCCCTCGGCCTCGCCTCCATCGCCTCGGGCTCCTTCGGCGTGCTCTACAGCTGCACCATCGAGGCCCTCGACTTCAACAGCAACAGGGACACCTGCGTCAAAACCTGGCACCACGTCACGATCTGGGGCGGCGTCGGCCTACTCGCCGTCTCCCTCGCCGTCGGCATCACCACCGCAGCCAGCAACAACCGCCGCCTCAACGCCATCCGCTCACAGTTCCCCGTCATCGAGGCCGGCATCATGCCCGGCGGCGGCAACATGCGCCTCACCTGGCGCTTCTGATCCGCCTCGCATCTGCGCCGCGGCGTCCACTGCTCTAGTCTGCTGAACGCCGGGGAGCGTGGAGGGGCGCGAGCGTGGGAGGACGCCTCCTGCGTTAGTGGTTAGGGGCGCGTTCGGGCGCGGCTGGGCTGAGAGGGGATGGGGAGGCTGGCGGCCTGCGGGCGTTTGGCGCAGTTGGCGGATGTGGGAGACACTGCGGGCGTGCCTTTCGCGGGCCGTGGCGAGACGCCTCGGGGCGTTGTGCGTACGCG